>NZ_JBXWMT010000019.1:0-61200 GCF_059609985.1 Ruegeria sp. YTSA219
ACAGGTGCCCGAAGGTCTTCCTCTCAGCAATCGCCATCGCAGCTCTCGTCATCTATTGGCTATGAGTCCTGACCCTAAGGCCCAAACTTGGCATTACCAATGGTAATAAGGATCGGTTCGAGGAGGGGCCGGGTTTAACTCCTGCTTTCCGTATCCCAAGGAATTCCGCTAGTGTCGGCATCGACCTGATATGAGTGATGCCGCCACATGATCGAAATCCGCGACCTGCAACTGCTCAGCGCTTTGGCGCGGCACCGGCATTTTGCAAAGGCAGCCGAGGAATGCGGGATTTCCCAGCCTGCGTTTTCAATGCGTATTCGCAACCTAGAGGATCGGTTGGGCGTGTCCATCGTCCGCCGCGCCAACCGGTTTCAGGGCCTGACCGAAGAGGGCGAGATGATCGTCCAGCGGGCGCGGCGCATTCTGGACGACACCAAGGCCTTGGAACAGCAGGTGCAGGCGGCAAAGGGGGAAATCACGGGGACTCTGATACTGGGCGTGATCCCGACCGCAATCGCCTTTACGGGCCGGTTGATCAAGCGTCTGCAGCAGGCGCATCCGCGCATCATCACTCGGATCGAAACGATGTCGGCTACGGCCATTCAACATCGGCTGGACGAAGGCAGTCTGGATGCGGGCATCACATATGGCGACAGTATCGGCACCGATTTGCGGCAGGTACAGTCGCTGTATGAAGAAACCTATGTCCTGTTGATCCCGTCTCATATGACAGACGAAACGGGGCCAATACCCTGGGCGCGGGTCGCCGAATTTCCGGTCAGCCTGCTTGAACCGCAGATGCAGAACCGCCGCATATTAGACCGGATTTTCGCCGAACAGGGCCTGCATCCTCATGTGGTCGCGGAAACCAGCGGGTTCACTGCCTCAATGGTCATGGCGCGTGAGGGATTGGCGGCCACCGTGGTGCCACGCGTGTTGGTTCGGGCGTTGGGGGATCTGAAGGGAACAAAGGTTCTGCCTTTGGTCGATCCGGTGGTCAGCAAACCTATCTGTCTGGCGACCCTGACACGCGATCCGGAACTGCCAACGGTTGGAGCGTTGCGCGCGGTGGTGGCGTCTTTGCGGTGATAAGGTGTCGTTATCGTGCGATTGAAATATGCGATTTGACGATATGCTAGTCTGATGAGACACGGGGCCTGAATCGGAGGGCATCATGGCACCATTAGATACCAAGCCATCAGGCGCGCCAAAGGGCGTCTGGAAGTCAGGTAAAGGCAAGGGGCGGCACACACCCAAAGGCCGTCAGTTCACGGATGAGGCACAGGCCGAGATCACGCGCCTGCTGGGCGATCGTCCCCGCCGTCGCGACCTTTTGATCGAATTTCTGCATCTGATTCAGGACGAACACGGCCATATCAGCGCCGATCATATTGCTGCGCTGGCCGTCGAGATGCGGATTGGTCAGGCCGAGATATATGAGACCGCCACCTTCTATGCCCATTTCGATGTGGTGAAAGAGGATGAAACCCCGCCGCCCGCGCTGACCATCCGCGTCTGCGATTCCCTGTCCTGCGAAATGGCCGGTGCCCAGCAGTTGCAAAAGGCGTTGGAAGACGGTCTTGATCCTTCCAACGTCCGTGTCCTGCGTGCGCCTTGCATGGGTCGTTGCGATACTGCGCCTGTGCTGGAGATCGGGCATAACCATATCGACCATGCCACCCCTGAAAAGGTGCAGGCGGCGATTGCTGCGGATGATACCCACGCCCATCTGCCCGCCTATGAAACCTTTGCGGCATATGAAGCAAACGGCGGCTATGCAAAGCTGAAAGAGCTGCGCGAGAGCGGTGATTGGGAGAAAGTACAGGAAGACATCCTGTCCTCGGGCTTGCGCGGTCTGGGTGGAGCTGGCTTCCCGTCCGGCAAGAAATGGGGCTTCGTTCGCATGAACGAAGGCACCCGTTATCTGGCCGTGAATGGCGATGAAGGTGAGCCTGGCACGTTCAAAGATCGCTACTACCTTGAACGCACGCCGCATGTCTTCCTTGAAGGCATGCTAATAGCTGCCTGGGCGGTAGAGGCCGAGACCTGCTTTATCTATATGCGCGATGAATATCCGGCGGTGCTGGAAATTCTACGCCGCGAGATTGCCGAGCTGGAACAAGCTGGCCTGATTGAAAAGGGATATATCGATCTGCGCCGGGGCGCCGGTGCCTATATATGCGGCGAAGAATCCGCGATGATCGAGTCGATCGAAGGCAAGAAAGGCTTACCGCGTCACCGGCCTCCGTTTGTGGCGCAGGTTGGGGTCTTTAACCGTCCGACCTTGGTGCACAATGTCGAGACGCTCTATTGGGTGTCGAAAATCTGCCGCGAGGGGCCGGAATGCCTCAACAGCACGGAAAAGAATGGGCGCACGGGTCTGCGCAGCTATTCGGTCTCGGGCCGGGTGGCGCAGCCGGGCGTCTATCTACTGCCCGCAGGGTCGACCATTGTGGATGTGATTGAGGCGGCTGGCGGCATGGCCGAGGGTCAGACTTTCAAGGCGTATCAGCCGGGTGGGCCGTCTTCGGGTCTGCTGCCTGCGTCGATGGATGATATCCCTCTGGACTTCGACTCCTTGCAACCACACGGGACGTTTATCGGTTCCGCTGCTGTGGTGGTTCTGTCCGATCAGGATACGGCCCGCGATGCTGCGCTGAACATGTTGCGCTTCTTCGAGGATGAAAGCTGTGGCCAGTGCACGCCCTGCCGGGCGGGCTGTGAAAAGGCGGTCAAGCTGATGCAGGCTGACAAGTGGGATCAGGATCTGCTGGAAGATCTGTGCCAGGTCATGGGCGATGCCTCGATCTGCGGACTGGGGCAGGCGGCCCCGAACCCGATCCGCCTGGTCATGAAACATTTCGCTGACGAAATCTGAGGGAGACAGAGCCATGCTTGATGCAAGCCCAACCAAGACCGTCACCTTCAATCTGAACGGAAATGACGTCACCGTGCCCGAAGGCTGGACCATCTGGGAAGCCGCCAAGGGGCAGGGGTTCACGATCCCGCACCTCTGCCACAAGCCCCAGCCGGGTTACAAACCCGACGGCAACTGCCGCGCCTGCATGGTCGAGGTCGAGGGCGAGCGCACGCTGGTCGCCTCGTGCATCCGTCCCGCTGCCGAGGGCATGGTCGTCAAGACCGATACCGACCGTGCCGAGAAATCACGCGCAATGGTCATGGAACTCCTGGTCGCCGACCAACCCAAAGAGGCGCACGATAAATCCAGCCATTTCTGGGACATGGCCGAACTGAACGATGTCAGCGACAGCCGGTTCCCTGCCAAAGAGCCCGGGAAAATCCCGTTGCTGGATGACAGCCATATCGCGATGCGGGTTAATCTGGATGCTTGCATCAACTGCAACCTCTGCGTTCGTGCATGCCGCGACGTGCAGGTGAACGACGTGATCGGTATGGCCGGTCGTGGACACACTGCGCAGGTGGTGTTTGACCAGAACGACCCGATGGGGGATTCGACCTGTGTCGCCTGTGGTGAATGTGTTCAGGCCTGTCCGACCGGTGCCCTGATGCCTGCCACAGTGCTGGACGACCAGCAGGTTGGCGACAGCAAGGACTATGATTCCGAGACCGAAAGTGTCTGCCCGTTCTGTGGCGTTGGCTGTAAGGTCTCGCTCAAGGTCAAAGACGGCAAGGTGAAATATGTCGAGGGGATCAACGGCCCTGCCAATGAAGGCCGCCTGTGTGTTAAAGGCCGGTTTGGGTTCGACTATATCCACCATCCCCACCGCCTGACCAAGCCGCTGATCCGGCGCGAGGATGCGCCTGCCAAGGGGTTGAACGTCGATCCGTCAGACCTGTCGACCCATTTCCGCGAAGCGACCTGGGAAGAGGCGATGGACCTGGCGTCCTCCAGACTGAAGGCGCTGCGCGACCAGGACCCACGCAATGTCGCGGGCTTTGGCTCGGCCAAGTGTACCAACGAAGAAGCATATCTGTTCCAGAAGTTCATTCGTCAGGGATTTGGGCACAACAATGTCGACCACTGCACGCGTCTGTGCCATGCCTCATCGGTGGCGGCGCTGATTGAAAACGTCGGTTCGGGTGCTGTGACCGCAACCTTTAACGAGATCGAAAACGCGGATGTGGCTATCATCATCGGGGCCAACCCGATTGAGAATCACCCCGTTGCGGCGACCTATTTCAAGCAGTTCACCAAGCGCGGCGGCAAGCTGATCGTGATGGACCCACGTGGTGTCGGCATGCGTAAATTTGCTGATGAGATGCTGCAATTCCGCCCCGGTGCCGATGTCTCGATGCTGAACGCGATCATGAACGTGATCGTCGAAGAGGAACTGTACGACAGCCAGTACATCCACCGCTGGACCGAGAACTGGGAAGCCGAAAAAGAGCATCTGCGCGCCTACACGCCCGAGGCAATGGCGCCCATTTGTGGCATTGAGCCAGATCAGCTGCGTCGTGTCGCGCGTACCTTCGCGCAGGCCAAGGCTGGTCTGATCTTCTGGGGTATGGGCGTCAGTCAGCACATCCACGGCACGGATAACTCACGATGCCTGATCTCGCTGGCATTGATGACCGGCAATGTTGGTAAACCCGGCGCGGGTCTGCACCCGCTGCGTGGCCAGAACAACGTGCAGGGCGCGTCTGACGCGGGTCTGATCCCGATGTTCCTGCCGGATTATCAGTCGGTTATGGATGACGGCATTCGGGCACAGTTCAGCTCGGTCTGGGGATCTGAGGATTTCTCGAACGAAAAAGGCCTGACCGTCACTGAAATCATCGATCAAGCATATGCGGGTAATATCAAGGGCATGTATATTCAGGGTGAAAACCCAGCCATGTCCGACCCCGATGTAGGCCACGCGCGGGACGCACTGGCCAAGCTGGAGTTGATGATCGTGCAGGACATCTTCCTGACCGAAACGGCGAACTACGCCGACATCATCCTGCCTGCCTCGGCGCTGTATGAAAAGAACGGCACCGTGTCGAACACCAACCGTCAAGTTCAGCGTGTGCGTCCGGCTGTGGCACCTCCGGGTGAGGCGCGTGAGGACTGGAAAATCACCGTTGAGCTTGCGCAACGCATCGGGCTGAACTGGGATTACACCGATGTTAGCCAGGTGTTTGATGAGATGAAGCTGACCATGGCGTCGCTCGACAACATCACCTGGGAGCGGCTGGAGACCGAAACAATCACCTACCCGTCGCTGTCTGAGACCGATCCGGGCCAAGCGATTGTGTTTGGTGATGGCTTCCCTCGTGCCGATGGGCGGGCCAAGTTCACTCCTGCCAGTGTGATCCAGCCGGATGAAGCGCCGGATGAGGAGTATCCGATGATCGCCACCACGGGTCGTCAGCTTGAACATTGGCACACAGGGTCAATGACCCGCCGGGCCACGGTGCTGGATGCGGTTGAACCGGAGGCCAACTGTTCGATGAACCCACGTCAGCTAAAGCTGATGGGAATCGAACCGGGCGAGACCATTCGCCTGACCACCCGTCGCGGCTCGATCGAGATCATGGTGCGTGCCGACCGGGCGATTGCAGAGGACATGGTGTTCATCCCCTTTGCCTATGTTGAGGCGGCAGCGAATATCCTGACCAACTCGGCCATCGACCCTTATGGTAAAATCCCTGAGTTCAAATTCTCGGCCATTCGCGTTGAAAAGATCGAAGGCGTAATCGCGGCTGAGTAAGAGTGTCGGAGTAGAGTTTTTGAGGGCGGCCTTGCGAGGCCGCCCTTTTAGGTTTCCGCAACGTCAACGGGGAAATAGGCATTTCCCACTCAGCTTTGCGCCATTTGCGCCATATTTCTCTGGTTTCAGCAATTTTAAACCTAAGAAAACGCCACCAAGCGCCCATTTTGCGGTCGTGAGGTTAGGTCTTGATTGGGTTTGGAAACGAAATTGGGGAACCGATTGCGCAGGGCCCGAACCTGTGGGCGGTCGGGCCTAGGCGCCGAAGCCGAAATAGATGGTAGTAGTGCGATCAGAGCAACAAGGGCTGAATGAAACCGCAAGACGTGTATAACGATTTGAAACAGGCTGAGCTTTCGTTTGTCGTATTGCCGGGTATGTCGGTTGATGCGATCCTGAGCGAAGTCCTTAGTTTTTTCCTGTCCAGAAACTTCCTGATGTTTCTGCCCGCTTTGATGCTGTTGCTCCTTGGTGCGACGCCGTCATTGTTTGCTGAACCGCTAAACGGGCTGGGGCGATCGATCTATTGGATGTTCGGATTGCTGGGGTATATGGGTTCGGTGGTTCTGATGTTGCTTTTTGAGGCAGTCTGCAGCCGATATCTGGGCATCAAACGGTTTTTCACCCCGCTGACATGTTTTCCCGTTGCGTATGGGGCGATGAAGTTTGCCCAATTCGCAACGACAATGGTTTTCAGTACGTTTCTGTCTTTCAGCTTTGAAAACTCGCCGCTTTTGCTGCCTCAGTACTTTCTCGTCGTTGGAATTGAAGTGATCGTAATCGTTTGGGTTTTTCCACCTTATCTGGCCCGCCTGCGCGCCGGCGATCCGCAACCCGAGGAAGAGCCGGATAGCAGAGTGGAATCCCGTGTTCCTGTGGCCAATGGTTTAGTGTCCGCCAATGGGCAAAATTTTTTGGCCAAGGATATCTTGTTCGTTCAGGCTCAGCAGCACTATGTCACCCTGCGTGTAGATGAAAAAGAAGTGCTGGTGCGTTCAACGTTCAAAGGCATCCTATCGCAAATGCCAGAATGCTATGGCCTACAGGTGCATCGGTCCTTTTGGGTTGCTAATCGGTGTGTGGATATTGCTAAAAGCCTGAATGAAGTCGGATATCTGGTTCTGGGCTGCGGCAAAAAGATCGCGATCGCCCGTAGCCGGCACGGCGCCGTGCGTGATTGGCTGTCCGAGATGGCGTCAGCGGAAAGCCCGGCAACAGTTAAAGCTTCACAACAACAAACCTGACATCGTTCGGCGGAAACATCCGGCTTATCGGTTCGTTTAGATAATCCACCTTCCCATCGCTGCTGGGTACAGAATACGCAGTGGATGGGAAGGTGGGCAGTTCAATATTTTTAGTAATGAAAAGATTTGAATTTTGATCTTTTGCTTTCCCCGATTTTGAGTTTTTCCCCCTCTATAATCAGGTCGTACTGGTCAACAAGTCACTCGATAAAGACGCCGCAAAACCAGGCGCTGCCTTCTTTTCCTGCATAGGCACGGACCTGGCAATGAAATTGGTACGAAACGTCAAAAATTCGAAACGAACGGCAATGAAAATTCGTGTCGCACGAAATGAATAGAGCGACTTGTGCATTCGCTGTCATGTTAAGAAATTGATAGTAAAGGGGTTAATGAAATTCCCTGCCTTCCTGTGATTTGGCCCGAAACTGTTGTCACAGATGCAGAGTTTTGCGCAGGATTAGTAGTCGCGCTCGAAAAAGACACCCAATCCCGTTTCCCCCCGCCCGTCAACGGTTCCGCGCATTGTGATATTATCGGTGACGTCCAGATTGAGGTTCACTTCGGTATTTCCTTCGGTGTTCACGTTGAAGTCGGTATAGAGATTGTCACCCAGATACGCCCCGGCGCCCAAAATTCCGCCGCTTGACGTTGCTCCGATATCGACTGTGTCGACACCGGTCGACTCCCTCAGACCCTTGGTTGCATCCCCTCCTGCACCGCTGAGCTGCGCCAGCGAAGCCGCCATCTGGGCAATGACAAAGGGCGACAGCTCAGAGAAACGGTTGCCAAACAACAGCATGGCCAGCGCCTCTTCTGCTGGCCGTTCCGGATCCGAGAACACGTTGACTTCGGGGGCGTCCAGCGGCCCGGCGATTTCGATTGTAGCGGTCCCGTCCGAGGTGCTGTTTGAGGATTCAAATTCGATATAGGGTGTCAAGTCGCCTTGTAGGGTCACGATCCCTTTTGTCAGGGCCAGCCTGCGGCCCAGAATGTCGAAATTGCCTCGGATTAGAGCGATCTGGCCCGAAGGAATGATCGAGGTTGTTGTTCCGCCTATGTACAGCTGTCCGCCGAGTTCGGCATTCACGCCTCGACCTCGGACAAACACGGCCTTGGGGGCGAGCAGAGCGATGTCCAGCGCAATACGGGAATCGCTTTGGGTGGCATCGTCCTGTTTTACCAAACGGGCACGTTCCCGAGTCCTATAGCTGGCCGCGTTTTCGTTGATATGTTCGATCTCTGGTATGGGTGCAGCGCCGACCGCACCCGAGGCGGCGGCGAGATTAATATTGGTTTCCTCGAATGTAATTTGCCCGACTATTGTGCTGTTGCCCGCCAAAGCTCCGGTCATTGCGATTTGCCCGTTCAGGATCGCCTCGTACAAAAGCTGATCCGTCAGCACGAGACGATTGAGCGTGGTCGTAATTTGCGCATTGAACGGAGGCGTCAGGTCAATCGGGCCCGCGACGGTGAAATTACCCCCGGCGCGGGTTCCACCATTTAGGGAGATGTTGGCGCGGTTGTTGGCCAACTCGACCGCGCCGCTGATGCCGGTAATGGTCTGACCGGCACCCGGTATCGCCAACGAGGTTCCAGAGGTCGTGATCGACCCGCTGAGCGCCTCAAGCGAGGGTTGGCCATTCAAGCTAAGGTCGTACCGCGCAGTCCCGTCGATTTGGTTGGGGGTGATGAACAGGTTTGCGATACCGATATTAACCCCGCCTTGCGCATGCAGATCGGCGTTTCCTGTGGTTTCATCGAACGTGCCCGAGATTTCGCCGGTGATCTGTGCCGGGCCCTGCGCCGAAGAGTTGATAGTCCAGACGCCTGCCTTGCGCTTTGCGGTCCCATTGGCGGTGATTGTACCTGGAAAGTCTGGGGCGAAACGCTCGACCTTGTTTAGCTCGGCGTCAAAGTCCAAGTCTGCCGATCCGTCAGAGCCGACAGACCCCGTCAGCGACGCGTATGAACTGTCCGGCCCACGCAAGCTGACTCTTCCTTCAAGGCCCGAAGCTGTTGGCGCGGCGTTGCCTTCCAATGTGAGTGGTCCTGACAACGTCTTGGAAATCCGCGCAAGATCGTCCAGCTTTACCGAATAGCTCAGCCCGCCGGTCTCTTTGCTGACCTGACCCGAAGCGTCTGCGGTCAAGGCGGTGCCCCGCAGTTTGAAGTTTTGGACATTCAGACCCTGATCACTGTTCTCGGCATCGACACGCAGCGTCGTTCGACCTTCGATCAGTTTGTCGACGAGACTGATGCCAATCTGGACGTCCTGCGCATCGACATCGCCGGCTATGTCGAAGGTCTGGCTGGACAAAGCTCCGTTGCCATTGATATCCGCGGTAACCGACCCGGCAAGATCCCGGCCCGCGAGGTCCGAAAATAGCGAAAGATCAGGGACAGTCACCTGTGCCTGACCATCAAGAACTAGATTGCCGGTTGGGTCATTGATCGACGCGCTCACCTGTGCTGTCACGGCCCGTCCGTTGATGGTGGCTTTGCGTATGTCGATAAGGTCTCCCGTTTTCGCACCATCCCAGGCGATCACGGTTTTGCCTGCAAGCAGAGGATCGACTTCGGATATACCTGTCTGCAGATCCTGCGTCGTAATGCTGGCCGTGCCATCAAACTCTTGCGTCTGCAGGGTGCCTTTGCCGTCCATTTGTGCGCTGAGCGACCCGCCAAGCTGTCGCTGGGCCAGCCCGGAAAAGACCGAGAGGTCGGGCGCGTTGAGGCTGGCCTGACCGTCGATTGTCAGATTGCCATCAGGCGTGGTCACTTCGCCACTTGCCTGTGCCTGCGCGGCCTGACCGTCCAGATTAAACTCGCGGATGGAAATGCCATCCCCTCCACGGCTGGCGTCCAGCGTGATGGTGGTTTGGCCTGCGATCACGGGGTCGATATCGTCGCGACCGGTCGACAGGTTGTTGCCCTGAACTACCACTTTGCCGTCAAAGCTGCCCTCAAGCGGAGAGCCCTTGCCCTGAACCTCTGCCGAGGCTGACCCGGCCAGATCCATCTGGGCCAGGCCAGAGAACCGGGACAGATCGGTCGCGTCCAGCATAGCTTTGCCATCGACCGCCAGCCCGCTGGTCAATCCGCTGATCAGCGTGTCCAGCGCGAGAGTGTAATCTGATCCGATCAGTTCGAAACCGGACAATGTCAGCGACTGGTCATCACCATACTCAAATTGCCCGTCCAGCGTGATGCGGTCTCCGACGGCTGTATTCAGGTTCGGATCGGTCAAATCTATGCCCGTGACGCTGGCCTGCAGATCACCGTTCACCGTAAATCCAAGGGTCTGATCGAGCACGCCTTGCGCGATAATTTGGATGCTCTCAAGTTCGGCCTGGGGGGATTTGAAACTATCTGCTGTCAGGCTAAGATCCCAGAGATTGCCGTTCTTCTGATCAAACAAGGTCGAGATCTGCGCGGACTTGATCGTTTTGTCACCACCGCCAACCGGAAGCGTGACCGCCTGTCCCTGCGGCGGGGTAATGCGTCCCTGCAAGGCGGCAAACTGCAATGTGCCGCCCTCGGCCAGGGCCAACTCCCCCTCTAGGTTCAGCGCCTGCGTAGCAAGCTGAAGATCGGACAGGTCCAGAGCCCCTTCGGGCAGGGTCTGACCTTGCACGAACAGCCGCGAGTCCGCCCCGAAAAACGGGTCGATGGCAGGGCCGACGAAGGGTGTCAGGTCTCCGTTCAGATCGGCGGTAAATGCTATGCCTTCCGCAGTGTCGTCAGGGGCCGAACCAAGCCGAACCTGCCCAGCCAGACGCTGCTGCCCGTCACTGCTCAGCCCGATATCGGCGGTGAAATCCGTCAGCGGTCCGGCGCCTTTTGCCGTCAGCTCGATCGTTGGGCTGTCGGGAATGTTCAAAGCGGTCGAAATAAGCCCGCCGGATGCCTCGGCCACGTTCAGGTCCAGATTGATCTCGCTTGTCGAGTTGTCGAACCCGGCGGTCAGTGTGATCTCATCTCCGGCACGATCCAGCCGCACCACGTCGAGATTGGTGTCCAGCGTTCCATCAGCAAGCGACAGATTGCCGGTGACGGATAAGTCGGCGGCTACCCCAATCAGCGGCTGCCCCAGCGACAGCTGATCCACGCGGATTTCGCCGATTTCAACTGCGACAGGCAGCTCGGGCAGCTGGAATGTCTGGGTTTCCGCAGAGGGAGGAGGGGCATCTTTGGTTGTGGTGCCCGGCGCACGGGCTACGTCGATCTCTTGCGCTGTCAGCGCATTGACCGAGAACCGCCCACGTATCAGGGCCAGTCTGTTCCAATCCAGTTCGGCATCTTTGATGGTCAGCCAGACGCCCTCATCATCCGATACCGTGATCTCTGCGATTGTGGCCCGTGCGCTGAGGGCGCCTTGCAAGCCTTTGACGGTTACGTTCTGATCATCACCGGACAGGGTATCCTGCAGAAACTGCTCTAGCATACTGCCGCCTTCGTCCTGCGCCAGAACGGGGTAGGGCACCCACAGCAGAACAGCCGCCAAAACTGGATATGAGAAACGATGTGTCAAAATGCCTGACCAATTCCGATGTAAAACTGCAATCCGTCCCCGGTGCCGCCCTGAACGGGAAGGGCGAGATCAAGACGCAGGGGGCCAAAACCACCGAGGTCATATCTGATACCAAGCCCGGCGCCGGAATGGCTCTCTGCAGCGCTGCTGACAAAAGAGGACGTGTCGACAACACCATAATCATAAAACCCGACCAGCGATATTGTCTCGGTGATTTTGCCGCGAACTTCGCCAGATAGACCGAGGAAAGACTTGCCGCCAGCAACCTCATTGCCAACAGGAATGCCGAGGCTTTCATAGGGCTGACCGCGCACAGTGCCCGCACCGCCCGAAAAGAACAGGAAATCGGGTGTGACCCCGTCCAAGGCGGGTCCTACAATCGACCCAATCTGGACCCGTCCGGCCAGCACGAGACGACCTTGCGTCCGCAGACTGGTATAGGCACGCGCGTCCGCAAACATCCTGAGGCCTGTTTCTGTGTCGGACAGGCCGACAAATGGCATCACACGGGCATCCAGGTAATAGCCATTGGCGGCGCTGACCTTGCTGTCCCTTTCATCCCATTCGGAGCGGAACGGCAGGATGAAATAGCGGAACTTACGCCCGTCGCCATAGGCGTCATCTGCATCCGACCACTGAAACCCGGCGGATGCCTCGGCGTATAGGCGGTCTGAAAATGTGCGTCTTGCACCATAGGCCAGAGACGTCACCGTCACGTTGTAATTGTCGGTGTTGCGACGTTCCAGAAGGGCGCTCCAGAACGTACTGTCATCGGGGCCCAGCCGGTCGGGCTGATCCAGCCGCAGCCCGATGCGCCCGTCCAGATCCTCGGCCCCGCCAATATTGCGCAACGATGCCTCAAACCGCAGGCGTTGGGCGCGGCGGAACACGTTGCGATGCGTCCAGGTCGTCGACAGCTCCATCCCATCGCGCGAGGCCACTTCCAAACCGAAGGTCAGGCGGCGTTTGGGCATGTCTTCAAGATAGACATCGAAATCCAGGGAGCCATCAGGGTTGGGAGTGTCGTGCTCTTCGATCGAGACAATATTAAACGTGCCGGTGCGGCGAAGCCGGGTTCCGACCTTTTGCACCTGCTGGGGGGAATACACCTCTCCGGTTGGGAAGCCGGCGATTTGTTCGACGGACCTGTGGCGAACATCGCTGTCGCCTTTGATGTACATTTTTCCAAAGCTCAGACGCGGTCCCGGGGCGAGGTCAATGCGGGAATCCAGCTTTGCCTGGGCGTGGCGGGCAATGACTTTCTGGCCGCTGACCTCGGCCTTGGCATGACCAGCGTCACGCCATCCCTGCACGCCTGCTGACGCGGCTTGCTGAATGGCGCCGGTGGTGGCCAGTTTGCCCGACGCATAGTCTTCGGGAAGAACCGTTTCGGTTGCGATCGGCCGGACCACCGCCTGGCCAAATGTGAAGGTTGGGCCGGTTTTAACAGCAATCACGATTTTGTTGATCTGATTGGGCACGTTGAGTGAACTGAGTTCCGCCGCCTCTTTCCCGTCCAGTTTAATGCTGACGACGGGACTGAAATAGCCTTCGTCATAAAGGATCTGAACTATGGTGGTATAGTCCGACAGGGCCGCTGACAAAAGTTCAAGCGGCGTGTCCAGCCCGCGGGATTCTGCGGTTGTCACCGATGCGGTATCTTCGATCCGTTCAACCAGCGCTTTCGGAGCGCCCGGTGCCGTGAGGACGGTTTCCAATGCGGCCAGCGATGTGGGCAATGTGGCGACGACTATTCCGAACAGACAATTTCTCACAAAGCTGCATTGTCTTATTCGCTGCATCTATTGGCTCCAGCTGCCCCAACTAGAAATTAATTTCGGCGCCTTTTCGGATGTGGCGGCCCCTTCAGGATAGTTAGAACATCTGTAATCGTGTAGGGGAAGCGTTTATCGTTTGGCCAAGAAAATTAGCGGAACAAGTGATGGCTCAGTGCCAGTTCAAAGGCCAGCATTGCGGAACCAGCGAATGATCGCCGCGCGATCTTCCGGTTCCATATAGGTGACATTTGCGGGTGGCATGGCGTGACTGACACCGGCCTGCAGGTAAATCTGTTTCGCATTGCGGGCGATGTCACCTTGGGTTTCCAGAAGAATGCCCTTTGGCGCCCACAGGATGCCGTCCCAAACCGGTTCGCGCGCATGGCACATGGAACAGCGCCCCAGAACGACATCATGTGCCTGTTCGAACCCGTCTGCTGCTGCGTATTTCTGTTCAAATGCGGTGAGCGGCTGCGCCTCGGCCTCCTCCAGAGGTTTGTACATAGGCGCAGTGGACAGCCACATGATGGCGATGAACAGCAGAGCGGTCACCAGCCAGGTCCAGGTCGGATCACCGGCGCGGGCGTGGCGTGTATTGAAGTAGTGACGGATTGTGACACCCATCAGAAATACCAGCGCCGCAATGATCCAGTTGTATTGGGTGGCAAAGGCCAGCGGGTAGTGGTTCGAAAGCATCAAGAAAACCACAGGCAAGGTCAGATAGTTGTTATGAGTCGAACGCAACTTGGCGATCTTGCCGTATTTCGGGTCCGGGGTGCGGCCATTCTTAAGGTCGTCTACGACGATGCGCTGGTTCGGCATGATGATGAAGAATACATTCGCTGTCATGATCGTGGCGGTGAACGCGCCCAGATGCAGCATCATCGCGCGCCCGGTGAATATCTGGTTGTACCCCCAGCCCATCACCACCAGCAGGACAAACAGCAGCACCATCAGTAATGTTGGGCGCTCACCCAGACCGGATTTGCATAGGAAGTCGTAGATAAGCCAGCCCATAGTCAACGAGGCAGCCGAGATCAGAATGCCCTGCCACAGCGCCAGATCGGCCTTTTGGGCATCAATCAGATAAAGCTCTCCACCAACCCAGTAGACGATCATCAACAGCGCAGCTCCGCTAAGCCAGGTGGCATAGCTTTCCCATTTGAACCAGGTCAGATGATCCGGCATCCGCTCGGGTGCGACGAGGTATTTCTGAATATGGTAAAAGCCGCCGCCATGTACCTGCCATTCTTCCCCGTCGGCGGGGCCGGGGATATCCCGATTCAGGCCAAGGTCCAGAGCGATGAAGTAAAAGGATGATCCGATCCAGGCGATAGCAGTGATTACGTGCAGCCAGCGCACAGCAAATGCCATCCAATCCCAGAACACGGCGAATTCAAACATGAGAGTTCTCTCCAGTAGGTTATCGTCACCCTAGGCAAACTGGCTTTTCTTCGGTATTCCCGTATATTGTCAAACTGTATCAAAAAAAACGATAAGATGTCCTATCTCGACAATATTCGCACCTTCGTTCGTGTCTATGATCTGGGCAGCATGTCTGCTGCCGGGAGGGATTTGCGTGTTTCACCGGCGGTGACTTCGGCGCGAATATCACAGCTTGAGGATCATTTGGGCGTGCGTCTGTTTCAGAGGACTACACGTAACCTCAGCCCGACCGAGCAGGGACGTGCGTTTTACCCTGGAGCGGTTGCGGTCCTGGATGCCGTAGATGAAGCCGAGGCGCAGGTTGTTCACCTGACCGAAGCCCCCCGTGGGTCACTGTTCGTAGCCGCGCCTTTGGGCGTCGGGCGCAGGTTATTAGCCCCACATGTGCCGGATTTTCTCTCGGAATACCCCGAAATTGATGTGCGATTGCGCCTGACCGACAGGTCAGTGGACCTGACGACCGAAGGATTGGATCTGGCCTTTTTCATTGGTCAGCCCGAGGACAGCACCCTGCGTATTCGCAAGATCGCGGATTGCGCGCGGGTTCTGTGTGCCGCACCGGACTATGTAAAACGCAGGGGGATGCCGCAAAACGGAGCCGATCTTGTGTCCGACAAGCACGAGTGTCTTAACCTGCGGTATCCCGGCGCTGCAGAGTTTCAGTGGATGCTGGAAACTCCAGACGGGCCAAGACGTTATGCCGTGTCGGGCCGGTTTGAATGCGATGACGGAGATGTTTTGACCGATTGGGCGTTGTCAGGGCAGGGGATCGCGATGAAACCTGTGTTTGAGGCAGCGGAACATCTCAAGGCAGGACGTCTGGTGGTGGTTGCGAAGGAGACACCTCCTGTCTCTGTTCAGATGGCGTGTCTCTATACCCATCGACGTCACCAGGATCCCAAGGCGCGTTTGTTCATGGATTTCATGATCGCGCGAATTGGCAAGGTTGTGCAAAACTCGGACATCAACGGTTAGCAAAGGCTCCCGGCCGCGCGTAAATTTTCTCGAAGGGCTGTAACCGTCACTATCCGCGCCGCGCCCAACGGGTGCGGCGCCCGGCTCAACAGGAGGAGGCCCGGCAGGGGCGATCGACGGGCGGAAGGTTCGCCCGGTCAGTTAGCTGCCACGATACGTGGAGTAGCTGTATGGCGAAAGCAAGAGCGGCACATGATAGTGGGCGTCTGCTTCAGACATACCAAACCTGATTGGAATCTCATCCAGGAACAGCGGTTCGTCATCCGCCTGGCCAGAGGCGCGCAGATAGTCACCCGCGCTGAAAACAAGCTCATATTCCCCGGTTTCAAAGTTTGCTTGCGGTAGTATTGGGCTGTCTGTTCGCCCGTCTGCATTGGTCAGCATCTCAGCCAGTTTGTGGCGTCCGTCCTGGGTTATCGCGTACAGAGCAATTTTCAGCCCCTCTGCGGGACAGCCTTTGGCGGTGTCCAGAACATGGGTTGTCAGGTATCCTGCCACGCGTTTCTCCTCATATTCCGATCACCGCAACGAGTGGCTGTTGAAAACCGCAAACTGCAATCGAGTATTGTTTGACGCAGTCTGGGGCGAAACCCGAGACTTTGGGAATGCCGAAAGAAAAGGAAACAGCGTTCGGATTGATTTGATAATACTGCTTCCAATTCTGCGGTAAAGCGTAGGTAGTGTAACACAACTGAGACGGAACATTCATGCAGCCCCCTCGCTATCCCCGTGACATGATCGGATACGGAGCCAACCCGCCAAACGCCCAGTGGCCTGGCGGAGCAAATCTGGCCGTTCAGATTGTGCTGAACTACGAAGAGGGTGGCGAGAACTGCGTGCTTCACGGTGATGCCGCGTCCGAGGCCTTTCTGTCCGAGATTGTCGGCGCAGCGCAATGGCCAGACCAGCGTCATTGGAACATGGAATCGATCTATGAATACGGGTCGCGGGCAGGGTTCTGGCGTCTGCACCGCTTGATGCAGGACTTGCCCATAACCGTTTACGGTGTTGCTTCGGCGCTGGCACGGTCGCCCGATCAGGTTGCCGCCATGAAAGACGCAGGTTGGGAGATCGCAAGTCACGGCCTGAAATGGGTCGAACATAAGGATATGTCTGAAGCGGAAGAGCGCGCTCAAATAGAAGAGGCCATCCGCCTGCATGCTGAGGTCGTGGGGGAACGTCCCTATGGTTGGTATACCGGCCGGTGTTCCGAGAACACCGTGCGTCTGGTGGCAGAAGAGGGGGGCTTTGCCTATGTGGCGGACACCTATGCGGATGATCTGCCCTATTGGATGCAGGCCTCTGGCCGGGACCAGTTGATCGTACCATATACTCTCGATTGTAACGATATGCGCTTTGCAACGCCGCAAGGTTTCAATTCGGGCGATCAGTTCTATTCCTATCTCAAAGACAGTTTCGACGCGCTTTATTCCGAGGGTGAAGCCGGTGCGCCCAAGATGTTGTCGATCGGTCTGCATTGCCGCCTGATCGGTCGTCCAGGTCGGGTCATGGCGCTGAAACGGTTTCTGGATTATGCGCGTGGGCACTCGGATGTCTGGTTCGCGACCCGTCTGGAGATCGCCCAGCATTGGGCAGCGCAGCACCCGCCTGTATCAGGTCCAAAGCCGTCAGAAATGGCGCGGGACGCTTTCGTTGCCGCTTATGGCGGGATCTTCGAACATTCGGCTTGGATTGCAGAGCGCGCCCATGGGCTGGAACTCGGCGCGGCTCACGATACTGCCGGCGGGTTGCACAACGCACTGACGCGCATGTTCCGTTCGGCCTCGGATGAGGAGCGGTTGGGCGTGCTGACCGCGCACCCGGATCTGGCAGGCAAGCTGGCACAGGCCAAGCGACTGACGCAGGAAAGCACGGCGGAACAATCCTCGGCGGGGCTGGATGCGTTGACGGATGCCGAACGCGATGCCTTCACCGATCTGAATAGGCGCTATACCGACAAGTTCGGATTTCCCTTCATTATTGCTGTGCGTGATCATGACAAAGCCTCTATCCAGCAGGCGTTTCAGCGGCGGATAGATCAGGACCGGGAAACCGAATTCGCCGAGGCCTGCCGACAGGTCGAGCGTATTGCCGAATTCCGCCTGAGGGATGTGCTGCCTTCATGAAACAGATCCGGACTGTTCCTTTAACGCCTGACGCTTTTGCCCCGTTCGGAGATGTGATCGAGGCATCGGGCGACCCGGACAAGATCATCAACCAGGGCCAGTGCGGGCGTTTTCATGACCGGGCGGCCCTTGATTTCGCGGGCGGCCGCGCCGGGATCAGCCTGTTCAACGCCAACCCCCGAACCCTGCCGTACCAGTTGGATATGGTTGAACGGCATCCTGATGGCAGTCAGGCCTTTGTTCCCATGACCCATCAACCCTTTCTGGTCGTTGTAGCACCAGATGTTGACGGGCAGCCGGGCGAGCCGTGTGCCTTTGTCACCCGGCCCGGTCAGGCGGTGAATTATCATCGTGGGACGTGGCACGGCGTTTTGACACCATTGCATGGCCCTGGATTGTTCGCCGTTGTTGATCGGATCGGCGATGGGCCCAACCTGGAAGAATACTGGTTCGATACCCCTTTTCAGGTGGTGTCGTAGCCAAATGAAGCCGCAGCATAAGCGGTAAGACCCCCGTGAATCTGACAGAGAGGACAGTAACTCATGGCTGACACTTCAATAGGGACACCCGAACAGCTTCGGGATCCAAATTATACCCCGGCGCTGCACAAGGCAGTTCCGCTGGGCATTCAACATGTTCTGGCGATGTTCGTTTCGAACGTGACGCCTGCGATCATCGTTGCAGGGGCCGCCGGGTTCGGGTTCGGTTCGAACTCCCCCGATTTTCCCGAACTGCTGTACCTGATCCAGATGTCGATGCTGTTTGCCGGCGTCGCGACCTTGCTGCAAACGGTGACGATTGGCCCGGTAGGAGCGGCTTTGCCTATTGTTCAGGGCACCAGCTTTGCGTTTCTGCCGATCATGATCCCGCTGGTTGCTGGCAAAGGCGTCGATGGTCTGGCCGCATTATTTGGCGGTGTCATTATCGGTGGGGTGTTCCATGCCCTGCTGGGCACGGTGATTGGCAAGATCCGTTTTGCCTTGCCACCTCTGGTCACAGGCCTTGTGGTGACAATGATTGGTCTGGCGTTGGTCAAGGTCGGCATTCAATACGCCGCCGGAGGGGTTCCGGCCATTGGAACGCCTGAATACGGCTCGGCGCTGAACTGGTCGGCTGCTTTGGTCGTGGTTGTGGTAACGCTGGGGCTGAAGTTCTTTACCCGCGGAATGCTTTCGGTTTCTGCCGTTCTGATTGGTCTTGCGGTTGGGTATGTCTATGCCCTGATGGTTGGCATGATCACGTTTGAGGCAATCGGAACAAGCTGGAGCCGCGCTGCAACTTTCGCCCTGCCTGTGCCCTTTAAGTATGGGTTCGAGTTCTCATTCGCCGCCATAATCGGGTTCTGTCTGATGGCCTTTGTTTCGGCAGTTGAGACGGTGGGGGATGTGTCGGGTGTGACCAAAGGCGGAGCCGGGCGCGAAGCCACGGACAAGGAAATCACCGGTGCAACCTATGCTGACGGCTTCGGCTCGGCCCTGGCGGGCGTGTTCGGCGGCTTACCCAACACGTCGTTCAGCCAGAATGTCGGGCTGATCGCGATGACCGGCGTCATGAGCCGAAATGTCGTCACCATCGGCGCCTTGTTTCTAATCCTGTGCGGCCTGGTGCCCAAGGTTGGCGCGATCATCCGTACCGTTCCGATCGAAGTACTGGGCGGTGGCGTCATCGTCATGTTCGGGATGGTTGTCGCCGCGGGTGTTTCGATGTTGTCCGATGTGGATTGGAATCGGCGCAACATGGTGATCTTTGCCATCGCGCTGTCAATCGGGTTCGGCCTCCAGCTCGAGCCGGGTGCGGTGCAACACTTGCCCGATACTCTGGGCATCCTGATGAAAAGCGGGCTGCTGCCTGCGGCTCTGATCGCCATCGTGCTGAATCTGATCCTGCCGGATGAGTTGGCCGATGAGGCAACCGAAGAAGTTTCGGGCGGCATGTCGGGGCACGGGTCGGGCAGCCTTCCCGGCAAGTAACCAAATGAAAATCGGCGGATCGCGTTAGGTCGCGGTCCGCCTATGTGTCGGCCATCATACGAGCGACATCCAGCATGCGGGCTGAAAACCCCCATTCATTGTCATACCAGCCAAAAACACGAACCTGAGTTTCGCCGATCTGCCGGGTTTCTGGCCCTGCGATGATCAGAGATTCCGGCCGCGTCCGCAAATCGGACGACACCAGCGGCTCATCCGTCCAACCCAGAACGGGAGACTCTGCAACGGCTGCACGCAGGGCGGTTTCAAAATCGCAGGCGCTCGGGCCGCGCTTCAGCGTCACAATCAGATCAACCGCGGAAACGCTTGCCGTAGGCACCCTGACCGCCGCGCCCGAGATGCGCCCGGCCAGATGGGGCAGGACTTCGTCTATCAGGTGCATAGCGCTGGTGGTGGTCGGGACCATCGACAGCGCTCCGGCGCGTGACCGTGCCAGATCACCACGCGGAGCGTCGATCATCGGCTGGCTGTTGGTGTAGCAGTGAATGGTGGTCATATGGCCCGACGCGACACCAGCGATCCCGTCCAGAACCTTGACCAGCGGAGCCAGCCCGTTGGTGGTGCAAGAGGCATTTGACACGATCCGCGCATTGCCCAGCTGATCCTCATTTGCACCCAGAACGATTGTGGCCTCGGTCGCAGGCGAGGGGCCGGAAATCAGTACTTTCCTTGCCCCTGCGGTCAGGCCCTGACTAGCAACATCCGATGTCCGGGCAACGCCGGTGCAGTCCATCAGGACATCTACACCGGACAGATCAACCCGGCTGAGGTTGGGGCTGTGTGTAACAGGAATAGCGTGCCCATCGACAACCAGTTGCGCAGTTCCCTGTTCCACTTTGCCCGGATAGGGCCCAAAAGTGCTGTCGTACTTGAACAGATAGGCGCAGGTCTCTAGCGGTGCGATGTCGTTGATCAGCACCAGTTCGATGTCGTGACCGAGCGGCATGGCCAGAAGCTGCCGCAAAATCGTGCGGCCGATGCGGCCGAATCCGTTAATTGCGAGTTTCATGCGCGAGCTATGGCAGTGGCTTGGATTAACCTCAATGCCAGTTTCCTGTCCGGGTCAGTTACAGCTGACCTGTGAAAAGAACTGGCCCGAGATGTTCTGGTACATGCTGGCCACAATCGGCTTGCACCCGGTTGCCTGCTGAATAGCCGCGATGGCCTGAATAGTGCGCAGCCGGGGCGGGGGGCCGAATGGGTTGAGATTGTTGTTATCACGTGTGGCACGGTATACGACCGGAGCTTCCGAAACCTGGGTAATGGCCCAGGTGCGGCTCATGACGTTGACGGTATTTGTCTCTTTGGCGGTTGCAGGGGTCACATCCAGGGCCGTCAGGCCGATTGCAGCCGCCAGTGCCAGCGTTACATTGCGCAGTGCCATCGTACAATCTCCTGAACTAAAACCGTTTGTTATTCCACCAGATTACCGCGCTTGCCCAGTCCCGCCAAGGCCGAATTTATCCTAGCGCCCGCCTGGTGAAAGAGGCATCTGGCGGTTCACATCTTTGTATAGCAGATATCGGAACCGCCCGGGACCGCCCGCATAACAGGCCTGAGGGCAAAAGGCCCGCAGCCACATAAAGTCTCCGGCTTCGACCTCGACCCAGTCCTGATTCAGCCGGTAGACGGCTTTTCCTTCCAGCACGTACAGCCCGTGCTCCATCACATGCGTTTCGGCAAATGGGATCACGCCACCGGGTTCAAAAGTCACGATGTTGACATGCATATCGTGGCGCAGGTCTTGCGGATCCGCGAAACGTGTTGTGGCCCAGCGACCCTCGGTGCCCGGCATTTCGTTCGGGGCGACCTCTTGTTCATTGGTGATGATCGGGTCCGGCTTGGGCAGGCCGGGCACTGCCTCATAAGCCTTTCGAACCCAATGAAACCGCGCTGGCTGCTCCGTATGGTTGCGCAACGCCCATTTGGAACCAGCTGGGATATAGGCATATCCACCAGTTTCCAAAACGTGAACACTTCCCTCAAGCGTCAATGTGACCGCCCCTTCGACAACGAACAAGACCGCCTGCGCTGCGGGGTCCGTTTCGGGCGTATCGCTACCGCCACCGGGTTGGACCTCCATGATGTATTGCGAAAAGGTTTCGGCGAACCCGCTAAGGGGGCGTGCCAGAACCCACAGGCGGGTGTCTTCCCAGAAGGGCAGATAGCTGGTGACGATGTCGCGCATCGTACCCTTGGGTATAACGGCATAGGCCTCGGTGAACATGGCGCGATCAGTTAACAGGGTGTCCTGTCCGGGGTGTCCGCCATGGGGCGCATAATAAGTCGGGTGTGCCATCAAATGCCTCTGGTTCGTGTTTCGTGCACTATGCGAGGGACGCTCGGCATGGCCTAGCGTCAGAGTTGCAATAGGTTTCTTCGGGATAATTTGAAGGTTGCAGACTAGGGCTTGGCCCTGTGCCTTCGCGGGTATATCCTTGAATGTAAATTGGTTGCAGAATTGCGAGGCGGTATGAGAATTTGGGGATCACTATTAGTTGCAGGTGTTCTGGTGCTGAGCATTGGTGTTGCCGGCAGCGCGAAACCGCTGTCTCGCATCATCGCAGAGTCGGGGTTGAGCCCGGATGATTTCACATTGCTGAGTGCAACCACAGACACCATGCTGGGCAGTGGTTTGCCGCAGGTTGGTGCCGAAAGTGAATGGATCAGCACCGAGACCGGGGCCAAGGGCACCGTCCGTGTGCGCGAGGTCCGCGATAATTGCGTGCATCTGCAGCATTTTATCCGACCTCCGAGTGCCGAGCAGACCCGTGAGATCAGAACCCGCAGGTGCCAGGATGCCAATGGTAACTGGATTTTCACACCCTAATTGGGTTGCTACACCCGCGCGCGACGCAGGTTATTGACGGCTATACGGTCGCCAGTCTCCTGTTACTGCACCCGTTTAATCTCATATGGGGTGGGTGACGTCCCGTCACCCAACTGGACATCATGACGGTGGCTAAGTCATTCTCGGCCCAAAGGTAATGCCCGCGTGTCGGGGCGGAGGAGAAAACTCATGAACATGTCATTCGGCCTGCGCGAGGAAAACCGCGAACTGCTGACCCGCGTAACAGAGATGATCCGAAATGAAGTCATGCCGCTGGAAGAAGAGTTCCATGCTGAAATCAACAAAGGTGACCGCTGGCAATATACCGACCGGCAGGCGGATATCCTTGAAGGGTTGAAGGCCAAGGCCAAGGCGGCGGGTTTGTGGAACTTCTGGCTGACCGACAGTGAAAAAGGGCTGGGTCTGACAACCGTCGAATACGCCTTTTTCGCCGAAGAAATGGGCAAGACCCCGCTGGGTGCCGAGATTTTCAACTGTTCGGCCCCGGATACCGGCAACATGGAAGTGTTCGAACGCTACGGGTCCGAGAAGATGAAGGCGGATTGGCTTAAACCGCTGCTCGAAGGACAAATTCGCTCGGCCTATCTGATGACCGAACCGGATGTCGCCTCGTCCGATGCCACCAATGTTTCGATGTCCTGTGTAGGGGACGGCGATTCCTACGTTCTGAATGGCGAGAAATGGTGGGCCTCAGGCGCCGGTGATCCGCGGTGCAAGGTCTATATCGTAATGGTCCGAACTGGCGGTGATGACCTGCCTGTTCACAAACGCCAGTCGATGATCGTGGTGCCGGCGGGAACGCCGGGGATCGAAGTGCTGCGCCCGATGGAAGTCTACGGCCATGATGATGCGCCGCACGGGCATATGCATATTCGCTTTACCAATGTCCGGGTGCCTGCCGAGAATATCCTGCTGGGCGAAGGGCGTGGGTTCGAGATCGCTCAGGGTCGATTGGGGCCGGGACGTATTCACCACTGTATGCGTGCTATTGGACAGGCAGAGATGGCCCTGGAGCAGATGTGCAAACGGTCGCTGCAACGCGAAGCATTTGGCAAGAAGCTGGCGCAGCTTGGGGCGAATTTCGATATCATAGCCGAATGCCGGATGGAGATCGAAATGGCCCGGCTACTTTGCCTCAAGGCTGCTTGGTACATGGATCAGGGCGATGCGCGCGCGGCGGCCCCGTGGATCAGCCAGATCAAGGTCGTGGCCCCGCGGGTCGCATTGAAGGTGATTGATGAGGCGGTGCAGATGTATGGCGGGCAAGGGGTAAGTCAGGACACGCCGCTGGCGACCGCGTGGACGCATGTACGGACCCTGCGGCTGGCCGATGGGCCGGACGCGGTGCATCGTCGTCAGGTCGCACGGACCGAGCTGAAAAAGCATACACAGGAAAAGGTCTGAGGTCCCAAGTGGATTTGAAATCTGACATGTCCAGGTTGCCTTATTTCAGACTTCGCGCGGATGGGGATTTTGTCGGCAATGACCCGGCGCGGGGTCCGTGGTCTGCCGAACATTGCCATGCTGGTCCGGTCAGCGGTCTGATCGTGCGCGCCGCGGAATCTGAAATTGGTCCCGGTAAGATGCTGACCCGGCTGACGGTCGATCTGCTGCGCCCGCTGCCCCTGTCCGGGTTGCGGGTTGCGGCCGAGACGACGCGGCACACCAGAACGCTAGCGACCACTCGGGTTACTGTGCACGATCTGGACAACACTTTATGCGCCGTAGCCACAACTATGCACCTTGCCCGCCGCGACCTTGGCCAGGTTCCCAATGTCGCTCTCTCATCTCCGCAACTGGCGGACACGGTGGACGGCCCATTTCCCATCGGCGAAATTCGGCACGATCTTCCGGGGTTCGCGACCTATTCCGATGTCCTCTATCCCAAGGGTGGAAATCAGGGTGTCGGTCCCAAAACGATCTGGATGCGCACGCCTCCGCTGCTTGGGGACGAGGTGCAATCTCCGATTCAGGCGCTGTGTCCACTGGCAGATTGCGGCAATGGTATTTCGTGGAATGCCCCAACAACCGAGATGGGGTTCATGAATACCGATCTGACGATTCAGGTGCACCGCGAGCCGGTCTCGGATTGGCTGGCCTCCGAGTCTGTCTGCCATTGGCAGCCCTCGGGTATCGGCATGTCGCAATCGGTTTTGTATGACACCGAAGGGCCGGTTGGAACAGCCCTGCAGACCCTTGTGTTGTTCCCACCTGCCTGAGCCATCGGCCAGCTTCTGCGCGCCCGGCCCAAATGGGATTGCCGGGCGCAGTCCGACACCCTATCTTTCGTCCATGCGCTGGCTTGTGACCCTAGTGACCTGCTGTTTGCCGATCCCGGCGATGACGCACCCGCATGTCTTTATCGACACGGGGCTGGAATTCGTCGTGGACGCTTCGGGGCAGCTGACCCATGTCCGTGTGACCTGGGCCTATGACGAGTTTTACTCTTTGCTTGTCCTCGAGGACATGAAGCTGGATCAGGATGGCGACGGTATCCTCAGCAAAAGTGAACAGGATCATCTGTCCGGGTTCGATGCACAGTGGGATCAAGGCTATAACGGTGATCTGGTCGTCTGGTCCGAGTCTGAGGTATTGCCGCTTTCTGGCCCACTGGAGCCGAAAGCATTGATGGAGGACGGGCGCATCGTGACCTCGCATCTGCGCAGTGTCGAAGGTGGGCCTGTACCGGCCACCGCCTTATCGGCGAAGGCGTTTGATGAGACATATTATACCGCATATGACCTGACGCGCCCGGTGACGGTTTCGGGGAGTAAGACCTGCCAGATTGACCGCGTCGAGCCAGATGTCGACGGACAGCTTGCCCAAATGCAGGCGTTTCTGCTGACGCTGGATGCCAATTACGACCTTGAGGAAAATGACATCCCGATGGTGGGCGAAAACTTTGCAACTGAGATCCGTATTTCATGTCCAAATACCTGATTGTCCCGTTTGTTCTGGCGGTCGGTGTTCTGCTCTGGTTCTGGTTCAGCGGCGGGTTTGACCAACTTGCGGCATGGGCTGCCGGTGAACAGCGTGCGTTTCAGAACCAGATTGCGCGGTCGCTGCGCGCTGCCCGCGCCGAACAACCTCAGGCGGTCATGACTTTGTTGACGGTGTGCTTCGCTTACGGGTTCTTCCACGCCATCGGTCCTGGGCATGGCAAGGTCCTGATCGGTGGCTATGGGCTTGGTCGGCGTGTGGCGTTCTGGCGGCTTTCAGCGATCAGTGTGTTGTCCAGCCTTGGACAGGCCGTAACCGCGATTGTTCTAGTCTATGCCGGTGTGCTGGTGTTCCAGATGTCTCGGGAAAGACTGGTTGACACAACGGAGCAAATCATGGCCCCAGTCAGCTATGGGGCGATCACTGCGATCGGGCTTTGGCTAGTGTTTCGCGCCTTGCGGAGCTTTGCCAAACGTAGCCGGGATCACGGCGCAGATCATCATCACCACGATCACGAAACCTGTTCGGATTGCGGCCACCGGCATGGTCCGTCTGCGGATGAGGTGGCGCAGGTCGGTAGCCTGCGCGAGGCGGCGTTGCTGATCGCTGGAATCGCCGCACGCCCCTGTACCGGGGCGCTGTTTGTGTTGATCCTGACCTGGCAGATGGGCATCGCCATCGTTGGCATCGCCGGGGCGTTCTGCATGGCGCTGGGCACTGCGACAGTGACCACTCTGGTCGGGTGGACCTCATTCGGTCTGCGCGGCGGGATGCTGGCCTCGGCCTCAGCGACGCGGTTTGCACAGGTGCTGGCCCCAACCATCGAGCTGGTCGCCGGGTTGCTGATAGCGGTGATAGCTGGCGGGTTGTTGCTGCGCGCGCTTTAGTCGAACACCGGGTTCGGGTAGCCGACCCGCGCAAGATACAACCCCTGCGGCGGACAAACCGGCCCGCAGGCGGCGCGATTCTCAGCTTGCAGTGCCTCTCGCACATCTTCAGGCGTCCAGGGCCCGGCGCCGACACGTTCCAGAGTGCCGACAAAGCTGCGCACCTGATTGTGCAGGAACGACCGTGCCCGGACGTGGAAATGAACCTCGGGGCCTGAAAAGCCCTGCACCTGTTCCACCCGCAACTCATCCAGCGTTTTGACCGGGCTGGCCGCCTGACAGATCGTGGACCGGAACGTGGTGAAATCATGCCGTCCGATCAGCATGTCCGCCGCGGCCTGCATCGCATCAATATCCAACGGGTGACTGACTTGCCAAACCTGCCCCGCGTCATGGGTTGCAGGCGCGCGGCGCATCAGGATGCGAAACAGATATTGCCGTTCAAGCGCCGAGAACCGTGCATGCCAGCCATCGTCCACCCGTGCGGCTTTCACGATGGCCACTGGTTGCGGCTTGAGGTGATAGTTCAACGCTTCGGACAGTCGGAAAGGGTCCCATTCCTTGATCAGGTCGCAATGGGCGACCTGTCCTAGCGCGTGGACACCGGCATCGGTGCGACCTGCCGCAGCGATCGTGTGGTCCCCGGGTTGTATCCGCGACAATGCCTCTTCGATCGCCCCCTGAACCGAGGGCTGATCTTTCTGCCTCTGCCACCCGGCAAACGGCTTTCCGTGATATTCGACTTTCAACGCGTATCTGGGCATGGGCTGCTGGTACCGTGCTGCGCGGCGGCGGGCAAGGGGCCGGAAAGCGCTGGCATGTCGGACGGTGGCTACCTATCTTGAGCGAAACGATAAAAGCGGGGCGACGGCTTGGTCATCTCATCTATGGCAGACAGTCTTGTGCGCGGCATGGAATCCGTGGGCGACAGCGTTTCCGAAGCTCTGTTCGAGCCGGTCATCCGCCTTGGTGTCACCGGGTTGGCGCGTTCGGGCAAAACGGTGTTCATCACCTCGCTTGTTGCAAATCTGCTGGACCGTGGGCGAATGCCGGGCCTTGTTGCGCAGCATGAGGGACGGATCAACGCTGCTTACCTTCAGCCGCAGCCGGATGATACCGTGCCCCGGTTCGACTATGAAAACCACCTTGCTGCGCTGACCGGGCCAAACCCGCATTGGCCCGAAAGCACCCGCGCCGTGTCCGAGTTGCGCCTGTCGTTCAAGGTTCGCCCTGCCGGTCTGCTGTCTGGCCTGAAGGGGCCGCGAACCGTGCATCTGGATATTGTAGATTATCCGGGCGAATGGTTGCTGGACTTGGCCCTGCTGGACAAATCATATGACGACTGGTCAACCGAAACGCTGAACCGCATCACAGAGCGGGCCGAAGTACAAGAGTTTCTGGCGCAGGCCAAAGCGGTCGCGCCAGAGGCAAAACATGATGAGCCGGTGGCGCAATCTTTGGCGCAGGCGTTCTCGGGCTATCTGAACACGGCGCGCGATGCCGGGTTTTACGATTGTACCCCGGGACGGTTCCTGTTGCCGGGTGATCTGGCGGGATCACCGGTTCTGACCTTCGCGCCGCTGCCAGTCGAAGGGGTCGCCACCCGTAACAGCCTGCACCGCGAAATGGCGCGGCGCTACGAAGCCTATAAATTGCGCGTGGTCAAACCGTTCTTTCGCGAACATTTTGCCCGGATCGATCGACAGGTTGTTCTGGTCGACGCGCTGGGTGCGATTCACAAAGGGCCGAAAGCGGTTGAGGATATGCGCCGGGCGATGGGAGATATCCTGTCGGCCTTCCGTCCGGGGCGCAACGCGTGGCTCAGCCAGTATCTTCTGGGCAAACGGGTCGAGCGCATTTTGTTTGCCGCCACCAAGGCCGATCATTTGCACCACCTGCAGCATCCACGTCTGACCAGCATCATGGAGGCGTTGACACGCGACGCCCGTGACCGCGCCAGTTTTGCCGGGGCCGAGACCTCGGCTGTGTCACTGGCGGCTTTGCGGGCAACAACCGAAGAGATGCGAACCCATGAAGGAGTGCCGCTTGCCTGCGTGCGGGGCACTTTGCTTGATGGCAAGCAGGCGGCCTTCTACCCCGGTGAGTTGCCCGAAGACCCGGCTCATTTGTTGGGGGCAGCCCGCAGCGGAGCAGTAAGCTGGCTAGGCGAAGACTATGGGTTCATGAGTTTTGCGCCTGCGAACCTGACCCTGCGATCGGGTGACGGCCCGCCCCATATCCGGCTTGATCGCGCGGCCCAGTTCCTGATCGGAGACCGGCTATGACCGTAACGCTCCGCCCTGCGCGCAGCACGGATGCTGGCGCGACGGGGAAAATCCTGCATGGTTTTGCTTGTGAAAATGAGTGGATGCCAGAGCTGCATTCCTGTGCCGAAACCATCGCCTTTTGCGGCGTGATGATTGATCGCGACTGGATCACCGTTGCTGAAAACGAGGATGGTGTAGTTGGTTTTCTGGCATTGAATGGTTCAGAGGTCCATTCGCTTTACCTGCGTGCGTCAGCGCGCAATCAGGGCATCGGGCAGCGCCTGTTGGATCAGGCGAAATCTGGCCGACAAAAGCTGTCCCTGTTCGCCTTTCAGGCCAACCATGGCGCGCGAAGATTCTACGAGCGCAACGGATTTGCAGAGATTGCCCGCGGTGACGGGGCCGATAATGACGAAAACCTGCCGGACATCAAATTTGTCTGGAACAGAGAAAGGGCTTCTGATGGCTAAGGGTCCAGTTCTGATCGATCTTGATCCCGAGGAACCTGTTGCGGATGTCGCTTTGGCACCGCCCGTTCCGGATGCGGGCGAACCACAGGGGAAGGCGATGCAGGCCGCCGCGCGTCTGGCTGCACGGAAACCGTCGGCCCTGTCACGCTGGTTCTGGGGACTGGCGGCGGCGGTCATCGGCGCGGTTGTCTCGGTGGCGGCATGGGATTTTGTGACCGCTTTGCTGTTGCGCGCGCCGGTTTTGGGATGGGTCGTAACTGGCCTGATTGGCGCGTTGCTGCTGGTTGCCCTGATCATCGCTTTGCGAGAACTTGCCGCGATCGGGCGGCTTTCGCGTGTTGATGGAATCCGTCGCGCCGCAGACACCGCGTTGGCAGAGGCGGATCTGACGCAAGCCCGCGCCGTAACCAACCGGTTGTTGGCATTTTACAACGGGCGCGAGGACGTTCGATGGGGCCGCGATAGGCTGGCCGAACGTATCGCCGAGCCTTTCGATGCCTCGGATCTGATGGCTCTGGCCGAGGACGAGCTGCTGGCCCCTCTGGATGCCGCTGCCAGTCGAGAAGTCGAGGCCGCAGCGCGTCAGGTCGCGACGGTGACCGCTCTGGTTCCTTTGGCTCTTGCGGATGTGGCGACGGCTTTGGCAGCCTCGTTGCGAATGATCCGGCGCATAGCTGAGATCTATGGTGGAAGGGCCGGTTTTCTGGGCAGCTGGCGCCTGACCCGGGCGGTCTTTGTGCATCTGGTCGCAACCGGCGCGGTGGCAATGGGCGACGACTTGCTTGAACCGGTGCTGGGTGGGTCTGTCCTGAGCAAACTGTCGCGGCGGTTTGGCGAAGGCCTGGTTAACGGGGCGCTTAGCGCGCGCGTCGGCGTGGCCGCGATGGAGGTCTGCCGTCCTTTACCGTTCTCGGACCGTCACAAGCCCTCGACCCGGTCGATGATCAAGCGTGCGCTGGCGGGGCTGTTTTCGAAAACTTGACCTGAGACAAAGCGTTCCTGCCAGCCGCGCATCATAACAAAGCAGGAGGCACCCATGACAGACCATGGACACAGCCAGCAAGAAATCGCGGCACGTATCAACGCGCCGCCGGGGCGTGGCGTTTTGCGTGATGTGGTTTACGGCGGGATCGATGGATCAGTCACCACTTTTGCCATCGTTGCGGGCGTTGCCGGGGCGGGGCTGTCACCGTTCATCATCATAGCGTTGGGGCTGGCCAATGTGCTGGCTGACGGGTTTTCGATGGCGGCGGGAAATTACTCGGGCACCAAGGCTGAACTGGATAACATCCGGCGCATTCGCGCGATCGAGGAGCGTCATATACATCTTTACCCCGATGGTGAACGGAACGAGGTGCGCGAGATTTTAGCCCAGAAAGGACTGTCGGGCCGTGTGCTGGACGAAGCCACCGATGCGATCACGGAAAACCATGACAACTGGATCGACCTGATGATCGAGGGAGAATATGGCCTGGGCAGCGTCGATCCGCATCCGCGCAAAGCTGCGGTGGCGACGTTTTTTGCCTTTCTTGTGGCCGGCATGGTTCCGCTTTTGCCGTTTCTGTTTTCGGTGGACCGGGCATTTGCTGCTTCGGCCTGGATGACGATGGGTGTTTTCTTTGCCATTGGTGCCCTCAAAAGCCGCTGGTCGCTGGCTCCGTGGTGGCGGTCAGGGATCGAAACGCTGCTGATTGGTGGGGCCGCTGCCGCAATCGCCTATTTCGTCGGTTCACTGTTTCACCCCTAGCGGTCGGAATTGTCGCAGTTTGCCCGGTGCCGCAGACGGCTGCCGCTCGACCCGCTAGGTTGGGGCGCAACTTCAGCAGGTTAGGTGCCCGATGCAAGGTTCTGGGAAAAATATACTTGTTCTAGGCGCTTATGGGTTTATCGGCGCGGCGATGATGCGGTCTCTTTCGGATCGAGGTGCCAATGTATGCGGCCTTGTGCGCGATACAAACCTGGGTGAGAAAATCCTGCCTGGGATGTCTTTGGCTCAGGGAGATTTGCGCCAGCTCACGAACCCACACGATTGGCGGGAAATTCTGTCAGGTTTTGATTGTATCGTGAACTGCGCCGGGGCGTTGCAGGACGGACCAAAGGACGATCTTGAGGCGGTGCATCACACTGCGATTGCCGCCCTCGGGCAGGCCTGCGCCGCGCGCGAGATTGCTTTGGTTCAGATTTCTGCAACCGGAAGCAGCCCAGAGGCAGACACGGAATTCATGCGCACCAAAGCCTCCGGGGATGCCGCCTTGCAGGCCAGTGGTGTGCCGCTGTGGATTCTAAGGCCGGGCCTTGTGATCGGACAGACTGACTATGGTGGAACGACCTTGTTGCGCATGCTGGCCGCAATTCCGCTTGTGCAACCGATCGCCTATCCGCAGACGCTGGTTCAATGTGTTGGAATGGCCGATTTGTGCAGCGCCGTGGCGGCGGCCGTTGATGAGACGTTGCCACAGGGTACCTATGATCTGGTCGAGGATCAGGCTCATTCGCTGTCCGAGGTTCTGGACGAAACCCGCCATTGGATGGGGTTCCCGAAGGCACGTGTTCGGATAACGGCACCGGCTGTGGTTGCTAAGTTCGCCGCCGGTTGCGCCGATCAACTTGGGCGCTTGGGGTGGCGTTCGCCCCTTCGCAGCAACGCAATGACGGTCATGGCTACCGGAGTTCTTGGCGACCCGGCCCCTTTTCGCAGGGTGACAGGCGAATCCATGGGTTCGATGCCCGAGATTTATCGCAGCATGGCCTGTTCCCGCGAACACAGGTTGGCTGCACGGATGTCGTTGCTGATGCCGTTGACGGTTGCGGTGCTCAGCCTTTTCTGGGTTCTCTCAGGTGTTTTCGGATTGCTGAGCCTGCCGCAAGCCACACAAGTCCTAACCGTCGCAGGCTGGACCAGTGGTGCCGCTGTGGCCAGCGTGCTGTTCTGGTCATGTGTCGATATCTTTCTGGGGCTTGCGATCCTTTGGCGACCATGGGCAGAACGCGCCTGCATCGCTCAACTTTGTGTGGCGGTTTTCTACCTATTGGCGGCCTCAATTACGGCTCCTGTCTTGTGGCTCGACCCGCTTGGACCGCTTGTTAAGGTCATGCCCGCGATCATGTTGTCTCTGGTCGCACTGCCAATGGTGAAAAGCCGATGATGGACCCGGATCTGATCTTGCGCTGGTTTCATGTGATCGGGGCCTGCGTCTTGTTGGGAACCGGGGCCGGAATCGCATTCTTCATGCTGATGGCCCATCGGTCACGCGACCCGCGTTTCATCGCCCAGACGGCGGCAATCGTGGTGCTGGCCGATATGCTGTTCACCACAACCGCCGTTGTTTTGCAGCCAATTTCAGGTGGCTTGCTGGCCTTCAGATTGGGCTGGTCACTGGTCGAAGGGTGGGTGCTGCTGTCACTATTGCTGTATGTCCTGACCGGGGTCTTCTGGCTGCCGGTCGTCTGGATGCAGATAAAGATGCGGAACTTCGCGCAAGAGGCGGCAGATCGCGATGCTGCTTTGCCGCGTTCGTATTTCATATTGTTCCGGCTTTGGTTTGCATGTGGGATCCCCGCATTTCTGGCCGTTTTGGCCATAGTCTGGCTGATGGTTTCCCGCCCTTCAATAGACCTGTTTTGATTTCAGGCCGTGTCGCGGTATGCAGGACGGTATTCCGGACTGTTTCTACCTGATGCATCAGGTTAGCCTGCAGAGAACTTGATAGGAGAAACAGGTTGGAATCCCTTCTGGTCCTTCTTGCGTTGGTTGCGCTGGCTATTCCTTTGACCATTGTGCTGCTGCTTGTCAGTCAGGTTCGGTTGCGGCGGCGGGTCGTCCAGTTAGAGGCGGACATCCTGTCACTGAAACATGGCACCAATACTGAACCAGAACTCGCGACAGAGCCCGAGTCCAAGGCGCAGACAATTCCGGCCAAAGCGCCTCCAGTGTGGCCGATAGCCGACCAACCTGAGACCGAACAGCCAATCCCCCCGCAATCTCCTCAAGAAGCACTGGTTTTCAGCTCTGACCGTTTCGCGTTGCTGCAGGAATGGCTGCAGGAAAACTGGTTCTATGTCGTTTCGGCACTGTCGCTGGCACTGGCGGGAATTTTTTTGGTGCAATACGGCGTCGAGAACGGGTTACTGCCGCCGTCGGCACGTGTCGTTGCCGCATTGCTGTTTGGCGCGGCGCTGATTGTCAGCGGAGAGGTCATTCGCAGGCGCTATGGCGATGGCGTGGACTCCGCGAGCGCCTATTTGCCTTCGGTGTTCTCAGGCGCGGGGCTGGTCACACTGTTTGGCGGTGTTCTGGCGGCGCGGCAACTATATGGCTTGATCGGCCCTGAATTTGCGCTTGTCGCCATGATTGGCGTTGCATCTGTCGGGTTGGTTTTGGGTTGGTTCCATGGTCCGCTATTGGCAGCTGTCGGACTGACAGGTGCCTTTGCCTCCCCGTTCTTGGTCGGTGGCTCTTCGGATGATCCGACCTGGTTATATGGCTACTTCCTAACCATAACGGTTCTGGGCCTGGGCATAGACACCGTCCGCCGATGGGCGTGGATTTCGGTTCTGACACTGGTCGGAGGTTATTCTTCGTGTCTGCTGCTGGTCCTGTCGGAACCGATGACAGAGCCGGGCTATCTGACCTGCATCACCGCCTTTGCGCTCATCACTATTGCGATTCCGGTCCGGCGAATTTGGCCTGATCACACCGGCCCGATGGTCAGCGAAATGATCCGACGCCAAAGCGGCGAGGCATGGCCCGAGTTTCCGACGCGTCTGGCATTTGGTGCGGTTGCGGTCACCTCGGCCATCCTGGCGCTGCACTGGCCGGATTCTGCCGGTGAGTTCTGGTTGAGCCTGACGCTTTTGGCTGGTCTGACCTTTGCGATGACCGTTTGGACAAGCGGGGCGAGGGCGCTTCAGGACATCAGTGTTTTCTCGATTGTTGGCCTTGTCTGGCTCGTATTTCTCCAGGGGTGGGATCGGGGCAAAGTCGCACAGCGTTTTGCTGAGACCTATGCCGAAACCCCCGAGGCGGATTTTCCCTTTGTCGTGACATTGCTTGTGGCACTGGGTGCAGCCCTGTCGGTTGCGGCGGCGTGGCGGTCGATGCAGCAGGGGCGCTATGGCGTGGTCTGGGCGGCTGGGGCGGTTATAACCGCACCGATACTTGCCATCGCGCTTGAAATCGCTTGGCGCCCGGCCGAGGTTTTGGGCTCGTATTTCTGGGGGCTGCACGCAATGGCTCTGGGTGCCTTGATGGTGGTCTTTGCCGAACGCTATGCGCGCGTGGATGGTGAACAACGTATACGTCCTGCGCTGGCCACGTTATCCGCGCTGTCCTGTCTTGCATTTGCCTGTGTCATCGTGCTGAGTTCTGGCGCCTTGACGATTGCGCTGGTTGTGACCGTTGTAGCCGCTGCCGCGCTGGATCGTCGGTTCAACCTGCCTCAGCTCAGTTGGTTTATCTGGGCCGGGGTCTTCACGGTGACTGTGCGGCTGATCCTGAACCCGGGCCTGTACTGGGCCAATACGGTGCCGGTCGGTGAAATGACGTTGGTCTATGGCGCCGCCACCCTTGGATATGTTCTCGCCTGGGGCCTGATCCGGGGATTGAACCGCCCCGTTGCAATCTTGCTACTGGAAAGCGCAGCCTGGGCAACCGCGGGGATATTGCTGTCATTGCTGCTGCTGCGATGGCTGGAAGGGTTCGGTCAAGGCGGGATGGAGGATAGCCATTGGGGGTTGGGCCTGATGGCAGTGATCTGGCTGCTGTTGGCGGCGGCACAGATACGGCGGTTCGATTTGGGCGGGCCGTTGAACTATGTCCGCTATGGGCTGGCGGCGTTCTTTGCCGCCCATGCCCTGTTCCGACTTGCGCAAGCGCTGACCGAGGCAAATCCTGTTCTTTATCTGCACAGTGATCCCGTGTTGGGACCTGCGCTGATGAACACGCTTGCCATAGCCTACCTTCTTCCTGCCGGGGTCCTTGCCATGTCAGCCTGGCGCATTGAACAGATGCCGGTTTGGTTGCGGCAGGGCTGTTTCGGTCTTGCGGGTGCGCTTGCAGCATATTGGTTGGGTGCTTCTATTCGTCATTTCTGGCAGGGTCCCGATGGCATGTATGCCGAGGCTGGGGTCAGCCAACCAGAGCTTTACACCTATACCTTGGCCCTTTTGATTGCAGGTGCGGCGCTGTTTTATCAATCTTTGGCCCGTCGGTCCGACCTGTTGCGCAAAGTGGGGCTGGCTGTGATCGGACTGGCCGTGGCTAAGGTATTTCTGATCGACATCGCCGGGCTGGGCGGCCTGATCCGGGTCTTTTCGCTGCTGGCGCTGGGGCTTGCACTGGCCGGTTTGGCGTGGCTGAATCGTTGGGCAAAGCTGCGCCAATCGCCACAAGGGGCGGAACCTCTGGACCATTAGCTGTCGGCGTCCTATAAGCGCGGCCATGTATGCCCGTCTGGCCATCATTATTCGAATTATTTCCCCGGCGCTCTGACCACTGAGACGCCGGGCAAAGGTGTTTGAGAACTCGCACCGACCGCTTCGATCCCAATACGACCAGAACATCCAAAGGACGCCCCCAATGTGCGCCGACACGACCCAAACACCTGATTACAAAGACACGCTGAACCTGCCGAAAACCGATTTCCCCATGCGCGCAGGCCTGCCCAAACGCGAACCCGCATGGCTGGAACGCTGGGAAGAGATCGGTGTCTATGACCGCCTGCGTGAAAAACAGGGCCGCACGCCCTTTACCCTGCACGATGGCCCTCCGTATGCGAACGGTCACCTTCATATCGGTCACGCGCTGAACAAGACGATCAAAGACATGATCGTGCGCAGCCATCAGATGATGGGCCACGACGCGCGCTATGTGCCAGGATGGGATTGTCACGGTCTGCCGATCGAATGGAAGATCGAGGAACAGTATCGCAAGAAGGGCAAGAACAAGGACGAGGTGAACGTTGTCGACTTCCGTCAGGAATGCCGCAAGTTCGCCGAGGGCTGGATCGACATCCAGCGTGAAGAGTTCAAGCGTCTGGGCATCACCGGCAACTGGGCCGATCCCTACATCACCATGGACTATCACGCCGAGGCTGTGATCGCGGATGAGTTCATGAAGTTCCTGATGAACGGAACGCTCTATCAGGGGTCCAAGCCAGTCATGTGGTCGCCGGTTGAAAAAACCGCGCTGGCCGAAGCCGAGGTCGAGTATCACGACAAGGAAAGCTTCACCATCTGGGTGAAGTTCAAGGTTGTGAATGCGGGCGATCTGGATGACGCGTTTGTTGTGATCTGGACGACGACACCTTGGACCATGCCGTCGAACAAGGCTGTGGTCTATGGCAAGGACATCTCCTACGGGCTGTACGAAGTCACTGATGCGCCAGAGGAATGCTGGGCTGCTGTTGGCGACAAGCTCCTGCTGGCGGACAATCTGGCCGCTGACGTGCTGGGCCGCGCCCGGCTGAATGACGACCAGTGGACCCGCGTCCGTGATGTCACTGCAGATGAGCTGTCATCTGTCCAACTGGCCCACCCGCTGGCCGGGGCCGAGGGCGGTAATGGCGAATGGGATGACATCCGCGACTTCCGCGCGGCTGAGTTCGTGACCGACACAGAAGGAACGGGGTTTGTTCACTGCGCGCCGTCGCACGGGATGGAGGAATTCGAGCTCTACCGTGATCTTGGCATGCTGGAGCAGGTCATCACCTATAACGTGATGGACGATGGTTCGTTCCGCGCTGATCTGCCGTTCTTTGGCGGCAAATACATCCTGTCCCGCAAGGGCGGTGAGGGTGATGCCAACAAGTCCGTGATCGATAAGCTGGTTGAGGTTGGCGGGTTGCTGGCGCGCGGAAAGATCAAGCACAGCTATCCGCATTCCTGGCGCTCGAAGGCTCCGATCATCTATCGCAACACGCCGCAATGGTTTGCCTCGGTCGACCGCAAACTGGACGACGGCATGGGCGAAATGGGCGATAGCATCCGCGAACGCGCCCTGCGTTCGATCGACGAGTTGGTGAAATGGACCCCGCAGACCGGCCGCAACCGCCTGTATTCCATGATCGAGGCCCGGCCAGACTGGGTTCTGTCGCGCCAGCGCGCCTGGGGCGTACCGTTGACCTGCTTTACCAAGAAGGGCGCTTTGCCGACCGATCCCGATTTTCTTCTGCGCGACCCTGGCGTGAATGCGCGCGTCAAAGAAGCGTTTGAACAGGACGGGGCCGATTGCTGGTATCTTGACGGCGCGAAAGAGCACTTCCTGGGCAATGACTATAACCCGGATGACTGGGATCAGGTGTTCGACGTTCTGGATGTTTGGTTCGATTCGGGCTCGACCCATGCCTTTGTGCTGCGCGACCGTGAGGACGGAACCGAGGACGGCATCGCCGATGTATATATGGAAGGCACCGACCAGCATCGTGGGTGGTTCCATTCGTCCATGCTGCAGGCCTGTGGCACCAAGGGCCGCGCGCCCTATCGCAACGTGGTGACCCATGGCTTTACGCTGGATGCTAAGGGCAACAAGATGTCCAAATCGCTGGGAAACACCATCGTGCCCGAAGAGGTCATCAAGCAATACGGTGCCGATATCCTGCGCCTGTGGGTGGCTCAGACCGATTACACCGCTGACCAGCGGATCGGACCTGAAATCCTGAAGGGCACCGCCGACAGCTATCGTCGGTTGCGCAACACCATGCGGTTCATGCTGGGCTCGCTGGCTGATTTTTCTGAGGCCGACCGGGTGGACCCTGCGGATATGCCGCGCCTGGAACGCTGGGTGCTCAGCCGTCTGGCCGATTTGGATGAACAGGTGCGAAAAGGATATGCGTCTTTCGACTTCCAGGGCGTGTTCAGTGCGGTGTTCACCTTTGCAACCGTTGATCTGTCGTCCTTCTATTTCGACGTCCGCAAGGATGCGCTGTATTGCGACGGCGACAATCTGCGCCGTCGTGCCGCGCGCACCGTGCTGGATATACTGTTCCACCGTCTGACCACATGGCTGGCCCCAGTTCTGGTCTTCACTATGGAAGAGGTCTGGCTGGAGCGTTTCCCGGGTGATGACAGCTCGGTCCATCTGGTGGACTTCCCGGAGACGCCTGCCGACTGGCGCAATACCGAGCTTGAGGCTGGCATGGCCAAGATCCGCCGGGTCCGCCGCGCTGTGACTGCCGCGCTCGAAGTTCAGAGACAGGATAAGGTCATCGGTTCCAGCCTTGAGGCCGCACCGATCGTGCATGTCGAAGATGGTGAAACCCGCGATCTTCTGGCAACGTTTGACGTCGATGACATGTGCATCACGTCCGGTTTGACCGTCACCGGAGATCCGGCCCCGGCCGAGGCGTTCCGCGTGCCGGAAATCGAGGGCGTGGCCGTGGTGTTCGAAAAGGCTGAGGGCGAGAAATGTCAGCGCTGCTGGAAAATCCTGCCTGATGTGGGGCGCCATGCACATGACGGCGTGTGCGGGCGCTGTAACGACGCGCTGAACTAGTCGACGTTCTGCGGCAGAGGCGGAGTCTTTTGCGAGGCTCTGCCTCGCGCTCCGAGGTATTTTTGGCCAGATGAAGATCCGGATCCGCAGAATTCGGGTTGTGATGCGCGCGGTTTCTGTCAGCCTGTTCGCATGGGAATGATTGCGGTTGAGACCCGTTTCGGGACTTTGGGTGTTGAAGAAACAGATGGCGCGGTGACGCGTCTGATCTGGAATGGCGGCAATCAGGGCGAAGTCACGCCCCTGTTGCAGGAGGCCGCCGCGCAGCTGCACGCCTATGATCAGGGGCGGTTGGACAGGTTCGATCTGCCTTACCGTATCGAGGGGTCGGAATTCCTGCGTCAGGTTTGCGACCTGATGTTTGCCATTCCGCTGGGCGAAACCAGAACTTATGGTGATCTCGCGAAGGAACTCGGTCAGCCCCCGCAACCTGTGGGGCAGGCCTGTGGCGCCAATCCCATTCCGGTGATTATCCCCTGCCACCGGGTGCTGGCCGCAAACGGGCTGGGCGGGTTTTCAGGTGATGGCGGGATTGAAACCAAAGTCGCGCTGTTGCGCCATGAACGCGCCGCCGGTCTGCTGATCTAGCAAGCGGAATTCTGTTGCAATCCCGCTGGTTGATGCCCAATTTGTTTCAAATAGAGATTTCAAAGGATCGCATGGTATGACCGATCAACCAGACTTGGCAGTTCGTAAAAAGGCCATCATCGACCGCCTTATGTCGCTTGAGGAGCAAGAGCTTGCGACCGCACTGGCGCATTACGACGCTTTCCTGAAAGATTCGCAGCTTGATGACCGGGAAGGGCATGACAAGGATGACATCGCAGCCTCGCGCGAGAATGCCGATCTGGCAGCAGCCTTCGATGCGCCGGTGCATGCGCATCATGCCAAGATCGATGTAATCGAGAATACGGATTTTGATCTGACCGACAGGGTGCAACCGGGTGCGGTGGTCAAGTTCAACAACCGGCGCTTTGTGGTCTGCGTCTCGACCACGCGGTTCGAAGTGGACGGCAAAACCTATATGGGCATCTCAACCCAAAGCCCGATTTACCTGGCGATGGCTGGCCTGCAACAGGGTGATGTGTTCGCCCATAACGGAACCGAGTTCGAGGTGCAGGAGGTCCTGTGACCTTATGCTTTGCGTGGCGGGATCACCTGCTGGGCAATTCCTGCGAACACCAGATACAAGCTGGTGATCACCAGACCCCAATGGGCCCAGCTTTCGGGGTGGAAATCGACCCAGGCAGCCCATCCGGCGAAGAAGGTCCAGGCAAATGCCATCGGCAATGACACATTGCGCCAACGTTCAGTGCGCACCGGGTGGATGAACTTCAATGGCAGGAACATTGCCAGCGAAAGCAGCGTCACCAGCAGCAGGATAACCCAGAAACTGGGCTCGAGCGCGAAGATCACAATGACGAACATGTTCCAGCAGCCCGGAAAGCCGGAAAAGGAATTGTCCTTCGTTTTCATCCGCGTGTCGGCGAAATACATGGCGCTGGCAAAGGTGATGACGATGATGGCGAACCAGCCGGTCCAGCCGTCCATCAAGCCCGATTTGAACAGGGCAAAGGCCGGGATGAACACATAGGTCAGGTAATCAATGATCAGATCCAGAAGCACCCCGTCAAATTCCGGGGCGTTCTTTTTGACGTGATAGTGCCGCGCCAAGGGGCCGTCGATACCGTCCACAATAAACGAGACGACCAGCCACAGATACATCAGGCTCCATTTCTCTTCGACGGCGGCCAGCATGGCGAGCATTGCAAATACGGCGCCGGTCGCGGTGAATAGATGTACGGAAAGAGCTTTGAATCTGTGTGTCATGGTGTCTCTTGAATGATGCACGGGCCAGATGCAAACCAAAAGCCCGGTCAATATGGATAGCGTTTGCTCAGGCTTTTGGGTGGGTGCGGTTGTAAACTTCCATCAGGCGCGCCGTGTCGACCGCAGTATATGCCTGGGTGGTGGACAACGATGCGTGGCCCAGCAATTCTTGAATTGTGCGTAGATCACCGCCCGCAGACAGCAGGTGGGTCGCGAAACTGTGGCGCATGGCATGGGGTGTTACAGTGGAAGGCAGCCCAAGCTGCTGGCGCGCTTTGGCCACCACCCCCTGAATGGCTCGGGGGTTCAGGGGGCCTCCGCGAACCCCGCGAAACAGTGCCTTCTCCCTGGATTGGGGGTGGGGGCACAGCTTTACATATTGATCTACAGCTGTTTGCGCGACTGGCAGGACCGGAACGATCCTTTCTTTGTTGCCCTTGCCGGTGATCCGCAGCGAGTTGGGCAAAGGGGTATCCGCTCCGGTCAGTGAGAGAGCCTCGGAAATACGCAAGCCGCAGCCATATAAAAGAGTAACGACCGCAACGTCGCGGGCAGAAACCCAGTCGCTGGCTGATTGCATCTCGACCGTTTCAATCATCGCACGTGCGGCATCCTCGGCCATGGGTCGAGGGAGTTTTTGGGTAAATTTGGGGGCGCGGGTCGACAGAACTGCGGTCGGCTCAAACCCTTCACGCTCCGAAAGCCAACGGTAGAAGGTTTTTACGGCGGAGAGTTTGCGCGCAAGCGAGCGCGAGCCAACGCCGGATGCGCGCTGATCGGCCATCCATGCCCGCATGTCCGAGATCGTAATCCGTGCAATCGCCGCCATCCCCTGACTTTCGCTATGGTGCAGTGTCATGAAGGACAGAAATTCGGACACATCCCCCCGATAGGCGGTCAGCGTGTTTTCGGACCGGCCTGACAAGGCCCCCAGGCCATCAAGCCAGTTTTGCAGTGCGTCACGACAAGCCGGAGAAATAAGGCTCACGACAGCCAATGGCGCATCGACCGTTCGAAGACACCAGCAAAGAAAGTCAGAAGATCCGTGCCCAGCTTTGGCGTAAAGTGCCTGGGGTCTTTTGCGCTCATGATGATCATGCCAGGCAGGCGGCCTTCGCCCAAATCCAGCCTCAGACAAGCTTCGGAGCGCAGGTGATCCGCATCACTGCCGAATATCCTGTGCGCGGGGTGGATGATTTCACGCAAGACGACCTCGCGTGCTGGGCCGCTGTGGTCAAAGGTCAGATAGTTGTCGACGAAACCGGGTTCGACGATGGCCAGCACGCCAGCCAGTCTTGAGATAGCCGGGTCTTTCTGGACTGCCGTCGTTTCAAGAACCAGCGTAATGCGTTCGACACGCAGTATGTCAGCCACATCTGCACCAAGTATTTGCAGGAATTCCTCAAATCCGACCGGTTCAAGTAGCCGAAGAATGGCCCGATGAACCTGATTTGTGCCTGCCAGATTTTCATAGGCTGCCGCAATGACCGAGCGGTGCGTATCCTCCAGCCGGTCCAGCCGGGCCTCGAGCCGTTGCATGGCTATGCCGCGCAGGTCGATGACGTTATTCCCACGCGCCTGCTCATTTGCGGTGACGAGGGCCTGCATCAGGTCCTTGTCATCCAGAATGGCATCTGGTTCGGCCAGAATCGCCTCGCGCAAGGTGTCCTTGAGTATGGTGTTGCTGCTCATGTCCTGTCCGGTCTTTTTTATTTTTCGGCGTTATAGCACGGCTTGCCGGATCTGCCTCGGGAAAAATGAGCGTCAATTTGAATTTCGCGGGGAATGTGGTCGGGAAAACTCCGGTCTGCAGAGATCTGATCCGAGATCAGATTCAAAGCAGCTGGGCCGAGCGCGGCGCCCCTGGCGCCGCGCGGGTTCGCGCAGAATCAGAGGATTTTCTGACCCGTTTTGGCCCAATCGGACAGGAAGGTTTCAAGGCCTTTGTCGGTCAGCGGATGATCGGCCAGCTTTTTGATCACGGCGGGTGGTGCGGTGATCACGTCGGCACCGATGCGGGCGCTGTCGGTCACGTGGTTCACGGTGCGGATCGAGGCGGCGAGGATTTCGGTCTCATATCCGTAATTGTCATAGACCTGACGGATATCAGCGATCAGGTCCATGCCATCTAGGTTGATGTCATCCAGACGCCCGATGAAGGGCGAGATGAAAGTTGCGCCGGCTTTGGCGGCCAGAATCGCCTGATTGGTCGAGAAACAGAGGGTCACATTGACCATCTGGCCTTCGTCACTAAGCGTTTTGCAGGTTTTCAGGCCCGCCCATGTCAGCGGCACTTTGACAGCGATATTCGGGGCGATCTTGGCCAGCTTGCGACCTTCGGCGATCATATTGTCGGCTTCGGTTGCCACGACCTCGGCCGAGACCGGTCCGTCGACCAGATCGCAGATTTCCTTGGTCACTTCCAGAATATCGCGGCCCGATTTCAGGATCAGCGAAGGGTTGGTGGTCACACCGTCCACCATGCCCAGATCGTTCAGTTCGGCGATTGCGTCGATCTCGGCTGTGTCTACGAAGAATTTCATGCGGGCAGTCCTTTGATGGGTTGGCCTTGGTCGCGGATGGCTTTACCTCAAAGAGACCCATGCTGGAACCCCTTGCCAAGGATATGCATTGAGCACTCAGGAGTTTTTCGATCAAGGTGAGCTGGTGGCGGTGCTGACCGCCCAACCGCTGGACCGGACGCTCGACTATAAGGCGCCCGAGGGCGGGTGCTTTCTGGGCGCTTTTGTCGAGGTGCCGCTGGGCCCGCGCAAGGTCTTGGGCGTGGTCTGGGGGCCGGGGCAGGGTGGCTTTGACCTTGCCAAGGCCCGCTCGGTGATCCGGGTTCTGGAGGTCGCGCCGATGCGCGAAGAGATGCGCCTGTTTCTGGGGCGCGTCGCCGATTACACGCTGACTCCGATGCCTGCGATGTTGCGATTGGCCACGCGCGCGCCCGGATTGGGCGATCCGCCTTCGATGCGCAAGGTCTATCGGCTTGGCGACAGGGACCCTGACAGGGTGACCGACGCGCGGACCCGTGTGTTGGAGGTGCTGCGCGACTACGGCGGGTTGGCCTTTACGCTGAAGGAACTGGCCGAACAGGCGGGGGTGACGTCCTCGGTTGTCAAGGGGCTGGTGAAACAGGGTGCCGTGCGCGAAGAGAACAGCCCGCGCGATCTGCCCTATCCGCATCTTGATCCGGATTTGCCGGGCAAGGACCTGACCGAAGATCAGGCAGCGGCGGTTTTGCGGCTTCAAACCGGGCAGCGGACGGGTGATTACGGCACGACGCTTTTGAAGGGCGTAACAGGTTCCGGCAAGACCGAGGTCTATCTGGAAGCCGTCGCCGAAACCCTGCGCATGGGGCGGCAGGCCTTGGTCCTGTTGCCCGAAATTGCGCTGACTGCGGAATTTCTGACGCGGGTCGAGGCACGGTTTGGCGCGCGCCCGGCCGAATGGCATTCGGGCGCGACCATGACCGAACGCCGCCGGGTCTGGCGCATGGTCGGGCAGGGGGACGCACAACTGGTTGTCGGCGCGCGATCCGCTTTGTTTCTGCCGTTCCGCAATCTGGGGCTTGTGGTGGTCGATGAAGAACACGACACGTCCTACAAGCAGGAAGACGGGGTGCACTACAGCGCCCGCGACATGGCTGTTCTGCGTTCGGCCATTTGTGGCGCGCGGGTGATTCTGGCCAGCGCGACGCCCTCGCTGGAAAGCTGGGCCAATGCCGAGGCGGGCAAGTATGAACGGCTCGATTTGACTTCGCGCTTTGGCGATGCGGTGTTGCCCGAGATGAAGCCCATCGACATGCGGGCCGAGAAGATGCAGCCGGGGACGTGGATTTCTCCATCGCTGCGGCAGGCCGTCCATCAGCGGATCGAGCGGGGTGAACAATCCCTTCTGTTTATTAACCGCCGGGGATATGCGCCGGTCACCCTGTGCCGGGCTTGTGGCGAGCAGATTGCCTGTGATCACTGCGATGCACGCATGGTTGAACACCGGTTTCTCAAGCGTCTGATGTGCCATCAATGCGGTGAGACCAAACCCATGCCCGAGGTCTGCCCCTCCTGTCAGGTCGAGGGCAAGCTGGCCCCGGTCGGGCCGGGGATCGAACGGCTGGCTGAAGAGGCTGAGGCAACATTTCCCGAGGCGAATATTGCCATGCTGTCATCCGATCTGTTCGGATCGGCGCGCGCATTGAAAGCAAAGATCGAAGAGATTGCTGCCGGTGACGCCGATATCGTCATTGGTACGCAGCTGGTGGCCAAGGGGCACAATTTTCCGAAACTGACATTGGTGGGTGTCATTGACGCCGATCTCAGCCTGCATGGGGCGGACCTGCGCGCCGCCGAACGCACATTCCAGCTGATGCGGCAGGTGGCTGGCCGCGCTGGGCGGGCGGATAAGCCCGGACAGGCGCTGTTGCAGACGTTCCAGCCGGAACATCCCGTCATTCGCGCCATCCTGTCGGGCGATGAAGAGGGGTTCTGGAAAGCCGAAGCGGCCGGGCGGTTGGCAGCCGGAGTTCCCCCCTATGGACGCATGGCCGGTATCGTTCTGTCTGGCCCCGAGGTCGGTCCCGTTTTTGACATCGGCAACGCCATGGCCCGCAACGACGCCCCGTTGCGGCAGATCGGTGCGCTGGTCTTTGGTCCAGCGCCTGCGCCCATTGCGCGTATCCGCGGGCGACACAGGGTGCGGCTGCTGGTCAAAGCCCCCAAAGGAGCGCCAATTCAGGATGCCATCGCCCGTTGGATAGCACCGCTGCGGCTGAAGGGCGACATCAGGCTGACCGTTGATATTGACCCGCAAAATTTCTACTGACCTCTGCATTCATGCAGAGCCAATGTGCGTGCCCTTCTTCCCACTCGCCAAAACCTGAAAATGGGCGTAGAGGGACTCTCATGCTGAAACCCATGCCACTTTCCGAGGCGCAAAGCCTTCCGTTCTGGCGCCGTCCCATCACGCTTTTATTCGTGATGGCACTGACCATGCCCATTGCTTTCAACGCATGGAGCGCGTTGTTGAATAATTTCGTTATTGAAGTGGCGAATTTCGACGGTGCCGACATCGGCCTGCTGCATACCGTGCGCGAGATCCCAGGCTTTCTGGCTGTAGGCGTAATTGCCGTGATCTTGTTTGTTCGGGAGCAGGTGCTGGCGATGATCTCGCTGATCATGCTGGGTGTTGCGACTGCGGTGACAGCGTGGTTCCCAAGCCTTGGTGGCTTGTTGTTCGTCACACTGCTGAGCTCGATCGGGTTCCACTATTATGAAACCGTGAACCAATCCCTTCAGCTGCAATGGTTGCCCAAGGACCGAGCGCCGCAATTTCTGGGCTGGATGGTCGCCATGGGATCAGCTTCGACATTGGTTATCTATGGGCTGATTGTCCTGACGTGGGATCGGTTCGATCTGTCCTATAACACTGTATTCATGGCTGCGGGTGGGCTGACGGCTTTGCTGGCGTTGTTCTGTCTGGTCGCCTATCCGCAGTTCGACGCGCCGACTCCGCAAACCAAAAAAATTGTGCTGCGCCGCCGATACTGGCTGTACTATGCGCTTCAGTTCATGGCGGGCGCGCGTCGTCAGATCTTTGTCGTTTTCGCCGGTTTCATGATGGTCGAGAAATTCGGGTTTGAGGTCCACGAACTCACCGGTCTTTTCTTGATCAACCTGGTTATCAACATTTCGGTTGCGCCGATGCTAGGCAAAGCTGTGTCCGTATTCGGTGAACGTCGCACTTTGATTTTCGAATATGCAGGCCTGGCAGTTGTATTTGCAGCCTATGGCGGCATTTATTGGTTCGGTTGGGGCGTTGTTCTGGCGGCTACTCTCTATGTGATTGACCATGTGCTTTTCGCGCTGGCTCTGGCGCTTAAAACCTATTTCCAGAAAATTGCCGATCCGGCAGATATTGCGCCAACCGCAGCGGTTGCCTTTACGATCAACCATATCGCCGCGGTATTCCTACCAGCGCTTCTGGGCCTGCTCTGGGTGTACTCGCCCGGAGCGGTCTTTGCGGTGGCTGCAGCGATGGCGTTGATTTCGTTATCGCTGTCGCTGCTGATCCCGCGCCACCCAGAGCTTGGGAATGAGACGATACTGTCGAAATACGCGCCCGCTCCGGCGGAATAGCTGCCAATGCTTGACCTTCGCGGGCCCGCACCCTAGGCGCTGTGTCAGCTGACACAGGAGGCTCCCATGCCCACATTCACCGCGCTTACCACCCTGACCGGCAAAAAATCAGCCGATGGTCTGGGCGAAGCCATGGAGCGTCTTGATCCCGAACCCACGGGCGTGGGCGTATTCGAAGTCGAAGATGGTTCGGGCCTGTGGGAGATTGGCGGTTACTTCACCGAAGCGCCGGATGAAACGGCACTGGCGGTTCTGGCGGCTGCGTTCGGATCCAAACCCTTTGTAATCTCGGAACTGCCCGAAACCGACTGGGTCGCCCATGTCCGCCGTGAATTGGCGCCTGTCGAGGCTGGCCGCTTTTTCGTCTATGGCTGTCACGATGCCGACAAGCTGCCCGAAGGCCGTATCCCTTTGTTGATTGAGGCTGCAATGGCTTTCGGTACCGGGCATCACGGCACCACCCTTGGGTGTCTCAAGGCTCTGGATTTTCTGCTCGATCAGGGTTTTACCGCGACAAAAGTTGCAGATATCGGCTGCGGCACCGCCGTTCTTGCGATGGCTGCAGCCCGCGTTTGGGATGGCGACATTATCGCCAGCGACATTGATGAGGTCGCCGTCGACGTCGCCGAAGCCAACCTGAAGGCAAACGGCATGTCAGGGAAGGTTCAATGTGTCGAGGCTGCGGGGTTTGATCATCCGGAGCTGAAATCTCTTGCGCCCTATGACCTGATATTCGCCAACATCCTCAAGGGCCCATTGGTGGCCCTGGCGCCCGAAATTTCAGCGAATCTGCGGGTTGGGGGTAAGGCGATTCTATCGGGAATCCTTAACGAGCAAGCCGAGGACGTTGTTTCCGTTTATCTCCAAAATGGCTTCAATGCCTCTAGAAATGACCAAATTGGTGAATGGACGTCGCTAGTCTTAACCAAACAGGGCTAAAATCGGGCCATTTGCAGGAGTTTTGTGGGGTTTCGCCTCTTTTTTGTCGCAATCTGTTTTTACCGTCAATGACGTGGAATTGGGGGGCGGTTGATTTGGAGGCTGCCATGACTGGAAAACAAATTGAATTTGATCAGCGCGTTCATCGGCTGAACAAGAAACATTCGAAGATGACCCGTGGTTATCGTGCGACTATGCGCAAAGATGGCCTGGTTGTTATGAAACCACAGCGGGTTCAGTCCGCGGTGCCTGCAAAGGCTCTGCTGATCTGCTTGGCTGGGCTGTTCGCCTTCAAAACGCTTTTGCTGACCAGCTTGGGGTCGTCGGCCTACCAGTATCGTGTCGATAGCCTTGCGCAAGGGACCGAAGTGGAGAAGGCGGGGGCATGGATCATGCAGATCGACCCGGTATCACAGGCCCTCTCGTCTCAACTCAGCAAAGTTCTCCGCTAAGTTTCTTCCGTTTTGAATAGAAACGCCGCGTATCCGGGGATACGCGGCGTTCTTCTTTGCCCCGAGGGAGAGGGGGAAAATCAACGGTAGGTTTGCTTTGCCTTAACGGCGGCCTTCAACGACGATTTCAATGTCGCCACGGCACAGGCCGATATCTTCCAGCTCGCGGTCCGACAGACCGCTCAGCGCGTTGCGTGTAACGCGGGCATCATTCCATTCGACAACGGCGTTTACGACCATTGCGAAAGTCGCGCCGATACGGCCGACGAGGCCAAATGAGCCAGTGGTGGTGCGGGTTGTGTCCAGTGCAGCCATATCCTGTTTCCTTCCGGTTTGTGTTAAACTCTGATCTTGCGATCTGACGGGCATTTAGGGATGGTTTTCTGACTGCACAAGCATAGAAATTGCATGTGTCCTATGCGTTTTTTGCAATGCTCGAAAAACATGGAAACGCCTTAATTTATTGGCAATTTTGCCTTCATCAAACTGGTCGAAACCCGACCTTTTCCGGTCGTAATCAGCCCATTCTGTCGGAGACAGGACGACCGTGTCGCAATCTGACCATTAGTCAATTCGCTTGGAAAATGTTCTTGTTTCGTGCTAGTCGGTAAAAAAGAACACACAAACCCGAGCAGGCCGAGGCTATATATGCGAATTCTGGGCATTGATCCGGGGCTACGGACCCTGGGATGGGGCGTCATCGAATCACATGGCAGCCGTCTCAGTCATGTTGCCAATGGGTTATGTAAATCGGACGGGGATGATCTGGGAGAGCGGTTGTTATCGCTCCACAATCAGATCGTCGAAGTGATTGCCGAGCATCAGCCCGATCAGGCCGCCATCGAACAGACCTTTGTGAACAAGGACGGGGCCGGTACGCTTAAGCTGGGTCAGGCGCGGGGTGTGGCGTTGTTGACGCTGGCGCAGGCCGGATTGCCAGTGGGAGAATATGCGCCCAATCGAGTCAAGAAAACGGTTGTGGGCGTGGGCCATGCCGAAAAGGAACAGGTTCTTCATATGGTCAAGTTGCAACTGCCGGGCTGTCAGCCCAAGGGCGCGGATGCCGCGGATGCGCTGGCGATAGCGATCTGTCATTCCTTTTACGGGGCAACGCCACAGTCGCGGATGAAACAGGTGCGGGCATGATTGGCAAGCTGACAGGCCGGTTGGATTACCGCGCGGCGGATCACGTGCTGATCGACGTGCGTGGGGTCGGCTATCTGGTCTATTGCTCGGACCGTACGATGGCTGCGCTGCCGGGCGTGGGTGAGGCGATCTCGATCTACACCGACATGGTGGTGCGCGAGGATTTGATGCAGCTTTACGGGTTCCTTTCGCTGGTCGAGAAGGAATGGCATCGCCTGCTGTGCTCGGTGCAAGGGGTCGGGGCCAAGGTTTCGCTTGCAATCCTCAGCGCCTTGGGCCCCGATGGTGTCAGCAGGGCGATTGCTCTGGGCGATTGGGGGGCGGTCAAGGCAGCCAAGGGCGTGGGCCCCAAAACCGCGCAGCGGATCGTGCTGGACCTCAAAGACAAGGCACCCGGCGTTATGGCCATGGGCGGCACGGTGACCGAGGCATTGGATGGCCCCGCGCTGGATGTGGTGGAACTGACTGAACCGACACCTGTACCAAAGCGGCTCACCATAAGCGCATCAGGTAATGCAGCAGCATCTGCCGGGGCATTGTCGGCACTCTCCAATCTGGGCTATGGCCCGTCCGAGGCCGCGTCAGCCGTGGCCGAAGCCGCGGCAAGCTTGCCCGAAGCGGGTGAGGCGGACCTGATCCGCGCTGCTTTGAAACTATTGGCTCCGAAAGGGTGATTGAATGGTAGATGCCGATCCCACCCTGCGCCCCGAGCCGTTGCCGGAAGACAATGACCGCGCCTTGCGCCCGCAGGGACTGGACGAATTCATCGGTCAAGCCGAGGCGCGCGCCAATCTGCGTATCTTTATCCAATCCGCTCGCCAAAGGGGTGAGGCAATGGATCATACGCTGTTCCATGGCCCTCCCGGTCTGGGCAAAACCACGCTGGCGCAGATTATCGCGCGTGAGTTGGGGGTGAATTTTCGGATGACATCTGGCCCGGTTCTGGCAAAGGCGGGCGATCTGGCGGCGATCCTGACCAATCTGGAAGCGCGCGATGTGCTGTTCATTGACGAAATCCATCGATTGAATCCAGCGGTCGAAGAGGTCCTGTACCCGGCGATGGAGGATTTCGAGCTGGATCTGGTGATTGGTGAAGGCCCGGCCGCGCGCACGGTGAGGATCGAGTTGCAGCCGTTTACTCTGGTCGGGGCCACCACCCGGATGGGGCTGCTGACCACGCCGCTGCGCGACCGCTTTGGCATCCCGACACGTCTGCAGTTCTATACCGTTGATGAACTGCACGAGATTGTCACCCGCAACGCGCGCAAGCTTGGGGCACCGGCTGATGACAGCGGCGCCCGAGAGATCGCGCGCCGGTCACGCGGAACGCCTCGGATCGCCGGGCGCCTGCTGCGGCGGGTGGTGGATTTCGCAATCGTCGAAGGCGATGGACGGATCACCCGCGATTTGGCTGATGGGGCGTTGACGCGGCTGGGGGTCGATCATCTGGGGCTGGACGGCGCGGACCGCCGGTATCTGAAGCTGATCGCCGAGAATTACGCGGGCGGGCCGGTAGGTATCGAAACCTTGTCGGCAGCTCTGTCGGAAAGCCGGGACTCGCTGGAGGAGGTGATCGAACCCTTCCTCTTGCAGCAAGGCCTGATCCAACGCACACCGCGTGGCCGGATGCTGGCGCAGAAGGCGTGGACGCATCTGGGCATGGCCGCACCCAAGGGGCAAAACGATCTGTTTGGTTGAAGCCGAGCCTGCGAGCTTTTAAGGGTTTCGCCAAACATTGTCCGATTGCCGAGGATTGCGCGTGACACCCGACGACATTCAAGCCCTGTTCACCCGCGAAAGCGGAGAGTTCCTGTTTGCGCGCTGGGGCCGCCCCATCGTGCCGATCGTCTTTGGGGTCGAAGATGAAAGTTTGGCCACGGTCAAAGGCGCGTTCGAGGCAGTGGTAACACTGGCAGGGCATCAGATGGCAGAAACCGACCCCGAGCTTGGCGCCAACTGCATGGTCTTTTTCTTCCGCGACTGGAAAGAACTGACAGAAGTGCCCGATCTGGACCGTTTGGTCCCTGATCTGGGGCCGTTGGTTGATCGGTTGATCGCGGCCGATGCCAACCAGTACCGGATATTCCGTTTTGAAGAAGACGGCGCCATTCGTGCGGCCTTTGTGTTTTTGCGGATGGACAATGAATTGTCGCAAGTCCCCGCTGAAACGCTTGCGCTCAGCCAGGTGGTGCAAACGGTGCTGCTCTGGTCCGATACCGCTTTTCGCAACCAGTCGCCCTTGGCAGTGGCGGGTGACGCGACGATATTGCGACCAGACATTGCCTGGTTGATCCGGGCGGCATACGATCCTGTCCTGCCGGGCGCGGCGCAGGATGCCTCTCATGCGCTGAGATTGTTTGCCAGATTGGATCAACCGCAATGAAGCACGTCTATTCCGTTAAAGTTTATTACGAAGACACCGATATGGGCGGCGTGGTCTATCACGCTAACTATTTGAAATACATCGAACGCGCCCGGTCGGACTATGTGCGGCGCCTGGGCAATGACCAGAATGCCATGCGTGACGCAGGTATCGTTTGGGTCGTGCGCCGGATCGAGGCGGAATACCTGGCCCCGGCCAAATTTGACGACGATCTGGAGATCGAGACCGAAATCAAGTCTCTGTCCGGTGTCCGTCTGATCATGGCGCAAGTGGTCAAACGGGGCGAAGAGGAGATTTTTCGCGCCATCGTTACCGCCGTCTGTATGAATGCGCAGGGCAAGCCCGTACGCCTTCCGGCAGAGATTCGCGCATTGTTGTAACAATTTGCAGGGCCCGGGTGGTTCTGTTGGCAATTCGCCCCCATCTGCGTTAGCGTTTGACAAAACAAGGCCGTAAGGCTGTCAGGCAAAACAAAGAGCAGGTTCATGGAAGCTGAAACGCTGGCGCTGGCGCAGGAGATCGATTTCTCCATGTGGGGGCTTTTTGCCCGCGCGACTTTTATCGTTAAACTGGTAATGCTGATGCTGATTGGCGCATCAGTCTGGTCCTGGGGGATCATCATCCAGAAACTGATCAATTACCGTGCTGCAAGGCGTGAAGCTCAGGTTTTTGATGAGGCTTTCTGGTCCGGGAACCCCTTGGATGAACTGTTCGAGCAGATCGGTACCCAACCCGATGGCAGTTCGGAGAAGATATTTGCCTCGGGCATGATCGAATGGCGCCGCTCGCACCGCACTGATGGCGGGCTGATAGCTGGTGCCACCGCACGCATTGATCGGTCGATGGATGTGGCCATCGCGAAAGAGGCCGAGGCGCTGCAAAAGGGCCTGCCCATTCTGGCCACTGTCGGCTCAACTGCACCCTTCATTGGTCTGTTCGGAACGGTCTGGGGTATCATGAATGCGTTCATCGAGATAGCCGAGCAGCAGAACACCAACCTGGCTGTTGTCGCGCCCGGTATTGCCGAGGCGTTGCTGGCCACCGGCCTGGGCCTGTTGGCCGCGATTCCGGCGGTGATTTTCTATAACAAACTCAGCGCAGATAGTGATCGGATCGTTGGAGGCTATGAAGCCTTTGCCGATGAGTTCGCCACCATTCTGTCGCGCCAGCTGGACAGCTGAGATGGGGGCTGCGGTTCAGCAATCCTCGGGCGGGAATGGACGCCGGCGGGGTCGGCGTCGCGGTCGCGCGCAGCCGATGGCTGAGATCAACGTCACACCCTTTGTGGACGTTATGCTGGTGCTGCTGATCATTTTCATGGTGGCCGCGCCCTTGCTGACTGTTGGTGTGCCTGTTGATCTGCCCAAAACGGCGGCCAGTGCGCTGCCCGGCGATAACGAGGAACCTTTGACCGTCACGCTGACCGCGGATGGCAGGGTGCAAATCCAAACCACGGATATTCTGCGCGAAGAGCTGATTGGCAAACTACGCGCCATCGCAGCAGAACGCAGTAGCGACCGAGTGTTTTTGCGCGCGGATGGTGCGATCCCTTATGCGCAGGTGATGCAGGTAATGGGCGCGCTTAATGCGGGTGGGTTCTCCAATGTGGGGCTGGTGACCGATACGGGCGGCCCGACACTGGACGACGGTGGAGAGTGAGGCCGCACGGTGGATACCGGCACCAAGATCTCGGCGATTGCCCATGTCAGTCTGATTTGTTGGGCATTTTTTGGCGGTACCTTCCGGTCCGAACCGTTGCCTATGGCCGTGCAGGACGTGTCGGTCATTTCGGCTGAGCAATTTGCGGCAATGACCGCTCAGCGGGATGCGCCCGAAGTGCCAACGCCAACAGCGCTACAGCCGCCCGAAGCCCCAACAGAAGAGGAGCCAGCGCCGGAACCGGTAGTGGAGGAGCAGCCTTCGTTGCAAGAGGCGGAACCTGCTGAACCCGACCCGGACCCGGATCCTGAGCCTGAACCGGTTGAGCCGCCGCCAGTACCGGTGGTGATTGAACAGCCACCGGTGTTGGACACGCCTGACCCCGAGATCGTCGACGTTACGGTGCCTTCTGGGCCAGAAGCACAGCCCAGCTCGGCCGAGAATGTTGCGCCGGTGCCGGTTGCGCCGCCTCCGCCCGAGGCCGCGCCTGATGAAATCGAAACCCCGGCCGTATCTTTGGACGAGGGAGCCGAGACCCAGCAGGAACAGCAGGATCAGACCGCCCCCGAGGAAAAGGCTGACGAGATTGTGACCGAAGCGGAAGAGCCCAAGGAAAACGCCCCCCGAACATCGCCGCGCCCGCGGACCCGTCCCAACCGCCCGACACCGCCGGTCGAGCCCGAACCCACAGAGCCCGCGCAGACGGAAACAGCCATCAACGATGCGCTGGCCGAGGCGTTGGGACAAGGGAGTGAACCCTCTGGTCCGCCCTTGACCAGCGGCGAAAAGGACGCGATGCGATTGGCTGTTTCCCAATGCTGGAACGTTGGGTCCTTGTCCACGGATGCTCTGCAGACAGTTGTTGTTGTCGGATTTTCGTTGACCCCTGATGGCAAGGTGGTTGGTGGCAGCTTGCGCATGATCGACAGCTCAGGCGGTTCTGACGGCGCAGCCAGACAAGCCTATGAGGCCGCTCGACGTGCCATTTTGCGCTGTGGAGCCAAAGGTTATGACCTGCCAACCGATAAATACGAGCATTGGCAGGATATTGAGATTACATTCAATCCCGAGAGGATGCGGATCAAATGATGAGACTTCTGACCAGCCTGTTGCTTGGCCTGACACTGGTGTCGGCACCTGTTCACGCCCAAAGTGGACCGCTTCGCTTGGAATTGGATCAGGGGATTATCGAACCCTTGCCCTTTTCGGTTCCGAATTTTGTGCCGGACAGCACAGCAGCTGCGCAATATGCCCAGGATATCTCGCGGGTTGTGGCCGCCGATCTAACCGGAACAGGGCTGTTCCGCGAAATTCTGTCTGATGCTTTCATCAGCCAAGTGGCCAGCTTTGAAGATCCCGTTCGGTTCGCGGATTGGAAAGCCATCAATGCCGAGGCTTTGGTGACAGGTGCTGTGAATGTGTCGGGCAATCGCCTGACGGTGCGGTTCAGGGTCTGGGATGTGTTTTCTGGGCAGGAGCTGGGCAACGGTCTGCAGTTTGCCGGGACGACTGAAGGGTGGCGGCGCATGGCCCATAAAGTGGCGGATCAAGTCTATAACCGTGTAACGGGCGAGGGCGCCTATTTCGATAGTCGTGTTGCCTTTGTCTCTGAAAGTGGTCCCAAGGATCAGCGCCTGAAGCGCCTGGCGATCATGGATTATGACGGCGCGAATGTGCAGTACCTGACCGACAGTTCAGCCATTGTTCTGGCACCACGCTTTTCACCTGCCGGTGATCAACTGCTTTATACCAGTTACGAATCCGGTCAACCGCGCATCTATGTTCTGGATATCGAGCGGGTCAGGCGGACTGAGTTGAACACCCAGGGCGGCACGATGAGCTTTTCGCCCCGGTTTTCGCCGGATGGACGGTCGATCGTCTATTCACTTATTCAGGGCGGCAATACGGACCTGTGGAAAATGGATCTGGCTTCCGGGCAAAGCGTGCGGCTGACCAATACGCCCGCGATCGAAACCGCCCCCAGCTATTCGCCAGACGGTTCCCAGATCGTGTTTGAAAGCGACCGTTCGGGCACGCCACAGCTTTACATCATGCCCGCAAACGGGGGTGAGGCGACGCGGATCAGCTTTGGTCAGGGCCGTTATGGAACGCCGGTCTGGTCCCCCCGTGGCGATCTGGTTGCGTTTACCAAGCAGAACAAAGGCCGATTTCATATCGGTGTCATGCGAACAGATGGCAGCGAAGAGCGTTTGCTGACCTCGTCGTTTCTGGACGAAGGACCGACATGGTCCCCTAATGGTCGCGTGATCATGTTCACCCGAGAAACCCAGGGCGCAAGTGGCCGGGCGACGCTGTATTCGGTGGATATCTCGGGACGCAACCTGCGCCCGATCCGCACCCCGGATGGGGGCAGCGATCCGTCATGGGGCCCACTGCAGAATTGATCACGGCTGCTGGCAGGAAAAGTTCACAAGGAACCTGCACTGTGCTACAGAGACGGCAATAAAGAGAAAAAACAACGAGGCACCTGAGATGAACGTATTGGGCAAAATCCTAGCACTAGGTGTGTTTGGCGCGTTGGCAGCCTGCACCAATAACGATCCGTCTGCGCTGGGCGGCGGCTTTGGCAATGGCGCAAACGGCGGGCTGGCCGCGGGCTCTCCAAGTGATCCGCGCTCGCCTGCATATTTCCAGCAAACTGTTGGTGACCGGGTTCTGTTTTCGGTCGATCAGTCGACGCTTACTCCGCAGGCGCAGTCAGTGCTGCAGGGGCAGGCCGACTGGCTGATGGCCAACCCCGACTTTGTGGCAACGATCGAAGGCCATGCGGATGAGCAGGGCACGCGTGAGTATAACCTCGCACTGGGTGCGCGCCGGGCAAATGCCGCCCGCGAGTTCCTGATTTCCCGCGGAGTAGCGGGCAACCGGCTGACAACTGTCAGCTTTGGCAAAGAGCGTCCGATCGAGATTTGCAGCACCGAGGACTGCTATTCGAAAAACCGTCGTGCAGTGACGGTGCTGACCGGATCAACGTTGGGATAAGGCGATGAAACTAGCAGGATGGGTTCTGGCCGCAGTTTTGGCGACCGCCGGTTTGGCACAAGCACAGGATCAGCAAACCTTGGCGGATATCCGGCAGGAACTGACGGTGCTGCATGTGGAAATTCAGCGGCTCAAGCGCGAGTTTTCAACAACCGGCTCTCCGGCCCCGAACCTGTCCGGCAGTTCGATACTTGAACGCGTTGATGCCATAGAGGCCGAGTTGCAGCGCCTGACGCGCCAGACCGAGCAGTTGAACCAGCGTGTACAGAATATTGTAACCGACGGCACCAACCGCATCGGTGATCTTGAGTTTCGCTTGGTCGAACTGGAAGGCGGCGACCTGAGTACGCTCGGTGATACAACAACTCTGGGCGGAGAAACGGACATCACATCCGCAGCCCCTGCTGCTCCGACAGCGCCAACCGATTCCGACCTGGGTGAGTTGGCAGTAGGCGAGCAAGCGGATTTCAATGCTGCTGCTCAGGCGCTGGCCGATGGAAACTTCCAGGCCGCCGCGGATCAGTTCGCAGTATTCGATACATCATATCCCGGAAGCCCGCTTGCGCCCGAAGCACACCTAAAGCGCGGGCAGGCGTTGGAAGGCATTGGCGACACCCGCGAAGCTGCAAGGGCTTTTCTGGCCAGCTTCACGGGTGATTCCGAAGGCGCCTATGCGCCTGAGGCTTTGTTCGAACTGGGTGCTGCGCTGGGCCGTCTGGGACAGACCGAACAGGCGTGTATCACACTGAGCGAGGTTAGCGTCCGGTTCCCGGCCTCGGTATTGGTCTCCAGTGCCACGCAGGAAATGACGTCACTGGGTTGTACTTGACCACACAAGGCACACTCCTGAAATCCGAACTCCGCGCGCGATTGCCGGAAAACCTTCCGCGCCGTCTAGGCGTTGCGGTATCCGGTGGCGGTGACTCAGTTGCTTTGCTGAGTTTGTTGAAGCACATCGCCCAAGAGGAACAGGTTGAGCTGTTTGTCGCCACGGTGAACCACAATCTGCGCCCCGAAGCGGTGGCGGAGGCAGATTGGGTGGCGCAGCTTGCCCAGGGTCTGGGCCTTCCACATGAGACGTTGCACTGGCAGGGGTGGGACCAGACAGGTAACCTGCAGGATAGGGCGCGGCAGGCCCGGTACCAGTTGCTGTCAGACTGGGCGCGTGACAGGCAGATCGGCGCGATTGCCCTGGGACACACCGCCGATGATCAAGCCGAAACCATGCTGATGCGATTGGCGCGCGCTGCTGGTGTGACGGGATTGTCCGGCATGCCCGCAATGCGGAACTATCAAGGGATCATGCTGCTGCGGCCGATGTTGGGGATCACCCGGCAACAACTGCGCGATTATCTTGCCAAGATTGGGGCAGATTGGATCGAGGATCCATCGAATCACGACCGGCGGTTTGATCGTATCAAGGCGCGCGACGCGTTGACCGGCTTGTCCGAAATTGGGATTTCGGCGCATTCTCTGTCCCGCGTTGCTGAAAACCTTGCTCAAGCCCGTGAAGCATTAGAGCAGATTACGCAGGATTCCGCCCGTCAGGTCCTGAGTGTCGATGGCGGCGATATCTGTGTCGATCGCGCGCAATTTTCCACTCTGCCTGCGGAAATTCGACGTCGTCTTCTTACAGGTTGTGTCCGCTGGATTGCGGGCCGCGGATATCCACCGCGTCAGGCTGCAACAGACCGGGCGCTGCTCGCGATTGATCAGGGTGAGGCGGCGACGATAGGTGGATGCCTCTTGATCCCAAAAGCCGATAAAATGTGGATTTGCAGAGAGCTAAATGCCGTTGAGAGCGAAACCGGCGCACCCGGTCAGATTTGGGATGGACGGTGGATCCTGTCTGGCCCGGCGATTCCCGACGCGCAGGTTCACCCGTTAGGTGCGGCTGGTTTGCAGGCCGTGCCAGATTGGCGTGCACTTGGAAAACCGCGCGCCGCGCTTCTGGCGTCTCCGTCCGTCTGGAGTGGAGAGGTCTTGGTATCTGCACCTATGGTGGGTTTCTCAAATGGTTGGCTTGCAGAACTGACGCCAGAAGAGCCCGAGTTTCACTCTTCGGTTTTATCGCATTGAACCTGCTTGAATCATCTCTATTTTAAAGAGCAACCCGGCAGATCCCCATCTGCCGAAATCTTTTGGGAGATTTTTCTTGGGCAACGCTCGTAACATCGCCTTTTGGGTCGTTCTGTTTTTGCTGATCCTTGCACTGTTCAATCTGTTCAGCGGACCAGGTGGAACGCTTCAGAGCAATGAAAGAACCTATTCTGATTTCGTGACCGCTGTTGAAGGCGGCGAAGTCAAAAACGTGACATTGGATGGCGAGCAAATTCGCTATACCACGCAAAGCGGCGCAAGCTATGTCACGATCAAGCCCGGCGATGCCGAGGTGACCAAACTGCTGATCGATGAAAGCATCCCGGTTCAGGCTGTGAAACAACAGCAATCGGGCATTCAGTCTTTCCTGGTCACTCTTCTTCCTTTCCTGCTGCTGATCGGTGTCTGGGTCTACTTCATGAACCGGATGCAGGGTGGCGGCAAAGGTGGCGCGATGGGCTTTGGCAAGTCCAAAGCCAAGATGCTGACCGAAAAGCATGGCCGTGTAACTTTTGATGATGTCGCTGGCATCGACGAGGCCAAGGAAGAACTGGAAGAGATCGTAGAATTCCTGCGCAATCCGCAGAAATTCAGTCGTCTGGGTGGCAAGATTCCAAAAGGCGCTTTGTTGGTGGGCCCTCCGGGGACCGGTAAAACGCTGCTGGCCCGCGCCATTGCGGGTGAGGCGGGTGTGCCCTTCTTCACCATTTCGGGTTCGGACTTTGTTGAGATGTTCGTCGGTGTCGGTGCATCCCGTGTCCGCGACATGTTCGAACAGGCCAAGAAAAACGCTCCCTGTATCGTCTTTATTGACGAGATTGACGCCGTTGGCCGCCATCGTGGTGCCGGTTATGGCGGGGGTAATGACGAACGTGAACAAACGCTCAACCAGTTGCTCGTCGAGATGGACGGGTTCGAGGCCAATGAGGGCGTGATTATCCTGGCGGCCACCAACCGTAAGGACGTTTTGGACCCTGCGCTGCTGCGTCCAGGCCGTTTCGACCGCAACGTGACTGTCGGCAACCCCGACATCAAAGGCCGCGAGAAGATCCTGGGCGTTCACGCACGCAAGACGCCCCTCGGACCTGATGTCGATCTGCGCATCATCGCGCGCGGGACTCCGGGCTTCTCGGGTGCTGATCTGGCCAACCTCGTGAATGAGGCCGCGCTGATGGCCGCCCGCGTCGGTCGCCGCTTTGTTACCATGGAAGATTTCGAGAATGCCAAGGACAAGGTGATGATGGGTGCCGAGCGCCGCTCGATGGTGCTGACCCAGGACCAGAAGGAAAAGACTGCCTATCACGAATCAGGGCATGCCGTTGTTGGTATGACGCTGCCGTTGTGTGATCCGGTCTATAAGGCAACGATCATTCCGCGTGGTGGTGCGCTGGGCATGGTGGTGTCACTGCCAGAAATGGACCGCCTGAACTATCACCGCGATGAGTGTGAGCAAAAGCTGGCCATGACCATGGCCGGTAAGGCGGCTGAGGTGATCAAATATGGCGAGGACCATGTCTCGAACGGTCCGGCGGGCGATATCATGCAGGCCAGCCAACTGTCGCGCGCGATGGTGATGCGCTGGGGCATGTCGGACAAGGTCGGCAATATCGACTATGCCGAAGCGCATGATGGCTATTCAGGCAACACTGCCGGGTTCTCGGTCTCGGCCCATACCAAGGAACTGATCGAGGAAGAGGTCAAGCGCCTGATCCAGCAAGGATATGAGCGTGCGCATCAGATCCTTTCAGAACAGAACGAGCAATGGGAACGTCTGGCCCAAGGGCTGCTGGAATATGAAACCCTGACCGGTGACGAGATCAAACGCGTCATGAATGGCGAGCCGCCCAGCGAAAGCGATGACGAGGGCGATAAACCTGATGAGGGCAGCGCCCCCAGCGTGACAGCCATTCCGAAAACCAAGGTTAAGAAAACTCCGCCCGATGGCGGGATGGAGCCGGAACCAACGGCTTAAACTTTCAAAGACCCGGGCCTGTCCCGGGTCTTTTTTCTTTTCAATCGCGAAGGTTTGCCCTCTATTCCGCATCAGATGTCAGTTCTGAAAAAGGGATAAATATGCCGGTATTGCGCGAAACCGAATTCACGGGAGAAGTTGTTTGGTTGGGCCACGTACCAGCAGGTGAAACTCTCCGGGCCAATGCCGTGGACAGTCTGGATTTGGGTTTCTCGGGTGATCAAGGCGCGCGTCACGAAGGCGTGAATCGTACCTCTTGCGTGCGAGTCAAAAACCTGTACCCGGTAGGCACCGAAATTCGCAATGTGCGGCAGTTATCGATCCTGTCCGCAGAAGAACTTGATGCCATCGCGCAGGAAATGGGCTTGGGTAAGCTGGACCCGTCCCATCTGGGGGTCAGCATTGTCTTGCGCGGCATTCCGGATTTCACCCATATTCCGCCCTCGTCTCGTTTGCAGGTGGAAAATGGCGTGGCGCTGACGATCGACATGGAAAACCGGCCCTGTATCCTGCCGGGGCGCGAGATCGAGGCTGACTTGCCCGGGTATGGTGCGGCCTTCAAGCCTGCAGCGCAGGGACGGCGGGGGGTCACGGCTTGGGTCGAAAGACCCGGAGAGCTGAACCTGGGCGATGAGCTTACACTGTTTGTCCCCGATCAGAGAGCCTGGACACCATAAGGGACCGCAATTTCCGATCGGAAGGTGCCGATGTGACGCTACGACGTTTCAAGGCGCAATTATGTCGGAATCCATAGCCACCAATTTGGTACACAACGGTATGGAGTGAGCAGCGCCGGCGTTCTGCGTCGGGTTTGCACGGAATTCAATCAGGGACCGAAACCCAATGAGCTATAAATCTGACATCGAAATTGCGCGTGAGGCGAAGAAGAAGCCGATTCAGGAGATTGG
>NZ_JBXWMT010000020.1:0-56993 GCF_059609985.1 Ruegeria sp. YTSA219
CAGTTTCTCGGGCTTCGCCAAAAAGCCGATAACAATCATCGGACGGCAAGGATTCCTACCACCCCAGCCAGTTCATCAGATCATAGAACGACAACAGGCTCTTGGGGCTAAACCCTCCGAGAAATGCCCCCGTTTATGCCCCAGCCACCCGAACCACCCGTTAACAATCATAGCGGGTTCTGCGGGGGTGCCCCTCCCACGTTGCGGGAGGAACGGGTTAGCTATTCCGAAGTCGAGGTTTCTGCATAGCCACAGGTCTATAGCATATCCCAATCGACCCCGTTCGCCTGCCGGTCACGCTCATCCTCAAGGTTATCACGGCGGTCATAACCAACCGAACCTCTCACCCGTCCACCAGCGACCTGAATCCGGCTTCAGTTGAAGTTCCTCTGATACCACAAGCTTACTGTCCAGAATCGGCTTGTTGAACTTCCCGGTCAGCTTGGCAACGCTGTTTTGCGTGATCGAGTTTTCTTCCCCGAACAGCTTGGTGATCAGGGTGCAGAGGGTGCAGAGGGTGCATTTACCTGTCCCTTTATATCGGGAGTAAAAGAACAAAGCCCAAGCTAGTTTCTCAGCCTCATTCTGAAGACCCCACGAAACCCAATCCTTGACGACGCGGCGGTCAGCCTCGTGGCCGAAGATACGCTCAAGAAACCGATCGAACATAGTCGTGTCAGCGTCGGCCACTGCAAGGTCGCGATAGGCCGGTTCATTCCAAGCGTTGAGAGCAACTGTATCGCCCTCAGGTATGATCGGCTCTTTGATGTCGGGGCGGCATTTCGTAGTTCCGTTCCATATCCGAACATTCTGGCTAGGATCATCGTGGATTTCTTCGAAAGCCCGCTGAAACACCGCTCGCACATGGCCTGGAGTAAACTCCATCGTGGGGTAGTTGCTCCGCATCCTACCCAAGCAGATACGTTTGGCCTCCGCCTGCGACAGAGGATGTGAGGGACGTTCAGGTAGATAGAACTGATTTTTATAGCGGACAACCCACTTGCTGATCTGCCGAGCAAGTAATGCCACGTCCTTTTCGATATCAGTTGCCGCCTCAGGTAGAGTTGGGGCGTTCCGGATCACACGGTAGCAAGGTCGACAATACGGACAAAGTGGGTGTTCAAGGAACCTTTTAAAGTGCCTTTTCAATGAACTTTGAAAAAAGCTCACCCTGCGAATTGATCCTAAGTTTCGCGTAAATGTTGCGTCTGTGGATGCGGACTGTGCCTGGAGAGATGCCGAGAATTGTGCCGACAGCTTCTGCCGAATGGCCCTTCAATGTGAACTCAACAACTTCTCGTTCTCGTGGTGTCAGAACGCCATCGCCAAATGCCTGGAATGCTAGATCGACACGATGACTAACGCCATTCGCTGCGGCGCCGCGGGCCATCGATGGAAAGTCACTCCAATGTTTGCAACAGGCTGCCCGAACGAGCGGCCATAGAGCGTGCAAATGGCGAATTTCCTTGGCGGAAAAAGGCTTCTCTGCTCGCATGAGCGAGACCACAACCATCCCAGCGCTTGGGATATCGATAAAGTAGCCAATCTCCTCTGCTAACCCAGTCCTTTTGTAATAGCTGCGATAGTATTCGCCCTGATAGAACCTGTCCGGTGCGATATCGCGCATGCGGTACAGACCCGGTGTTATCGGTTTTGTCGCGGCCAAAAAAAATGGATCAAGTACGTAGGGCCCGGCTTGGTAGTCCTCAACAAAAATACGCCGTTTGCTTTTGGGGAAATCGTCGTGAAGGTCTATTGGTGCTTCGGTTCCGACATGGCCAAACACTACAGTAAAATCGAATGGCGCGACCTGCCGTAAGCCATCTGCTAAAACACAGGGAAACTCTGGGGTTCCGATCTTCTCCACGACCCTGCCGGCCTCCTCCATCCAATCGTACACACGCAGCTCCAGATTTTCGAAAAGCACCCCTATACCCCAATTGTGGTATATACAGTTATTCCGAGTTTTTGTTACTTTTTCCTTGTTTGAGTGGTATGCCAGTAAATGCCAAAAAATCAAGCAAAAGGAAAACGGCAGTATATGAGCTTTGACATGAGCGTCACCATGCAGACGATTGCGGAACTCCGAGGAGTGACCAAGACCTTCGGGAATGTGGTCGCTGCCAAAGACCTGAATCTTTCCATTGGGAAAGGAGAGTTCCTGTCATTCTTAGGCCCATCTGGTTGCGGCAAAACCACTGCACTTAGAATGCTGGCAGGTTTCGAGAAGCCAACCGAAGGTCAGGTGTTGCTCGATGGAGAAGTCGTCAACGACTTGGATGCGCACCATCGCCCAGTCAACATGGTGTTTCAGCACTACGCTCTTTTTCCTCACCTGAGTGTGTTCGACAACATCGCGTACGGCCTGCGCCAACAACGACCACGCGTAGACAAACAAACAATCGCGACAAAGGTTGAGCAAGCGCTGGAAACTGTTCGTCTTGGTGGATTTGGCCCACGTCGCATCTGGGAGATGTCTGGTGGTCAGCAGCAACGCGTCGCTTTGGCGCGTGCGATCGTAAACGAGCCCAAGCTTTTGCTGCTCGATGAACCAATGGCTGCTCTGGATCGAAAGCTTCGAAAAGAAATGCAGTTTGAACTGCAGAACCTGCAACGACAACTAGGAATAACTTTTGTCCTCGTCACGCACGACCAAGAAGAAGCGCTTTCAATGTCCGACCGAATTTGTGTGATGGAAGGCGGCAGTATTGTGCAGGTAGGCAGCCCACGTGAACTCTATGACATGCCCCGCAGCCGCTATGTGGCAGGATTTGTAGGCACCTCGAATTTCTTTGATGCAACCGTAACTGACGCAGCAGCCGAGCAAATCACTGTGCGTTTAGCGAGTGGCCAAAAGGTGCACGGAACTCCGGAGATCCCAATCGATGTAGGGCAGGTAGTGTGCGTCAGTATCCGTCCTGAACAGATCACGCTGACCCGCGCGCTACCCGCAGCTGAAATCGCTCTGCCAGTTTCCATTCAAAATCGGATCTTCCTTGGGGAGCACACAGAATACCTTGCGCGCAACGAAGCACTGGGTGATTTCCACGTACTTGTGCCAAGGCAAGCGGAATTGAACGAGGGGACGTTCAATGCGGGAGAGCAGGCCTTTGTTTCATGGGGCGAAGGCGCACTGCTGATCCTGGAAAATTAACAAATCCCGCAATCCAACAACAGAGAGGTTCACAATGACCAAGGATAATGGGACTATTTCCAAGCAAAAGTTCATGGAAGAGCTTCGCCGGTACCAAAAGGGTTCCGTCACACGGCGACATTTTTTGGGCGTGACAGGTCTTGGGATGGCAACGGCCGTTCTGGGCACGGCTATGCCTGGGTTGCGTCCACGCCCGGCATTTGCTGCCGGAGACATTGGCGACCGAGTGATCCTCGCCACGTGGCCGAACTACCATGACGAGATGAACTTCGAAGCCTTCACGGAAGCCACTGGCGCTCATGTTCAGGTCAATGTTTTTGGCTCGAACGAAGAGATGTTGGCAAAACTGCAGGCAGGTGGGTCTGGTTGGGACGTTTTCGTACCGACGAACTACACGATCACTACGTATGTGGGCGAAGATCTGATCATCCCGCTCGATACGTCCAAACTGCCAAACTACGACGCAGGTTCATTCGAACAACGCTTTTCGGATGCCGGCTCTGTCGATGGCCAACTTTACGCGGTGCCGAAAAACTGGGGCACGACCGGCTTTGCAGTGAATACTAGCAAGCTTGACGGCGCTCCGACTCCAACCACATGGAAAGAGTTCTGGGACCTTACTATGGAAGGTTACTCAGGTCGGACAATGGTGCATGATTACCAACTCACCACCATCGGTAATGCCCTGAAATACTTCGGCTACTCCTTCAACTCGGTCGATGAGAAGGAACTGGCCGATGCCGAGAAATTGTTGCTGGATGCTAAACCGCATCTGTTTGCAATCTCGTCGGACTATCAGCCACCGATGCGTAACGGTGACGCCTGGATGACGATGTGCTGGACAGGTGACGGCAAGCAGATGAATGTCGACATGCCTGAAATCGCCTACGTTCTGGGAGCTGAGGGCGGTGAACTCTGGTCCGACTACTACGCTATTCCTAAGGGCGCACCCCATATGGATGCCGCTTATGCCTTGATCGACTTCCTGCTGAACCCGGAAGTTAATGCGAAAGAAGTCCTCGCTCATGGCTATCCATCGGCTGATGCTCGCACCAATGCGTTGCTGCCGAAGGAATTGCTGGAAGATCCGATCCTTTATCCGGCAGCTGACCTTCTGAGTGCGCTCGAGTTCGGCGCGGCGGCTACGCTAACCGATCCAAACCGTGCCGAGTTGCTCGCCCGCTTCAAGTCGGCCTAAGCGGCAAGGCCGCCAATATCGGAAAAGACGAGGACAATATGACCGAACGAGGCAGAAAAGCACTGTTGCTGGCACCGGCAGGAATATGGCTTTTGGTAATGCTTGCCCTTCCTCTGCTGGTCGTCTTCGTCTTTTCCTTTGGCGAACGGGGTGCCGCCGGAGGCTATGTTCCAGCGTTCACGTTGGAACAATATGCCAACCTTCCTGCGCGATGGACGGCGTTTAAGAACACTTTGATCCTTGCACCTCTGGGGACTATCGCTGCGTTGGTAATTGCCTACCCGCTCGCCTACTTTCTTGCGGTGCGTTGTTCACCAAAGTGGAGAACTTCGCTGTTGATCCTGGTGATCGTGCCGTTCTGGACATCGATCCTGATCCGGTCATACGCATGGATTTTCATCCTTGGGGGGCGTGGCTTGCCCGCTTTACTGGAGTCGATCGGCATCGATGATGTCCGCCTGATAAATACGCCGTTCGCCGTGCTTGTGGGGATTGTCTATGGGTATCTACCTTTGATGGTTTTCCCAATTTTTGTAAGCTTGGACAAACTGGATAAACGCCTTCTGGAAGCCTCGGCTGATCTCGGCTCTACCCCATGGCGTACGTTCCGTCAGGTGACACTTCCTTTGTCGGTACCTGGTATCGCAACTGGCTGCATGCTGGTCTTCATCTTGCTGATGGGCGAGTTTCTGATCCCAGCGATCTTAGGTGGCGGAAAGGTCTTTTTCGTCGGAAATGCGCTGGTGGACCTGTTCCTGCAGTCTCGAAACTGGGCGTACGGATCGGCGGTCGCAATGACTCTGGTTGTCGTAATGCTTGTCACTGTCTCAATTTACATGAAATTCATCTCGCGTCTGGGTGGCCAGCGCGAAGATGTCTCGCTGATGTGAGGATCCGATGCGCTTATACGCGATTTGCGTCTACCTTTTTCTCTATATTCCCATCGGCATCATCGCGCTTTTCAGCTTCAATGCCGGACGACACGCAAGCCAGTTCATGGGTTTCTCGACCCAATGGTATGGCAAAGCGCTCAACAACCCATTTGTTATGGACGCGCTCGAGACCAGTCTGCTTGCAGCATTCATAACTGCTTGCCTCGCATCCACTCTCGGAACTATGGCTGCCATGGCTTTACAAGGGGTTAAGGGATGGCTCCGAACTTTGTTCGACGCGATGATTTATGTTGCGATAATGATACCCGGTATCGTCATCGGTATCGCGACGCTCATTGCCTTGGTTACCGTATTCGGCTGGCTTAACCCAGTTCTTGCCAGCCTATGGCCCGATGGAGCAAATCCCCCGCAACTTTCCATGGGGATGCCCACGCTTGTCGCTGCGCACACCATGTTCACAATGGCGCTGGTCATAATCATCGTACATGCAAGGCTATCGGGTATGGACCGCGCGCTCATGGAAGCTTCGGCGGACCTCTTTGCGACGCCCTGGGGCACCTTTCGGCAGGTGACACTGCCGTTGATAGCCCCGGCAATTTTGGCGGGCTTCCTGCTCAGCTTCACTTTCTCATTTGATGATTTCATCATCGCGTTCTTCGTAGCTGGCTCAGAAACAACCCTGCCAATCTACATATTCTCATCCATCCGGCGCGGCGTAACGCCCGAGATCAATGCCATAGGCACTATGGTTATGGGCGCGTCGCTCTTGCTTCTCGTTACAGCGCAACTTCTTTTGCGCCGAGGCGCCTCAAAATCGAATAGTTAAATAAAGGAGCCAAGTGACATGCGGCTTGCAGGTAAAGTCGCGCTCGTGACGGGCGCGGGATCAGGAATTGGTCGGGCGGGTTCAATGGCAATGGCGCAAGAGGGTGCGCATGTCATGGTAACGGATCGCGATGCAACACTTGCTGACGCCACTGTGGCCGAGATCATTGCACAGGGAAATCAAGCATCTGCCTTACAGCTTGATGTAACCGATGACGATGCCCTTACCAAAACCATAGACGAAGCAGTTAAAAACTTCGGTCGGCTTGACGTGTTGCACTCTCATGCTGGGTTACAGATCGAAGGAACGCTGGAAGAAGTGGAACCGGTTGGAATGGATGCTTCTTGGGCATTGAACGTCCGCGCCCACTTCATTGCCGCGCGTGCAGCCGTCCCCCATATGAAATCACAAGGTGGAGGCAGCGTGATCGTCACTGCTTCCAATTCTGGCGTTCAATACGACCGGGGTATGATCGCCTATGCGACCACAAAGCACGCAGCTGTTGCGATGGTCCGGCAGATGGCAGCCGATTACGCTGTCCATGCAATCCGTTTCAATGCCCTTTGTCCAGGATTTGTGGACACCCCCTTCAATGCAGGCTTCGAGAAGCAGATGGGTGGCCGTGCCAAACTGGAAAGCTACATCGAGCAGGCGATCCCTATGAGCCGGTGGGCGACAGTTGAAGAGATTGGCCATGGGATCGTCTATCTAGCTTCAGATGAATCCGCTTTTATGACTGGGCAAGCCTTGGTTATCGATGGCGGTGAATGCATTTAGTGATGGGTTGGACCACTCAAGAGAATGTCTATCGCCGCACTTCATTTTTTGCGAGCACATTTCAGTCCGCTTTGGGCTCAGCTCGGCCCGTTGCTCGCGCGGCAATACCGTTGTGATCGGCTGATCGAGACCGGCCATAGGAGGATCGGGGCAAGTCTTTGATCTTGTGTCATGTCGTTCAATGCACGGACGTTGGGAAATCAGGAGCCATAGTTCGCGCTTCAGGCGGCGAAACCAGGGAGTGAGCCCAAATTGTCGAATACTGCGGAGCCGTGTTAATGTCTGCATACGATGCTCTGGAAGCCAAAATGACCAAACAACCCAGTCAAGTGAACGATGAAAGACCCGCCATTCTCTGTGTTGCAGGCTTTGGTGACAATGCGAGCATGTTTGAAGGTTTGGCTGACACCCACCTCGCCAACAGCTATCGTTTGCTACCCATCAATCTTCCGGGATTTGGCGCTCAGCCTCTGGCAAAGGCAACAACTCTTGAAGCACTTGCACAAACCGTCGCCGACAAAGCGATCAAGCACGGAGCTGAGATCATTGTCGCTCATTCGGTTGCTTCAATCATAGCCTCCCTGGCCGCCAAAAGGGCCGACTGTCCTTTGACAACCATTATTTCTCTAGAGGGTAATATCACCGCCGAGGATGCCTATTTTTCTGGAACTGCCGCGGACTACAGTGATCCGGTTGCGTTTCGTGCAGCGTTTCTTGAGCGGCTTGATGAAATGGCGAAAACGGCACCGATCATCCGACGGTATCATAATGAAGTATCGAAGGCCTATACTCTGGCGCTGTGGCAACTCGGCACCGACGCACGGCATTTTTCAACAGGCTGCGTGCCCGGCGAGCTTTTGCAAAGCGCGGCAAATGTGATTTATCTCTACAATCCTGACAACTGTCCGGACAGCACCGTCCGGTGGTTGGAAGAAAACAAGATGGATCGGATTATTCTCGAAAACGCCACTCACTGGGCGAGCGTAGATCAGCCCGAAAGGCTTGCAGAAATGATTGCTGAGGCACTCCACCGATAGGTGAACGCAGCCGTTCACAATTGGATAGATGAAAGTTGGCTTTGTATTGGATTTCCGCAAGAAACGGGTCGCGGTGTCGCGGTCACGTAAGCTAATCCGTTAGGTAATAGTTAGTGACGGAAGCAGAAGACATGACAAACCAACCCATGCCAGCAATGGATTTTACAGCCAGCGTCATGCTGCTTTTGCTCGCCGCGGTTTGGGGCGGGTCGTTCTTTTTTGGTGAGGTAGCCCTGTCAGAGGTGCCACCACTTACAATTACATTGCACAGGGTTTTTTGGGCGGTTCCTATTCTTGCGCTAATCGTCTTTTTCAAAGGACTGAGTGTTCCACGCACCCCTCGGGCATGGGGCGCTTACCTCGTAATGGGGGCGCTCAATAATGCCATTCCGTTCTCGCTGATCTTCTGGGGGCAAACGCAAATCGACAGCGGGCTGGCTTCAATCCTAAATGCTACGACAGCAATGTTTGCAGCGGTCGTGGCGGGTTTGCTTCTTAAGGACGAGCCCTTGACTCCGAAGAAGATAGCAGGTGCTGCACTGGGTATTTTGGGGGTGGCCTTCATTATGGGGCCAAGCGCATTGACCGAGTTCAATCCGAGCAATCTGGCACAGCTGGCTATTCTTGGGGCGACGCTCTCTTATGCATTTGCCGGTGTATGGGGCAGGACTGCTCTTTCGGGCCAACCACCGCTGGTGAATGCGCTTGGTATGCTGATCGGCAGCACAGTGCTTATGATTCCGATTGTTCTCGTGATGGATGGCCCCCCAAACTTGGCTCTGTCTTCTGGCGTATGGTCTGCGCTTCTTGGGATGGCCGCACTATCAACAGCACTGGCCTATGTTCTCTATTTCGCAATCCTTGCGCGCGCAGGTGCTGCCAACCTTCTTTTGGTAACCTTACTGATTCCACCGTTCGCTATCGGCCTTGGCGTTTCATTCCTGGGTGAAAAGATAGAGCCAGAGGCTTGGGTCGGGTTCGCCATCATTGCCCTTGGCTTTGCTGTAACCGACGGCCGGCTTTTCTCCCGCTTTGTCAGGCGCAAGCCCCAACAAGCAAAATGAGGCGCTTTCTAGAATACTATTGACCACCACATTACGGAGTGACGATCCTCGCCGTCACCAACTGACCCGGCCAAGCGTCGGCTCTATTTTTGAGTAGCGGACACCCCCAACCCGCCAGCACCAGCGACCCCCGTCAGCCCCCGGAACGAGACTCGCCAGCGGTCGTCTCAGCACCAGTGGGCGGGTCTCTAGTGGTCTCGCAGCGGCCTCTCTAGCGGTCAGAAACCCATTTATAATAATCGACTTCGACAATACTGCCTCACGGGCCCGCAAACCCGGGCGGAAGTTGCGAAACATCAGCCGCGACAGCTGGTGAGGTCCAAACAAGGCCCGAAGCAAGTACAATCGCGGAAACCAAACCTTTCGACTGGCGCACTATTTGGGAAGCTGGTTGGAGGGTGGCATCAATTGCACTGATCATACCTGTAGTCCCCGTACTCCAGCCAGTTTACCGAGCCTTCGCTAAAAATCAGAAATTCGGACCTGTCTTCCCCAAGCAGGGCGACGACAAATCCGGCCGGTGGCTCGGAGTTTCCGAAGTAACTGTAGGCCGTCATGGCTCTGATTAACTCGCCGTTGACCGTTACTCGTGCGTCCCACTCCCCCTCCGGGTTTTCCAAAATCATGGGTTCGATCACGCGTTCTATCGCTCCGCCTCCACAATAGACGATGCCTTCGGGTGCTTCGTAGGAGGCTCCCTGGCTGGCATCCGAAGCACATTCAGAACGAAGGGACCGAATTGCCGCGCTGGAACCTTTTAAGTCGAAGATTCCATAGCTGACATCTTGATCAATCATCGACAAATTAACCGATGCATTGGCCGCAAGCTGGTCCAATACAAAACCATAGTCCTGCTGACTATTGAAACTGATCTCGACGGGATAATTGTCAACGATCTGCAACACAGCGTTTTCAGCGCCAACCTGAAATGCCCCAACCTCGGTGGTGCCGTTCTTCAAAAAACGAATGGAAAGCCCTTGCTTCTCCGCAATGTCCTTGCTGTCCTCATATCCAGCTGGAGCAAAGCGAATACGGTTACACTGAAGCTCCAGCGTCATGTTTCCGGTCTGAATAAATGCATTGGGATTAGGCCCGGAACTGAACGACCACTCCGCCGATGCTGTGGTCGCCATTGCCATCATTAGCGTTCCAATGGAAATCGGTCTGAAACTCATTTTCTCTCTCCATGGTGTTGCGGTTTGCACTTTCATTCAGCAGAGATTCCGACCTGTTGCCCCCACAGCGAGGTCAGGAAGCAGGTGCGCCGTATTCGTTTGCGCCTTCTTGGGAAGGTCGTGTCAGCCACCAGATCATCAGAATGGACAGAACGAATTGCAGAATTGAGACAACGACAATACCGGTCAAGCCTAGGACTGCCGCGGGTCCTCGCAATGCATCGGGGTTTTCGGTCCCTTGCTCCAATACCGAAAAGAACGCCACCCCACCCAGCATAACAAAAAGCGTTGTAATGCTGAGCGCCATCGGCAGCAGCAAGTACCAACCAGGTCGTCCTGTATCATGCAGTCTCCGCCAACCGGCGGCTAGCATTGGTATGAGAACGGCCAGTTGAAAAACAGAGGACAGAACCCGAGATCCTTGGCCTGTTTCGGGGTTTGTCCCGAACAGGATCGAATCCAACCCGGCAAAAACGGCACTTACGAGAACCACAAACAAGAAGAACCACCAGTATTCTGAGCGTATAGCCCGCCCGGAGAACTGGAAGTATTTCGAGAAACACGTTTTAACTGCTTCACCGAATCCCATCTTTCATTCCTTTCTCAGTTTCTGTGCGGTCTCAAAACATTTCGCCGCTCAGGAGAACACACTCTCCCCTCTGGGTACTCCCACTTACCTTTTTGTTTGAAAGCAGAAGCCTATCGTACGAGAGCGTAAAGAGTTTTACGCGCGGAAAAAATGTTGATTTATGAAAAAATATATTCGAACATACGAATTCGACACAACTTTTTTTACCTCCGTTGTTGTCGCTGTCGCCCGATCTACTGGGCCCTTCCGACTGCTGGAGTGAGTGCCGGCGGTCGGAAGGCACTTCACAATAATCTGGCTTGGGAGAACACGATGCTCGGACTTAACGTACTCGTCCTCTCTCCCAAGTTCGCTCTAGCTTTTGCCAGTGACGTCATTCGGCCATCACGCGTTGTTGGCGGTCTCGGTAGTCAACGCAATGTCGTTCTGCCCCACAAGCCCCCCGCGGCAAGTTTTTGGGAAAGGTAGTCAAAGGATCGAGGTGTGTTCTGTTGGCTGCACAGACGCAAAAGCTTCAAACATGCGCATCCAATTTCACAAATTTCAAAGGAACCAGAGGGAGAAGAAAATGACTAACAAGAAGGTGATGATCGCAGGCGCGACATGTTTCGCATTGCTTGCAGCCTGCGACGACACGAGTACGTCCAGCGCGTCCGCCGACCTCACGCCCGCTCAGCAGGCATGTTTACGGGATGTAGCCAACACGACAAACAATTCGCAAGTCGTGGTGCTCTCATCCGCGTTTAGCGAGGCGGGAACACAAGTCACTGTAGGCGTTGGTGAGGATCGCGCTCCGTGGAATTGCATTGCCTACAGTGATGGCGCGACAGCTGGTATCGAGTTCCTTGGCGACGAAGGCGCATTGTAGTCTGTTCGCTGTGTATCTAGAAAGCACCAGTCGTGATCAAATTTGAATAACGGCAAGCTTAGACATTCAAACCTCGTAATAGGATTGGGTTTTAACATGCTCAATCATGCTAAGGTTGTAGAAAATGTCCGTAACCAACTCGGTTGTAATTGCGATCATTTGCACTTTTGTGGCCATTGTTTCAGTTCCAAAATACAGCATTGCACAAACTTGGGACATAGCATCACAGCACTCTGTCAGCGGCGTAACGGTGTATGATTCAGATGAGCTGCTAACTTTTGCCGGTCAGTTGGCCTTTGATCGGTCAGGGCGCATCACAGCGGTGGAGGTCGCATCAACGATCACGCAGATCTACCGAGAAGACGGCTATTTTTTGGCTGAGGCCTGGCCTGGCCCCGATGGGCAGAGCATTGTTGTTGATGAAGGGCGTATTCAAACCATCGAAATTGAAGGTGTAGATACGCGCACGTTCCAAACCTTGGAAAAGATCTTTCGCCCCCTCACCACCGCATATCCAATAACTCTCAAACAATTTGAGCGGGCGGTTATGTTGGCCGAGGACATACCTGATTTGGAATTGTCGACCGAACTTGATTCTCCGGATCAGGCAGGTGCCAGGCTGAGAGTATTGGGAGAGCCTCTGCGCAAACAAGCCGGGAGTGCGACACTCGACAACCCTCCGCGTGAGCTTGGAGAAGCGCTCAGCTTCTATGTCGTACAAGAGTTTTATTCGACGCTGACCGTCGGGGATTTACTGCGCTTTGAGGGATCAGGCAATTACAATTGGGACAAAGACGACGAACACTCTTTGTGGGGCGCTGTTACCTATCGCACGCCGCTGAACAGCAATGGTCTCTACGGTGAGATTTTTTACGGAAACATAAACGCAAAACGTGACCTCTCGGGGGATTTTGCAAGAACGGATATTGACGGCGAGAACTTCACCGTCGCGATGGGTTACCCCGTGATCCGCGATGTAGCCCGATATGGATACTTTCTGCTGGATTATCGCCTTTCAAAAGCGGACTCAGTCAGTGGCGGCGTTCCATTGTCCAGTGACGCGAGCGTTGCTGGTCTTACGTATCTTTACGGGCAAAACTATCCAAAAGGGCAAGCTCTGGAAGCGGGGCTAACCTTATCTTTTGGTGACAATGACAATGACACGACAGACGCAAATTTTGACGACGGAGACTCTTCGTTCTGGCATCTGCGGGGCGGCATCGGATACGAAAGCCCACTTACGAACTTGTCACCCAACACAGCTTGGCGCACCGAGATCTGGGGCCAGTTCACAACCGACCGGTTGCCCTCGGTCGAGGAGTACTTCCTTGGTGATCGCTATGCTTTGCGCGGATATCGGTTCGACGAAGTAGACGGTGATTCCGGGATTTCCGCGATTTTCGAAGTGTCTCACTCCTACTTTCCAAGTTCCCAAAGCATTCATCGCTTAACGCCTTTTGTCTTTTTCGACGTGGGTTACATCTCGAACAATGACCCAGCGAGTTTTGAAGTTGATAATGCTACACTGGCATCGACAGGTCTGGGTTTGGACATTGAGTTTAAGCAAAACCTTTTCCTGTCCGGATATGTCGGTGTCCCTTTGAGAGACGGCCCTTTGACCGACTCAGGCGATCCTGGCGCGTATCTTGCTCTGACAACAAGTTGGTGAGAATGTTATGAAACGGAACCGCATTGTTTTACTTACCGCAGCTTGTTTGGTCGCAGAGCTGGCCGCTACGCAGGTCGTCGCGCAGGGAAATCATTTTGGGTGGTGCCGTGGCGTAGGGAATCCGCACCAGTCGAGCCAAGGATGTGGGCAGGCCGGTGGGCAAGGGGCAGGCAATCAAATTACCGGCCCAACGCAGCCGGTGGCAAATCAGTTGCCGCCTAAAGGAACACAGCAAACGCCCACATCAGTTACTGTTCCAGTCCTTGCGCCGGGCGCGGTCCCGAACGCAATTCCCGGTCAGGTTCCTATTGCGACACCAATAGCGGTTCCAGGTCAGGTTCCCACGCCGGTCCTAGCGCCGACCCTAGTTCCGCCTTTGACACCAAACGCGACACCAAACCGGGTTCCGACAGCTGTTCCAAATCAGGTTCCCTCATTGGCTACCGGTCCTACCGCGGTGCCGCCGCAAGTTCCGACTGCAACTCCCAATCAAGTTCCGATAGCTATCCCTGGCCAGGTTCCGCCTCAAGTTACTGGCCCGACGGCTGTGCCGCCCCTTGTGCCAACAGCAATACCCAACCAAATACCAGTCGCAGTGCCAGGCCGTGTTCCGCAACCCAGCGGCACTACAGCGACGCCACCGCTTGTCCCAACCGCAACCCCCAATCAGGTTCCCACGGCGGTTCCTGGCCAGGTTCCACAGTTGACACCAAAACCTACGGCAACTCACGTGGCCGTCCCAGGACATCCGAAGCCACAAGGCGTCGTGACAATCATGCGCCCAAAGCCGAGGCCGACAACCGGTACTGTTCAGCAACCTGGCACAACACAAGTGACCCACCATTTAACCCACCAACGTAATTCTAAGAAACACGATCACGTCGCAGCAACTCCTGGACGGCATGACCCGCACGACCTGCCGAGGTTCCGCAGCGCAGCGGCCAAGGAAAACTGGGAATGCGTTGCCAGCGGATTTGGGCAACGTCGGTATGATGCCGGGCGCGGCGTGTTGCTGAACAGCGGGGCACTACGACACCTTGGAAATGTGGATGCGATGGCTCGTGATGTACCAGCACGGCACCCGAAGCATTCCGGATGCATTATCTCGGTCAAACGAAAGCAGCGCTGAAGCTCGCTGGGTAGGTTTTGCTCGGGTAATGAGATTAATCAACCAATAATTCGTCAATTGTCATCTGGATAATTGGATTTTGTATTGCCTTTAATCCCTGGCGTTTACGTTGGCTGATGTAGCCCAAAAATGCTCCGTACCCAAATTTACTTCAAATAGGCCAACAATCTAAAGTGCCGCACTTCCACGAAGAGCTTCCGACCATCTGGGCAGGTCAAATTAGGCAAGCGAAACTTTGAACGGTAACTTTGCAAAGTCAGCTTTCTGCGTAAAGCCGCCGTTAGCAACGACAGTTGCTGCAATCGCGGCGAATGTCGGCTCAGTGGCCACCTGCTCAATGCCCGCTTCGGTTTGCATGAAGATCGCGGCTGGGAATATTTCTACAAATAGCCGCGTCGCGCCATGCTGTGGGCTCAGAAGTCACTTTGATTTTTTCCGGGAAATCGTGCCAAATTGTCCGAAAGCCACCGCGCTGCTAAATCAGTTCTTTGTATTCTTACTTTTCACCAAGCGGTTGTCTCGGCACACAGCTTCGGGCAATACAAAACACACTGGTGGATGTAATGGTAGATACACAAAGCAGATATCAGATCAAAGCCTTGATATTGAATAATTTATCTTAGCTAAATGGTGCCCGGGGGCGGAATCGAACCACCGACACGAGGATTTTCAATCCACTGCTCTACCCCTGAGCTACCCGGGCACGGATACGGCTTCTGCCGTTGGGTGGAGGCGTTCTATGACTTGCTACTGGCAGTGTCCAGAGGCTTTTTTACATTTTTTCAATGTGGGCGCGTCATCTCAGTTTCAGTTGAAGAAACATCCTGTTCAACGTCTTCTTCACGCTGCGAAGGAACCGCGTAAGACCCGTTCAGCCACTTGGCCAAATCAATGTCTGCACAGCGTTTCGAACAAAAAGGACGGAATTGAGACACCGTTGGTTCGTGACAGATCGGGCAGCTCATTTCAGCACTTCCGCAAGGGAAATCCGGCCGCGTTTGCGTTGCAACTCATAGTGACCCAACGGGGTCCATCCTGCCAGAATCGTCTCAATCGGATCAGACTTGAATGCAGATCGCAAAGCGGCTTCGAAACCGCGCCGGTCTTTCTTGGGCATTGGAGCGAGGTCGAGCGTGATCTGCCCCCCCAACCCACGGACACGCAATGCACGTGGCAGTGCTTTTGCGCAGGCGAAATTGGCCTTGGTTCCGGCGGCCATCGAGGTGTCTGAACCCGTGTTTACATCTACGGCCACCAGGGCGCGGGTGGGCTGGATATAGATGTGTCCGCCCCCGGCCAATGGTTCTGATATTCCGCCCGCCTGATCCAATGCATCCAAGACACCATGCGCCTCAAAGGCGCCGGGCTCGGTGACGACCTCGGCCGGGTCGGTCCAGTCGCGCCAGGCCAAAACATGCGGCCCATCACCTGCGAGCAGAACCTCAGGCTCGGTACCGGGATCGTTCATCACAGCATCGGCATGAGCCAGCATGACGCCGATATCCTCGGCAATCTCTTGGGCATTCTCGCCCTGACAGCAGGACCGCAGGATCAACCCGTGTTCGCTGCCTGCCATGGCCTCATGTGCGATTTCCAGCAAGCGGTCGCGTTCATCCTCATCCCGGATACTGCGCGATATATTCAGGCCCGGTGCATCCGGAGTGACAATCGCAAAGCGGCTTTTAAACAGCACGCGATCCGTCACCGGCAGCGCCTTTCCGGGTTCGACAAAACCGGTCACCTGGACCAGCTTGAGCTCTCCGGGGGCCAATCCTTTGACCTGTCGCAAAAAGGCCTGGCCGTCCGGCGTGGCCAGAAACATCCCGCCCTGCCCCTTGACCGGGCGATCCGCCCGCGCCCGGTAGATGGTACCGGGGGCCGGGGCTTCGGAAGCAATCAGGAAATCGTCAAGCTTTCCGTCCACCATCAACGCCGCTGCCTCGCGGTTGTTGATGTGGTCTAAAACGATGGTACGCCCCTTCATGGTGCCTCACGATACAAAGGATAGCCGATGCCCTGCAGCAAAGCGGCGGTCTCGGATAATGGTAGTCCCACGATGCCGGTAAATGAGCCGGAAATCCATGGGATGAACGCCCCTGCAGGCCCCTGGATTGCATATGCACCGGCTTTGCCTTGCCAGTCACCCGTTGCCAGATAGGCATTGATCTCAACATCCGATAGGCACTTGACCTTGACCTGAGACACCACATCGCGTTGCGATATGCGGTCTCCGCGCCGAACTGCAACCGAGGTAATCACCCGGTGCCGCCGTCCAGACAGAGCGTGCAGAAACTCGGCCGCCTGACCTGCATCTTCAGGCTTTCCCAAGATGCGCCGACCCAGCGCGACCGTGGTGTCCGCACAAAGTGTGACATCATCGCTTTCGGCGGGAACAGCTTGCACCTTGGCGCGTGTGATCCGGTGGCAGTAGGGCACCGGCAGCTCACCTTTCAAAGGCGTTTCGTCAATGTCCGGGGCGCGGATGGCGTCGGGCTGCACACCAAGCTGCGCCAGCAGGTCCAGCCGCCTTGGACTGCCCGATCCGAGAATAAACGCCATGTGTCGGGCGTTACTTAAAGCGATAGTTGATCCGACCTTTGGTCAGATCGTAGGGGGTCATCTCGACTTGAACTTTGTCGCCAGCCAGAACACGGATGCGGTTTTTGCGCATCTTGCCTGCCGTATGTGCGATGATCTCATGGCCGTTTTCCAGCTCGACCCGAAACGTCGCATTAGGCAGGAGTTCCTTCACGACACCGGGAAATTCGAGCGTATCTTCCTTGGCCATGTTGTCTCCATAATTACGTTGCACCCGCAGAATCTACGGGGATGTGCGCCTAAATGAGCCTATTTGGGGCTTATTTCAAGGGCGTATTCACCTAAAGAGAGGATATTGTGACTGTTTCGACTCGACCGCACTGCTCGTCCCAATGGGCGCGGTTCAACACATGGCCATCCCGGCGCACATTGGCGATCGTTGTCAAGTCGACGTCGGCATAGGTCCAGCCAGGTTGGTTCAGCGCACCCTCTGCTAACACTCCGGTCGCGGGAAAACCCTTGTCAGGTGGACCAAAAATACCGCCCGTTCCTGTATTCATATCCACCGCATCGGACCATTCGTTTTTGCCCACCAGAGACGCCATGACCGTAACACATTGGTTTTCCAGCGCACGCGACATAGCCCCGATGCGGACACGCCAGTATCCTGCCAACGCCTCGGTGCATGAGGGAACCAGGATTATATCCGCCTCACTTAGGGCTCTGCCCAGCAGCGGGAATTCACTGTCATAGCAGATCAGGATTCCGATTTTTCCAAGTGGGGTATCAAACAATTTCAGTGGTCCGCCCGGCGCGATATCCCAGTCTTCGCGTTCAAAGCGGGTCATGATCTGTTTGTCCTGATGGTCAAACGTCCCGTACGGAGCGTAGAGCACAGCCTGGTTTACCGGACGGCCTGACCCATCAATCACCGGAGCGGATGCGCCCAGGATGTAGGTCTCATGCTCTTGAGCCAGACGCGAATGCAGGGCCTGCACGTCCCCCATCCGATCTGAAACAGCACGGATCGAGCGTTCCAGATCACCCGCTACTTCGGCCCCGTCCAAAGTCGACAACTCCATCGCGCCGTACTCGGGGAACACGAGAAGATCTGCCCCCTGCCCTGCGGCATCCGAGACCCAGCGGGCCAGCTTATCTTCATACTGCGCCCAGTTTTCGAGCCAGTCGAGGTTATAGGCGGCGGTGGCAAGTCTCATGGGGCATTCCTTGCAGTCTTAACTCGGCTGAAATCTAAGTGTGCGTTCGTGGACTGTATAGCCCAACCGTGACACATTGAATTTAGGACAGCTAGTTCATTTGTAAGCCCATGGCATACGAACTTCAGCACTGGTAAATGAGAGCAAGAAAATTGAGGATTTTCCAGTGATGAATTTTAGAATCCTTTGCTTGGTTTTAGGAACAACGTGCTTATCTGTGCCCGCGCTTGCGGACTGTTTTGATACGCCAACATGGCACGACGAACCGCTTACTCAGTTGTTTTTGGATGGTTTGGGTGATGGCAAAGAGCAAGACGTTAGACGAGCCAGTTTGACCATGTTGCTTATGTCCAAAGAACCCGCCCGCGAACAGCGGGATGAGTTAAAGTTCTATTTGATGCGGACGGCATTAATGCAATTCGATGGCGACAAAGGGGCGCTCAGGAAGAAACTGCAAGATGGTTCGCTTTATGATGTCATTCAACTGACTGACTTCTCCCGTTCGAACCCGAGGGATCAAAGCAGGATCATCTCCGCTTACTGGTTAAACGGGTGCGTCGAGGAAGCGCTTGAATTACTTGCCTCGACGAACAACTCGCTGACAAGCCAATACTATATGCCAATAGCCACCGGAGATGCCGAGTTACTTCGCAGCCTAGCGCAACGCCTGGAGCCGGGCGGATACCATCAAAAAAGACTAATTACTTTTGCAAAGCTGCTTGAGAGCCCGGACACCAAAGAAGAAACTCTTCAAGAGTTTTTGGATTATCTGGAGTCGGAAAGAACAGGTGCCGAGTCAGAGGATTCGATTGACAGCACTGGAGTAAAGGTTGCTCTGAACGTAATCCGAGGCAAGCAACTGGACCTGGAGCTGTTACCGACTGAACCTGTCTATGACCCGGTCGAACTAGAGCTCAGCGGTATGCGATTCTCAGCCTATGTCGCATGGATGGGCGCCGCTGGATTTTGCGAAGCGACTTGGAAAACATCTTTTGTCCTTCTAGGCACGCCAGCCAAAAGCATGCCCTTCAATCGCGAGCTTCTTGAAGCGTCTGTGATCAGGTGCGTAGAAAATCATGATGGATGAGGGCCGGTAGACGTTGATTTCGGCTTTCTCCGCACAGCGGGCAAAACCACCTACAAATCCCTGATCCAGAATTGCAAAGGCTTCAGCGTCTCGCCTTCTTCACCGATATCCCTCCACGAAAACTGCGCAATAGCGCCGGGCAACGGCTCATACTTCCGCGCGCTCCAAAAAGCATCCAGCGGGCGGTAGGTATCAGGCCGCATCGGGTGATCGGTCGTGCGTTGCACACCGCAAAAGGCGCATTTCGTGAAGCCAAAGCTGCGCGCATGGGCTTCGCGCAAGTCAAAGAACCTATGCCCCACGCCCTGCCCGCGATAGTTGGGCAGCAAGACGGATTCCGCGCAGTAGAAGATCTGGGACAAGTCCAGCCCAGAGCAATCGAAGGCCGCCGCGAAATCGGCGGCATGGTCGGCTAGCGGGGCGCCGGTCGATGCGCCGATCAGACGATCCCCGTCAAAGGCACCAACAACGATGGATCTGTCGCTGTCACGGTAGGATTGCAGGTATTTCCGTTCGTATTCCAGATCGCCGTCATAAAGATACGGCCATGCCCGAAACACCTCGATCCGCAAGCGAGCGACGTCATCCAGAGCCGCCTCAAGCGCCGCCCCGGTCAAGGCGCGAACGCCTGTGACCTCAGCCATTCGAGACCTGCTTGGTCCAGTCGGCCAGGTTGTAAAAGGTGGTGACCCGCGTGATCTTGCCATCCTTCAGGTCAAAGAATGACCCGGCTGGTAGGCGGTAGGTCTGCCCGCGTGCTTTGGGCAGGCCTTCATCCGTCTCAAGATAGGTGCCGTTCACGATGAATTCAGCGGCGGCACGGGTACCGCCCTCGGCCGCGAACACAACGATATCGGTGAGGTTCTCGCGATAGCAGCGGTTCATGTGGTCACAAAAAGCTGCGAATTTCTCTTTGCCCACTCGTATCTGCCCTTCGTTCACATGATGGGCCACGTCGTCGGACAAACAGGCCAGCATGCCGGTTACGTCCCCGGCGTTGAAGGCTTCGAAATAGGTTTTGACGGTTTCGTTCATGGTCACTCCGTTGGTTCGCCCCAGCGGTCCTTCAGATGCTGAATGATCTGATCGCGGGTCTGTCGGTAGTGATGTAACTTTTCCTCGCGGCTTTCGCCCAGCCCGGTAGGGTCCATTATTGGCCAATAATCGACATCCAGATGAAAAACCCGCGTCAAATCCAGCGCACGGCGCTGGCTGGCCGGCGACAGCGCTACAATCAGATCGAACGAGCTGAGGTCGTCGCCCCATTCCTGCATTTCATCGAACGACCGGGACCGGTGACGTGAAAGCTCGACGTCGATTTCATGACAGACCGAAATGCAAAAGCCATCGATCTCAAGATCGTTGTGCACCCCGGCGGATTGCACATAGGTGCCGGTGCCATAAAACTTCTTCATGATGCCTTCGGCCATCGGAGATCGGACCGAATTGTGGTCGCAACAGAACAAGATGGACTGCGGCAGAGACGTCACCCGTCACCCCCCGAAATGCAATACGCAGATCAACGTGAACAGGCGACGGGCTGTGTCTGAATCAACTTCGGCCTTGCCTTCCAGACGTTCCTGCAACACCCGACTGCCTTCGTTGTGGATACCGCGCCGGGCCATGTCGATGGTTTCGATCTGGCTGGGCGGCAAAGTCTTTACGGCGTCGAAATAGCTTTCACAGATCTGGAAGTAGTCCTTGACCACCTGCCTGAATGGTCCAAGGGACAGATGGAACTCGGCCGCTTTTTCTTCGGCTTCGGTGGCAATGTCGAAGACCAAACGCTTGTCACGGATCGAGAGCTGCACATGATACGGCCCTTCCGGAACCACACGATCATCGCGTTTGGGCAGCGCGAAAGCGTTATCCTCAAGCAGATCATAGATTGCCACCTTGCGCTCCTGCTCGATCTCGGGAGTCGGCGGGGGCAAGTTTCTATCATCCAGTTCGATGTGCGAAATTCGGGTCATGGTCGTTTGGTCCGTTCAGGTCGGGACAGACTTATCCCAATGGAAATAAATGGGCAACGCAGTGACCGCCCGTCCGACGAAAATCGTCAAAGCGGGTGTTCGGACGGATCTATTCCGTGTTTGCGCAACAGCGTATCGACCAGTGAACCAGAGTTGATTTGGCGGCCAAGAAAGATCTTTCGGAACCAGGATCCAAAAAAATGGACAGACATCTGTTGGTCCCACTTCAGAAAATCCAGTTTGGAAAGGTCAGGATCATTCCAAAGGCCGCGATATCGCAATGGGATAGGATAGAGGACCGACCTGTGCACAGCCATCTCATGCTCTGGTGTGCCATAAAGAAAGTGAAACAGCATGGGCGGACCAAAGCTGAAAATTGGCAGGCTCCAATAGGTCGACCCGTTGAACATCTGGCGGTAGGTTTCCCTATGTTCTTGTGTCCACCATGGCGGCACCAGATCGCTGTCAAAAGCATATTTGCACATGGCCTGCAGCCCCGGACTGTCGCTGGGCAACGCAAGTACACCGTTCATGATCCGTTGTTTCTTGAGGTTCGCATTCGGAAAAAGATACCCGTTCTTTGTCTCGAATGGCCGGACCGCATAAGCATCCGCATCGGCCCAGATATAGTTGGTTTTTTGCATCAACTGCAGACGGAAAAGATCTGCATGAACGGCCACGGATCGGGTTATCGGATCGCGGTAGATCTCGGGAGTATCATAAATTTCGCGGGCATCGCGCGGCTCGATATAATCCGGAATGTCTTCAAGATCGCCATAGTGATAGACGATTGGCTTCTGGTCGACATCGGCGAAGGACTTCAGGCACAGATGTTCCAAAAAGCTAAAGCGCTTACCGATCCAGAGGGTCGCCACACGTTCCAAATCAACCTCCTTTAGATCCGGTCGCACACAAAGAGCGCCGCAATTTGCCCCTTGATTTCAAGCCCTGTCGGGGAAAATCGGATGAGGTAATTGCAGGTGTGACCCTCTGACCATAGGTGATCAACCGTTCAATCGCTTCAACCGTGCGGTCACGGACAGCCCGTGCGCCTCAAGGCTTTCCGACTGCGCAAGTTGCTCTGCCGCTGGCCCGATTGCCCGCAGGGCTTCGGGTGTCATCTGGCTGAGCGTCGTGCGTTTCAGGAAATCCATCACACTCAGACCGGAAGAAAAACGCGCCGACCGAGCAGTGGGTAGGACGTGATTGGGCCCACCAACATAATCTCCGATTGCCTCGGGCGTGTACTGACCAAGAAAGATTGCACCTGCGTGAATTGTCTTTTCGCTCAGAGCGACGGGATCTGCGACGCATAGCTCAAGGTGTTCCGGGGCAATTCGGTTCGACAGAGAGGCTGCCTCATCCAGACTGCCCACAGTGATCACCGCACCAAAATCGCGCCAACTGGCCCCGGCTATGGCCCGGCGTTGCAGAGTTTCAAGACGTTTTTCCACGGCTTGCGCCACGGCCCGTCCAAAATCGGCGCTATCCGTGATCAGAATGGATTGAGCACTTTCGTCATGTTCTGCCTGGCTGAGTAGATCCAGTGCAATCCAGTCGGGGTCGTTGTCTTTGTCAGCAATAACCAGAATCTCGGACGGTCCCGCAATCATGTCTATACCGACCTTACCAAAGACTCTGCGTTTGGCGGCAGCAACAAAAGCGTTTCCGGGGCCTGTGATCTTGTCCACCGCTGCGATGGTATCTGTTCCATAGGCCAGTGCCGCAATCGCCTGCGCCCCGCCGATGCGATAGACCGTAGTCACGCCTGACAGGTGCGCGGCCAAAAGGACCAGAGGGTTCGCCTGACCGTCTGGTGTGGGCACGGCGATGGCCAGACGCTCGACCCCTGCGACATTGGCCGGGATCGCGTTCATCAGAACCGACGACGGATACGAGGCCAGCCCTCCCGGCACATACAGCCCCGCCGCAGACACTGCGGACCAGCGCCAGCCAAGGGTCGCCCCGGCCTCATCCGTCCATTGGTGATCGGCGGGCATCTGTTTCTCGTGATAGGCCCGGATGCGTTCGGCTGCCAGTTCGAGCGCCTGACGATCCGCGTCCGAGACCTGCGCAATGGCGACGTCGATTTCCTCTGCCGAAAAGGCCAGCGTATCCGGTGTCAGCTCTAACCGGTCGAATTTGGCCGTCAGTTCGATTACCGCCTCATCGCCGCGGGCACGGACATCGTCAATGATCTGCGCTACGATGGCATCAACATCCGGGCTGTCTTCGCGCTTGGCCGACAGCAGGGTTTGAAAAGCGGCTTCAAACTCGGGCGTCTTGGTGTTTAGGAAAACGGGCATGATCTGGCACTCCGTAGCGTTTCACCGGGTCATATCGCCGGGATGGGCTGTCCTCAACCCTCAGTCCACCGGGTGCAGCGATTTGCGCATCTCAAAACAGGATATGCTTTTGCGCGCCGCGCAGCCGCCAGTCGGTTTCCAGCCATGCCGGATATAAAACGCCTGGGCCGTCCGTGTCCCCTCAAGCTGTGCCTCGGTGCAACCGGCAGCGGCCAGTTCCTGTTCCAGCCGGGCCAACAACGCGCTTCCCACCCCAAGACCGGTATGAGCCGGGTCGATATAGAGCAGCGTGATCTCGCCGCCCTCACGCAATCCGCCGACAGCCGCAACCTGACCTGCGCGCTCGGCCAGCCAAATCTGCGCTCCGGCCTTGATCCAACCCCGAATGGTCTCCGGGTCTTTATTGGCGGTCCATTCCGCAACGGCCTGTGGATCATCGCCATGATCCGCCCGGCACAGCTGCGTGATCGAACGGATTAGTACGCGGCTTAAATCAAAGACATCAAACACGGTCGCGCGGCGCAACATCAGACCAGCGGGTGGTTCTGAGAAGGCCTGCGCGATACCGCGCTTATTCTGCATGATGCGGTGCTTGCCCCGACGGCGCCTGATACGGGCGGGTCACATCTTTGAGCGTGACGTCTATTGCCTCGACCGACAGGCGGATCGCGCCATCACCGGCCAATGTCAGCAAAATCTGACCCGCGCCGTCTTCGCCGGGTTCAAAATCGACCGAAAGCAAGGACATCACCAAATCCTTCTCGCTACGGTCGATACCCTGGCTGGCCACGGTTAGAACGGAAGCGAACACCAGCACAGACTGCACCCTTTCGAATGGACGGCCCCGGCGCGTGGCCGCATCCTTGTCCTCCCAGCGGAAACGGTTCAGCAACAGGCCAAAGCGGCGCTGCGACGGGTGCCAGGTCATTTCGGATACTGGGAACACCGCATCCTGTGTCAAAGTCGAGATCACCTGAAGGTCATCCCCATCCTCTGCACCCAGATTCAGTGGAGCCTCACGCCCATCGTGGAAACTTGCGTCTGTCATTGGTCTTTGATCCGTTCAATTTTGGCGCCCACGCCTTCCAGCTTGCGCACAACATGCTCATACCCACGATCCAGATGATAGACCCTGCTGACAGTTGTTTCACCTTCAGCAGCCAGCCCCGCCAGTATCAGCGAAACCGAAGCGCGCAGATCTGTCGCCATAACCGGTGCGCCCTTCAGACGTTCGACACCAGTCACGGTTGCCGTGCCACCGTGAACTTCGATATTCGCGCCCATCCGCACCAATTCGGGGGCGTGCATGAAACGGTTCTCGAAAATGCGTTCTTCGAGCACCGAGGTACCTTCGGCCGTGCACATCAGCGCCATCATCTGGGCCTGCAGGTCGGTCGGAAAACCCGGGAACGGCTCGGTCACGACATCCACGGCTTTGACACGCCCGTTCTTGCGGGCGACCAAAAGACCGTTTGCTGTTTCCGAGACATTCACGCCCGCCGCATCCAGTTTCCCGGCAAATGATTCCACCAGAGACATCCGCCCGCCCAACAGTTCGACTTCTCCACCACAAATCGCCGGCGCCAGCATATAGGTGCCCAGCTCGATCCGGTCAGTGACTACTTGATGGGTGGCGCCATGCAACCGGTCTACGCCTTGAATTTCGATGGTCGGCGTGCCTTCACCGGAAATCTGGGCACCCATCTTCCTCAGACACACGACCAAATCGACGATTTCAGGTTCGCGCGCCGCGTTCTTCAGAACCGTTGTGCCTTTGGCCAGCGTGGCCGCCATGACAATGTTCTCGGTCGCGCCCACAGATGCAAATCGCATCTCATGCACGGCACCTTTCAACCCGCCCACAGCTTTGGCATGCAGATACCCGTCCTTAAGCTCAATCTCAGCGCCCAGCGCCTCGAGCCCTTCGACGTGCAGATCCATCGGACGCGCGCCGATTGCACAGCCTCCGGGCAGCGAGACGACTGCCTGCCCGAACCGCGCCAGCAAAGGACCCAGCACAAGGTTTGACGCGCGCATCTTTCGCACGATGTCATAGTCCGCCGTCTGACTGGTCAGGTCGTGGCTGGACATTGCGATCACCTGACCATCCTGCAATGACGACACCTCGGCCCCCAAGGACTGCAGCAAAGCCGTCATCGTCTTGATGTCGCTCAGCCGAGGCGCATTGGTCAGCGTCAGCGGTTCTTCGCTGAGCAAGGTCGCCGGCATCAGCGTCAGACACGCGTTCTTTGCCCCTGCAATCGGTATCTGACCTTTAAGCGGCCCGTTGCCTGTCACCAGAATCGAATCCATCTGCTCTTATCCCTCGTCTTTGTCGGCTTTGCCGTTCTGGGTTGCCCGCGCCTTAGCCTGCGCCTTACGCCGCGCCATATTCGCCTTGAGCGCCGCTTTCAGCCGCTCTTCGCGCACATCGCCGGATCTGCCGTGTTTTTTAGGTGTATTTTTTTCTGCCATAACCTTTCTCTACAGGAGGCGAAAAAAACCGTCCAGACACCCTTGCGCCGCGTTTCGTTTGAGTCTAATCACCCGCCCACAGCGCTACTGTAGCTCAGAGGTAGAGCACTCCCTTGGTAATGGGCGGGTCCATTCCAAGTTTGTTTGTTCGAACAATGAGTTAGTGGAGCGTGGTGGAAATTAGTAGGGTATTAGTAGGGCGTTTTTCCCGGTGCCCTGAAGTGGATTGGCTGCTGTAGCTCAGAGGTAGAGCACTCCCTTGGTAAGGGAGAGGTCGAGAGTTCAATTCTCTCCAGCAGCACCATATACCTTAAAAATTTACATGGTTATCAATAGTTTACGTTCTAGGAATTATTTCAGACCACCCCATAGTCCAGCTTTTGAAAATACCATTCTCGACTACATTGGTAGCCATCCGAAAATCAGCGCGAGTGCCATCAGAGGCATACGAATTTGGTATTCTCAAAGCCTTGAGACACTTCGACCACTGAATTGACAGACCTTAAAGCGCGCCGCCCAAAACCTGAATCGTGGGGATTCCCAACAAGCTGATTTTGTGATTCACCCTGATTGGGAGGATGGATCATGTCAGCACCTTTGCCGGAAGCCTTTCGGGCGCGGTTTCAGAGATTGATTGAGGAAGGGTTAGGCGGGCCGGCGGCGGCCTAGCGATTGAAGCTTTCGCCAGCCACGGGAGCCCGATGGGCATTTGCGATCCGACAGAAAGGTCGTGCGGAGGCAGCGCCTCAGGGGCGACCGAAAGGTACCCGTGCCGGAGACCCAAGACCTTCGTTTCTCGGCGTTGACCAGCTAAAATGGCAGCCGCGATTGGCATAGAACAAGCGGAGGGAGCGCTCTTCATCAATTTCTTTTTCTTATTCTTTGTCTATGTCTTGATGGTAGTACGTTTGCACCACGTTCGTAGAAAACACGCATTGATTTCATTGCAAAATTCCCGACAATCTTTGTTCTGACGATCACCCTTCTTCCGACACTCTCCCTTCCACCGGGGCTGGTTCGTGCAACAAAACGTCCGCTTTGCAGACGTTCACCCGGACCGAACGTCCCGCTGTGCTGCGAATGGCAGCTTCGTTGCGCTCGTTTCCAGTTCGCCGAGTGTAATGCGAATGGCCCCGATCTCCGGCAACGGGCGTTCGTGCTTTGAGCGGCGAAGGTTCCAGGAGAGTCCTTCCTGTGAGTTCACTGTTCTTGCTGCGAGCGCACGCAGCGCAGATTTTTCTGCTGTTGCTGAATTTAGGCGGTCGCAACGCGGCGAGAAAACCGGCCGTTCAAACATATCGCAGCAAATCTGGAATCATCAATTCATAGGTCGCGGACAATGCAGAAGTTCGGCTTTCGCGACCCGAGGTCCACCTTAGTGAGCATCGCGAAAGCAGGGAAAGCGCCACAACGGGATCCGAAAATTTGATGCGGTTATTCTCTCAGCCTAGTTCAATGTGGGAATTAGAAGCTAGTATCATGCGTGAAGTCGTGGCGCATGCTCTTCCCTATTGTCCACCAAAGCTGACGGGAGTCCCTTTCAGGTAAGGTTGGTGTTGATACCATTTTCGGGGTGTTCTTTTGGGATAGAGTGAAAGCGGTAATTTGTAGAAAAAAAGGGCACCAATGGATCGACGTGAGAGCGCATTAGACGCTGCCAAGAAGACAGTCTTGTCGCATCAGCGGCACATAGACACTGCACCGAAGTTTGCGCTTGCTGAAGGGCTTTCGGTCGAAACCAGCGCGAATTGCAGTTTTCAGTTCACTGCACCGTTCCGGGAATGCGTCGGCGCCGAAGATGCCGACAAGAATTTTTGGGGCCCATTGCGAAGTTCGTTTTCTCCCCTTCAACGCAGACCGGACATATTTTTTGCAGGCTACAATCACCTGAGCGATGAACCTGGCGTTTGGGTTGCTTCTATGGGGCACCTTCTTGGTCTGTTCGATCAGCCGTTTCTCGGAATGCGTCCGACCCGACAGTCAACAATGCTCAGATACGCAGAATTCAGCCTGGTCGTGGACGGCAAGATAACCGAAACAACGATGTTCCTGGATGTGCTGAATCTGATGGCGCAGGTGCGGGCCGAAGCACTTCCGCCGTCGACCGCCGCGACGATGGTGACGCCCGGGCCGCGCACGCATGACGGCCTGCTTTTCAACAGCCAACCTTCGAGCGAAGGCGAAAAGACTTTGAAGCTGTTTCTCAGGATGATCGACCGTTTGCTGGCGGAAGATGTTCACACAACAAACACGGATCTGTCGTTGGATTGGAAGGAAGACATGATCTGGTGGGGGCCAGGCGGCATCGGTGCACCCTACACACAGGAACGCTATCTTGAGCAGCATTGCGTTCCCTTCGAAGAAGGCTTGAAGTGGGGCGACTTTTTCGGTCACCGAACGGAGTTCGCAGAAGGCCACTATGGTGGATTCTTCGGTTGGCCCACATTTGATGTGACCTCGCTTGGGGGATATATCGGGCTTGCCCCGAAGTCCGAGAAGAAGGCGACGATGCGCGTTGTCGACCTCTATCGGCGGGAGGGTGACAAAATCGCTGAAAATTGGAACTTCATTGATCATCTGCACTTTCTTGAACAATTAGGTGTCGATCTTATTGCGCGACAACGCCTGCTGACCGGATTGGATTGAGGTTTTGATATTTTAAGAGAATCGAGTATAGTCGACATCGCATACGTATGCGATGTCGAGCGACCAAACTGCTCGTATCTGCTTCTAAGCTGACCCAACGAGGTCGAACCCAGGGAGAAAAACATGTCTATCATCACTCGTCTGGCAGTTACTTCAACTGCGCTTGGAATGACGGTCGGGGCTGCGTTCGCTGATTGTCCGGTTACCAGCGGAAGCGTCAGAATCCTTGCCAACGACTTTCCAGCGCTGCATGCGGTTGTCGATAACGCCGAAGCGTGCGTCGGAGAGGGGGCGGAATTCTCGAAGAACCACTCGACCAAGCACAATGAAATACAGGTTGCAGCGCTCACGGCCAATCCGGCTGAGTATACGACTAAAATCGTAGCGAACTCGTCCATCGTTCCTTTGTTGAATGATGGGCTGATACGCCCGCTGGATGATCTCGTCGCCAAGCACGGTCAGAATTTGCAACCAAACCAGCTAATTCGTGTTGATGGTAAGATCATGGCGATTGCCTTCATGGCCAATGCACAGCATCTGATCGTGCGCCAGGACATTCTTGACCAGGTCGGCAAAGGGGTGCCGACATCCTACGAAGAGGTGCTTGATGTTGCCGAAGCCATCCGCGCGGCTGGCATCATGGAATACCCTTTCGCAATGCTGACCAAATCGGATTGGAACCTCGGCGAAGAGGTCGTGAACATGTATCTCGGTCACGGCGGCGAATTTTTCAAGCCCGGCACGGCTGAGGTGTCCATCAACAACGAAGCAGGCGTCGCGACGCTGAACATGCTGAAATCGCTGATGGAATATTCCAACCCTGACTTCCTGACCTACAATACTGGCGCAGTCGTGCCGCTTTGGGAATCGGGCGAGTTAGCAATGGCTGTCATTTGGGGATCGTCGGTGGGTGGTCTGCTCGACGACGAGGGTTCTACACCTGAAATCGTTGCGGCGACGATGCCTGCCGGTGCGATGACTGTTGCGGGCGGTTCGACGCCAGCGTCATCGCTCTGGTGGGACGGTTTCACCATCGCCGCGAATATCAGTGGTGAAGATGCCGAAGCTACTTTCATTGCGATGGTCAATGGCATCTCTGATGACATGGTCATGGCTAATAACGACAAGGCCGTTTGGTTGATGGAAAGCTACAAACCAGGCGTCGCTGCTGAGGGCGTCGCGGCCGTCGCCGGTGCCGGTGCCGAGCCTTATCCGATGCTGCCCTACATGGGACTTCTGCATTCGGCATTCTTCCAAGAGGTGCCAGACTTCCTGCAGGGCAACGAAAGCGCTGAACAAACCCTAGCTGACATCGAGGCGGCTTATACCGCTGCTGCGAAGGAACAAGGGTTCCTCAAGTAAACACTCAAATGGTGCGCGGCGCTCTTTCAGCGCCGCGCACAACTTTGTCGGGTTTTCGCTATGCCGCACGGAACTTTTGCACGATTTATCTGGCCATCATTCCTGGCAATGATCCTGTTCATTGCCCTGCCGATCGTGTCGGTAGCGATGCAGTCGTTCTTTGTTGAACATGAACAGGTCATGCGTGAGGTCGAGAATTGCGGGCCCTTCACATGTACCACGATTCTACAGGTCGATCTGGAAGCAACCGACGCGTTGAAGGTCGACGCACCTCTCGGGCGTTATAACGGCTTGGGAACCTACACAAATCGTGGGCATCTGGCCTTTGACGAAGTGAGCGGGATCTGGTCAGCATCTGAATCTTTCGGGGGATTCATCTCGGGGGTTTACAACCTGCCGTTCTACAAGGCGCTTTTCTTCACGCTTGCCTATACCTTCGTCGTCACACCGTTGGTGATCGTCTTTGGTCTATTGATAGCTCTGGGTGTGAACCGCCTTCCAAAAGTCACCAAGGGGCCGACAATCTTTGCCTCGCTCTTGCCGATGATCGTGACGCCTCTGATCGGGGGCTTGATCCTTTTTTGGATGGTAGACGCAGACGGCATCATCGGGGCTACGCTGCAGATCATCTTTGACGATCCTGATCTTAGCCTGAAAGCTTCGGCACCGCTCACCTGGATCATGCTGATGGTCTACGGCGTCTGGCATTCGACGCCCTTTGCCTTCGTTGTGTTCTACGCGGGGTTACAGACGGTTCCCACGGATACTCTCGAAGCTGCGAAGATCGACGGGGCAAGCAGGTTTCAACAGGTCCGCTATGTCATCGTTCCCTACATGATGCCGCTTCTGGTCTTCATCACCTTGATGCAACTGATGGACAATTTCCGCGTCCTTGAACCCATCGTGTCCTTCTCGGCCGAAGCCAAGGCCAGATCGCTCAGTTGGATCATCTACAACGACCTTTCGGGGCAGGATAAACTCTTCGGCTCGGCCGCAGCGACTTCGATGCTAACAATCCTCGGCGTTGCCATCCTGCTGACACCAGTGCTGATAAAGACCTGGCGGGACTTTAACCGGAGGGCGGTGTGATGGCGTCAGCGGCTAACAAATCACCGCGTCTGCTGACGTGGTTCGCGACCTCGATGATCATCTTCTGGCTGATGATCGCGATCGGGCCGTTTGTCTGGACTGTCTGGGGATCTTTCAAGGTACAGGGCGATTTCTTTTCCAAGGCCGATTGGCGGAACGCGATCTACGGCGTTTACACACTTGCAGAAACCGGCAGCAACTTCACTGGCAATGGCTATCACGGTGCCTGGATCCAAGAAGAATTCTGGCGAAATGTATTGAACACGACTGTTGTCGTTGTTTGCACCGTCATTATTTCACTGACCCTAGGAACTTTGGGCGGATATGCCTTGGCGCGTTCCGGATATCGTTACGCATTCTGGCTTTTGATCGCAGCACTCGTGTTTCGGGCCATGCCGCATATCACGCTGGTCTCAGGCTACCTACTGCCATTCTTCGAATGGAACCTGTGGGGACGACTCTCGACCACAATCGTCGTACTGGTCGCAATTAATCAGCCGTTTACGCTTTGGATGTTGCACTCGTTCTTCCTGAACATCCCGAAAGATATGGACGAAAGCGCTATGGTCGATGGCTGCACCCGGTTCCAGGCGTTCTGGCATGTGATAATTCCGGTCATGTGGCCGGGCGTCATTACCACCGGGCTATTTTCTTTCCTTCTGGCCTATAATGACTTTGCAATTACCTCGATGCTTCTGAGTTCGGAAAACCAGACGATGGTGCCCAAAATCGCAAGCTTCCTGACGCAGATCCGCGAACAGGGCAACGTGATGTTTGCCGTTTCGGCGGTGGTGAGCGCCATGGTGCCTCTGTTCTTCCTGGTTTTGTTCTTCCAACGCCAGATCGTTAGCGGGTTGACCGCCGGCGCGGTGAAAGGGTGAGGCGATGGACCGTCTGACACTCGCCTCCGCTCCGCTGATTTTCACATGGTATCTGGGAGATCGTCTTCAAACCTAGGGTGTGTCACGCCGTTAACGCAACGCCGCAACCCAACCGTCACCTCTAGATCAAGGAAGATCCATGTCAGTAGACCTGCAATCCGCCAAGTCGCTTGTTCAAGCGTACTTCACCGCCCGTGACAAAGGCGCCCCCGGGGCCGAAACCGCTGCTGCTTGCGCAGAGTACCTGTCCCCTGAGCACACCTACCGCGGTATGCGCCCGTTTTACGATGTCGAAGGGCCCGAAGCATTGGCCGACACCGTCTGGACACCGCTGAAGAATGCCATGTCCGCCATCCAGCGGCGCCCCGATATCTTTTTCGCCAGTCATGCCGATCTTGACCCGGGTGCCGGCACCTGGGTTGTTGAAATGGGCAATTTCCTGTGCGATTTCACGGACGACTGGCTGGGCATGTCCGCCACCGGAAAAACCACCTATCTGCCCTACGCGACGATGTCTCGGGTCCAGGACGGAGCCATTGTCGAAACGGTAGAGTTTCTGGATATTCTCGCCGTCTTGAGCCAGGCAGGCCGGTACCCACTGGCGAAACACCAGACCGGGGGCATGATGATGTCGCCGGGACCAATGACCCACGACGGGCTTCTGCATGACCCCCAGCCCGGGGACCTGACCCAGAACACCTATGATCTGACCCACGCCATGCTGACCGATCTGGCGCTGAGCTATACGTCGCCCGGCGATCATCTGGTCCGGTTCTGGAACGCGGACATGAACTGGTTCGGCCCGGCCGGCATCGGAGCCAGCCTCTCCATTCCCGGCTACCAACGCGGACACACCCTGCCTTTCGAAGCAAAGCAAGATGTGGTGAAGATCCACGATTGGGAACTTGCACTGGCCGAAGGCAACATTGCCGCCTTCATGTGGTGGCCTTGCCTGACCCTTCGCAACACCGGCGATTACCTCGGCGCGCCTGCCAATGACGTGGCTGCCGAAATGCGCGTCGTGGACCTTTATCGCCGCGACGGCGACAAGCTCGCCGAAAACTGGATATTCATCGACATCCTGCATTTCCTTGCCGAACAGGGCGTTGATCTTTTGGCCAATACTGGAGAGACCGAATGACCCAATTCATGCCCGATCGCTCGAAGTCGCATCATCCGGCCGCCGCCTTGTCGCGGGGTCACATGCCCACGTCGTTCGACATATCTCTCAAGAACTACACCAAGGGCGGGGCGCACCGTATCCCGCCCTATCTCGGGCCGTCGCAGTCGCTTGGCGGGTTCGATCCCGAGTACCGCAACATCGTCGACTATATCGTCCGCATCACCTATCGCATCTGGGAAACCGAGGCCCGTGAAGTCGAATATATCGAAGCGTGTTACTCCGACGATAGCCTTGTCTATGACGACTATGGTCTGCAGCACGGCAACGCCAAGATCGTCGGCGACACGCACCACACGACCGGCGCAATCCCTGACATTATCCTTAACGCGGAAGAGGTGATCTGGGCTGGCGATGACACTATCGGATTTCACACTTCACACCTGACGCGCATCAAGGGCAAGAACACCGGACCGAGCAAATACGGCGACCCGACCGGAGCTGAGGTCGACGTCATGGTCATTGCCAACTGTGTGGCACTTGGCAACAACATTTTTCTTGAGCACGTGCTTTACAACACATCCGCCATGCTCAAGCAGCTGGGCCTTGATCTTTGGGAAGAGGCGGACAGGCTGGCCGCCGATCCTTTCCCCGGCTGGCCGCGCAGCGCCGAAACTTGGGCCGATCTGCGGTCCGGTGTGCGTCCTGAGCGCCCGTTGTGCGTTGGCGAACCTGTTGAGGGGTTCGACCCCGATGCTTTTGCTAGAGCCATCCATGACAGCCTTTGGAATGGCGATGGGGCGGCACTGGATGAATGCTATGCCGCCGATGTGTCATTCGAAGGGACAACCGATCGCAAGTTTTTCGGGCGGGACGCTTATCGCGCCTACATCGCCGAATTGCGTGAAGCCTTCCCTGACATGAAACACCATGTCGACGAGGTCTACTGGATGGGCAACGATGACGACGGTTATCTGATCTCGACCCGTTGGAGCGCCGATGCCACCCATACCGGTGGCACTCTCTACCAAGACCCCACGGGGCAGAAATGCCAGATCTGGGGCATCACGCAACAGCGCGTCAAGAATGGCGTGGTTCAGCAGGAATGGCAGCTTTTCAACGAGTTGGACCTGATGATCCAGATCGCCATGGCCCGCCGCGATGGCTGATTATCAGGACGCCAAGGCGCTTGTCCGCTCCGCCAATGCGGCTATTGATGCGGCAGGCACGGAAAGTGTTTCCGAGGCGATGACACCTCATTTCGCCGCCAATCTTGCGTGGCGCGGCATGTACCCGTTTCATGAGCAGACCGGTCCGGAACAGGTTGCTGACGTCTTCTGGCGGCCGTTGAAACAGGCCATGGGGCCATTGCAACGGCGGCCGGACATTTTCTTTGCCGGACGGAACGAACTTGACGGGTTTTCCTCGGTCTGGGTTGTCGAAATGGGGCATCTGATGGGCACATGGGATCAGTCCTGGATCGGGCTCGCACCCTCCCGCAAGCTTTCGTTTCTGCGCTATTGCGAATTTCACCGCATTGAGAAGGAAAAGATCGTCGAAATCGCCTGCTACGTCGATATCCTGAACCTTTTGGCGCAATCGGGACGTCATCCAAGCGCGGGCACAACCGGATCGGTCCTGTTGACGCCTGGACCTGCGACGCATGATGGCCTATTGTACGATGCGCATTCGGAAACCGACGGCCGGGCGAGTGTCGGTCTGATCTCTGATATGGTCACCGATTTGCGCGCGAACAAAGTTGGCTCGCCCGAAGAGCACATGACCCGTTTCTGGACGCCCAATATGTGCTGGTTCGGCCCCGGCGGCATCGGCGCCAGCGCATTCTTCGATGGTTATAGGCGCGGCCACTCAGGACCGTTCGAGGAGGGTCTGGAATACGTTCGCCACACCGAACATGTCGCGCGTTTGGGCGAGGGCAACTACGGCGGGTTCTTCGGCTATCCCAGCCTATCCCTACGGTCGAAGGGTGGGTTTCTTGGTCTACCGCCTGGCGAAGTCGAAGCCGACATGCGGATCGTTGATCTCTACCGCCGCGATGGCGAAAAACTGGCCGAGAACTGGATCTTCATCGACATCCCACATTTCATGGCCATGCAAGGAGTGGACATTCTGGCAGAGCTTGGGCGCGAAAGCTGATCAGGTTCTGTTTGCCACGGTGCCGCGCTCGACCAGTTCTGGCACGATGCTCACGTTACCTGCTGTGTCGTTTCCGGCTATCGCAGCTAGCATCAGCGAGACGGATTGGTCGATCATCCGGTTGATCGGCTGGCGCAATGTCGTCAGATCATACTCAGGCAATGCCGCCATTGGAATGTCGTCAAAGCCGACAATCGACACGTCTTGCGGCACCGTGAGTTTCAACTCGCTGCGAATTACGCCGAGTGCTTCGATCGCCATGTAGTCGTTGGCGATGAAGATCGCATCTGGCCGCTTTGACGCTGGTCTGTCCAAAAGTTTGAGGGCAGCAGAGCGCGTCTCAGCCAGATCAAAATGCCCGGCAGCATGATCAAACAGGCTGTGTCCCTGATCCGACAGCTCTTGCTCAAATCCCAATTGGCGGTCGCGCCCGGTCGAAGATTCCGCCCAACCGGACAGCAACGCAATCTTCTGGTGTCCAGTTTCAATGAGATAGCGCGCTGCCAAGCGTCCGCCCAGGACATTGTCTGACGACACGCAAGACACACCTTCCTCAGCCTTTATCCGGTTGAACATAACGACTGAGATACCTTGATCCTGGCAATGCTTGCAAAGCGACGAAGACAGTTCGACCGATGCGGTGATAATCCCGTCAACCTTGTATTCCAGCAATTCGGATACCGTCTCTTCGACCCCGACTGCGGTTTCCGGCATCATGAAAACCATCGCGTGATAGCCGTTCTTCTGCAATTCGATACAGAGCTTTTCCAGTGCCAGCGCATAGAATTGATTGTCCAGATAGCTGAACAGCAAGGCGATGATCTTCGAGCGCCCAGTGATCATCGACCGGGCAAGAGCGTTTGGCCTATAGCCCAACTCCTTGGCCGCATCGAAGATTCTCTTCTTCGCTTCCGCCGATACGCCGGACTGAGTGGGTACACGAGAGAAGGCGCGGCTCACGGCGGATTGCGACACGCCCGCCCGTTTGGCGACGTCGACCGAAGTTACTGAATTCTTCCTGGCCATGTTCCAGATGCCCCAAATTTTTTGTTCCATTTGCCCCGTAATCAACGGAGAATCCGAGGATATTTTCTGCGTGGGCCGGAAGACTTTCCACGATCCTATCTCTACCGAATGACCCAGGTCAATTGACGGATAGGCAGTATGTTTTGAAGCCTTCACCCCGTCTCGACGTCCGCTCATTTCAGTCGTTCTAAGCGGCAGAGGTTTCGTTTCGTCTTGACGCTGCACATCCTCAAACCATTGGGTGTCCTGCAGACATGACATTCTGCCGGACCGTATCCGCGACACACGCTGCTGCATTGCCTATCATCGCCATGGCGGCCAAGGCCCGTCTTCAACATCCACAATGTCGGCTTATGCGTTTCGAGGCCATCGGCGCAGTTCGCCCTTGGACCTCCAAGCCGCCGAAAGCGCTCGCAGAAGATGCCCATTTGAGTGGCTGCCCTAAACGGGCGTTCAGCCCTGCTTGCACAATCGCCCAGTCAGCACGGTGCTGATGACGGGCGTGGAGGGAGGATCGGAGGGCAAATCATGCCAAGAGTCCAACTTCCCGCAGTTACCCCCATGTGCAAAGCCTGGAACAAAGGGCGCATCATCGGACAGAAACGTCCACTGCTGCCAAAACAGGTCTGGGCGATCCGTGCTCGATTCGAGCTTGCAGGCAATCTGCGCGACCTGACTTTGTTCAACGTCGCCATCGACAGCAAGCTTCGAGGCTGTGATCTGGTCAAGCTAACCGTGCCTGATCTTATCAAAAACCATCGCGTCCGGGAACGTGTTTCGGTGATCCAGAGCAAAACCAAGCGACCCGTTCAATTTGAACTGTCGGAAAACACGCGAAAAACCGTTCTGGCCTAGGTCAGAACTCCAGAGATGCTTGCTTGCCTGTTCATGTTTCCAAGCCGGTTTCACGACCGACCACACAACTCGACGCGTCAGTACGCACGGCTTATTCGCGACTGGGTGAAGGCGATCGGGCTGGAGCCGAGTGGATACGATTTACGCTCGCTCCGCCGCACAAAGGCGGCCGAGATCTATCGTAAGACGGGCAACCTTCGCGCGGTGCAACTGCTCCTTGGCCACACCAAAGTCGACAGCACGATGCGTTAACTTGGTGTCGAATTGGAAGATGCTCTGAGCATAGCCGAGCGCATCGACATATGACCTACCTTGGCGAGCGGTTCTGCCGTTCGCCATCTCATAACGCGATAAACGGCGACTTCGGCGATATGAGTTGCAAAACAGCGATAGCCATGCCGCAGATGCGAGGTATTTCTGCGTCAGCAATAGCTGCGACTGCACAAGTCCGGTTTGTCCGCTCGTTTCCTGTTCGCCGAGGGTAATACGAATGGCCGCAATGCTCCTGCAACGGGCGTTCGTATTTCGAGCGGCGAAAGTTCCAGTGAGCCCTGAGCTGCCATCGACTAGGCTATTATTCTTCGCATGTGCAGCGCGTCGCGAACCGCACATTCTGGACGTTCGGTGCCAGGTCACGAATGGTGGGTGAGCGGACAAAGCCGCCTTGTGCACCTGCAGCTATTGCTGGTGCAGCATCGGTTTGCAACTGCGGCACGCTCGCCGCTGCCTTGCAGGCGAAGTCGCCGGACCGGACGTTTCAAGGTCGGCGCTGTTGACGTGTTTGCTCAATCTCAATGCCCAGTGATTTGTGCTTAGGCCGCCGAACCCTCGTTCGGAGCTCTTAGCCTTGAGACAGACTTTGGCATCGCGGCATCTTTGGCAACACCTTGGGGCCAGGTCACCAACAGGATTGCGCAGCCGGAGATGCCGTTGTCCTCGATAACTGGCGCGACAGAAGCCGCAGTTGTCGTCAGGTGTCTCTGGCTTGGCTTGGATACAACAACGCAGATATCGACTGGCGTGTCGCGCGGCAAGCCTTCCGCAATCCATTGCGCGAACATCCGACCGGCCTAGCGCACGGACATGTAAAGTGCGGTTGTCATGCCTGGCCCTGACAATCGCGTGCTGTCTGGGGTCGGATCATCGGCGGCCCCGGTACCGGTCGCCAGAACAAGGGTATTGGCAACGGCCCGTTCGGTCAGGCTGCGCGTCAATCCAGCACCAGCGGCGCAAGCGGCGGTGACACCCGGCACCATTTTGACGGGAATACCAGCGGCCCGCGCCGTTTTGATCTCCTCAGTCGCGCGTCCAAATATTCCCGAGTCCCCGGATTTCAGGCGCACAACCCGGCGTCCTTTTCGCGCTTCGGCCACGACCAGCGCGTTGATGCTATCTTGCGGCTAGGCGTGACCTCGCAGCAAATTTCCTTTCGAAGCTCAAGTCAGTCATTGCGGCCTTCGGCTTCGAACACTTCGGCGATCTCTTTCTGAGTGAGATCCGCCTTGCGTCCTCCGGCAATGTTCACCTTCAACTGCGGCCGCGTTTGACCGCCAAGCGCTGTGAGAGCAGCGACGGTCGCCAAGTATCTGTCACGCAGAGGCAATTCCGGGCGGGCAAATTGCAGGCCGTAGGCAAAACCCACCAAGCCCTCGGCCATATCGGGCAATAGGTGTCCGTATCTTTCGTTCAGAGCATTTTCCATTCCAGGGTTCAGCCGTTCGGAAAGCTCCCGTCCTATGTCGGTTGTGGTTTGAGTCACGCCAAAGGCCTTCTTGATATGTCAGGTTCCGGTATTTGCGATCTGGTCGCGATTTTTATCATGGGCATCGCTGAATTCACGCACCAGGAAGTCAACGAACGCCCGTGTCTTCGGGGCCAGAATGCGCCGATCGGCAAACATCACGACGATGTCCGTGCTGGCCGGGGAATATTCGGGAATGACATGCACCAACTCGCCCGAGGAGAACCGCGGGTTCGCCATGTAGCAGGGCAATCGGGCGATCCCGATGCCAGCAAGTGCGGCGCGAAAGATCACGTCGGTGCTGTTGCCCTCGAAAGTCCCTTGTGCGTCAAAGCTGTCGTCACCGTCGTGCCACGTATTGCGACTGCTGCTGCCCGCGATCCGAAGGCAATCGTGATCGGCCAGATCTGCGAAACACTTCGGCGTTTCTCGGCGCTTCAGATAGGCAGGCGCGGCACAAAGCACCCGGCGGCTTTGCATGATGCGGCGAACAACGATGTCGGGATCCTTGCGCTGTTCAGCAAAGCAGATGGCAACGTCGAACCCTTCGCTTTGCAGATCGATTTCACGATCCGTCAAATCCAGCGAAATCTGGATGTCTGGGTTTTGCGCCATGAGGTCCGGCAAGGCGGGAATCAGCTGCGACTTTCCAAACGCGACGGTCGAGGCGATTTTCAGCTTGCCGCGCGGTGTGCCATCCATGTTCAGGATAAGCGCCTCGGCCTCTTTGAACTTTTCGGCCATCGCCTTGCATTTCTGATAGAGTTCATGGCCTTCCTCGGTCGGCGACACACCCGTCCGGGTCCGGTTTAGCAAGCGACAATGAACATGATCCTCAAGCAAACCAATCTGCTTGCTGACCGCCGAAGGGGTCTGCCCCATGGATCGCGCGGCGGCCGAGATGCTCCCACGCTCGACCACAGTCGCAAAAATCAACATTTGCGCTGAAATATCCATGTCCCACCACCTGCCTGTTCCACATTGGCACAGGGCCTATGCCAATTTCGGAAATTGTGAGCGCCACCAAACACTCCTATCTCTGCAGTGCGGCACAAATACCGCACCGCAGCAATAGACGAGGCGCGAACATGGCAATCACACGCTCAAGCAGTTGGCTGGACGCCGTTCTGGACGTCAGCCGCTTAATAATTCATCAAAATTGGGACGGTTTTCGCGACGCGCAGGCCAAACGGAAGATCTATCGCGACACCTACCACGAGCTTTCGATGCTCACCGACCGCGATCTGGCAGATCTGGGAATTCCCCGCAACGGCATCCAAAAACTGGCACTGGAGGCGGCTTATGGCGTTTAGTGTCCACTCAACCGCGACGATCCGACCTGACAAAGCCAACTTGGGCACGTTGTCCAACGCGATTTACAGATTTGCGGCAAGGTCCACAGCAACGGCGAAATCCGTTCTGAAGGCAATACATGCAGCCCGGATGATGTCGGTTTTGGCGAACATGAGCGATCGGCAATTGGCCGCGATCGGCATCACGCGCTCCGAGATTCCGCAGTACGCGGAACGGCTCATGGCGCAGGAAACAGACGGAAAAAGCCAAGACTAATGCGGCGGGCCCCAATCCGAGGATTGCTTGCAAACTTGAACACGAATTGCTGGTCCTCGCTCCTCCCAGAGTAAGCCAGCAAAAGCAGCGGCGACGAAAAATATCAACAGGGACCGCCAATGCTTTTGGGCCAGCACCTTCACCTCCTCCCGAAGATGCTGGCCCAATCCACGTCTGCAATCGGAGCGACAAGGCGATTGTCCATCTCAGACATCATCAAAACTTTGCCATTCGCCGACTCTATCCAGCTGACCAAAACGAGATCTGCGATCACTTTCGACGGCTCGACGCCGAGTCTCGGCGCGCGCGGTTCTGTGGGACTTTCAGCGACGAGAGTCTGACGACCTAAGTTCAGAGCATTCCTCATTATGACAGCATTCTCTGCGGCGCGTTTGCAAAAGGGCGTCGGAGGGGCGCCGCCGAACTCCGCGGTGACGACCAGACCGGATCTACAAAGACGGAAGCCGCCTTTTCTGTCGAACCTGATTGGCAAAACATCGGAATTGGTGATGCGCTGTTCGAGCGCATTATCGCAATCGCGCGGAAGTGGGGCATCAGTTCAATTGAATTGATGTGCCTGCGAGAGAACCGCCGCATGAGGCATCTTGCAGCAAAGCACAATGCTCGGCTGTGCATCGATCAGGGCGTTGCTAAAGCCGTTTTGCATCCAAACTGGTCATCACCCTCCTCCCAAGCCGCAGAAGTCGTTGGTGAAGTCAGGGGATTTCGCTTGTTCATTTGAGTGGGGGGAGAAACAAACGTTCCGAAACGTTGCGTTAGCACATACTCGAATACTCTCAAAGTCCCGCAAAGTGGACCAAGCACCGTTCTTGCCGGCTAGGCTCTCATCAAATGCCGGAAAGAGATCTAAGGTGCGACGCGACCTCGTCCGAACCGTGGCCGGCTTTCAGGCAGGCAAATACCACCGGCAGATCGCCCCGCATTCTCGCGGCGTCTCGGCGCATGACGTCCAAAGATGCCCCCACATGAGGGGCAAGGTCGGTTTTATTGATGACTAGGATGTCTGACCTGGTGATTGCGGGGCCACCCTTGCGTGGGATTTCCTCGCCTGCGGCCACGTCGATCACATAGATTGTCAGGTCCGCCAACTCCGGGCTGAAGGTGGCCGATAGGTTGTCGCCACCGGATTCGATCAGGACGACCTCGACGTCGGGGTGACGCAGCCGCATCTCGGCCACGGCAGCCAGGTTGATCGACGCGTCTTCGCGAATCGCCGTATGAGGACAGCCGCCGGTTTCCACTCCAATCACGCGATCAGACGGCAGGATTTGCATGCGCATCAGAGCTTCGGCGTCTTCTTGTGTGTAGATGTCGTTGGTGATGACGCCGATCGAGTGATCGTCTTTCAAAAGTTCGGCAAGCCTCGCGGTCAGGGTCGTCTTTCCTGCACCGACCGGGCCGCCGATACCGATGCGCAAAGGGCCGTTGAGTTGTGTCATGATTGGAAGAGCCTCGGTTCAAGAGTTTCGTGGGCCATCGCGGAGATGTCTGAGAAAAAGACGTTGCCAAAAACGTCCGTGGTGTCCGCATTTCTCGTGTCTTCGGCGACCTGAAGGCAAAAGGGCTGCAAGTTCAGGATCACCCGTTGACCGGCCGTCTGCCCGATGGGGCTCAGGCGGATGGCCGAGGAGGTCAGGTTTGCGACAAAGGCCTGCAGATAGAGAACGGCAGTCGTATCGATATCCAGCTCTGCCAATCTAGCGGCGCGACCGACGGCAACGGGCAACAGCATGTCAGGTAGCGCCAAACCCCAGACGGCGTTGACTGTAGCAACAAAGGCAGCGCCCTGCCTTTCAGCTTCGCGCAGACGCTCTTCGGCGATAGCAAAGGAACGTGCTTTCGCGTCCATCTCCAATGGGTCGTCGGCAGCATAAGCCAGCCGCATCCAGATCGCATCAGCGCGGCCTGAGCCATCACTCAGGCAATCTCTCAGCCAGTCTTCCAAACTGGTCGCGTCGGCGGCAATCCAACCCTCGTTGATCGCTGTTTCAAGTCCGTGCGAATAGGCGAAGGCCCCCACTGGAAACGCGGGCGACAGCCATTGGGTCAGCGTCAGTAAGTGCGCATCAATGGGCGTGGGCATGGGCCGAGTGTCCGTGATCATGCGCATGGGTGCGCCCGTGACCATAGGCGCCGCCTTCCGGAGTGAAGGGTTCGGTGACTTGGGTCACCGTGGCACCGAGGTGGCTCAGCATATGAGCGATGACGGGATCATCCTGGATCAAAAGGCGGGTCGCCTCGATCTGACAAGGTGTGTGGCGGTTGCCGATGTGCCAGGCGAGGCGGGGCAGGTCTTGCCCGGAAACGGCCAAGAGGTTTTCGGGTGCCGCCGTCACTTTGACCAGACGTCCATCGCCCAGTTCCAGCACGTCGCCATCGTTCAGGGATACGGTCTGTTCGAAGTCTGCGACAAAGGACCAGCCTTCGGTCGTTGTCAGTTTCTTTCGCCGGAAAAATCGGGCGTCATACGTCAACGCGCAGTCCGCCACCGCATTGTCTGATGTGCCAGCGGGATGGAGCGTTTGTGCAATGGGAATATCGGTCATGAGGCCTCAATACAGAAAATACCGCTGCGCCATGGGCAGCTCGGTTGCAGGTTGGCAGGTCAGCAATTCGCCATCAGCCCGCACCTCATAGGTTTCGGGGTGCACCTCGACCTCGGGCATGGCGTCGTTCAGGACAAGATCCGCTTTGCCGATACCGCGCGTGTTCTCCACCGGCAAACTTGTCTTGGCCAATCCAAGCGCATCTCCCAGTCCTTCGGAGTGTGCCGCCTCGGAAACAAAGGTCACGGCATTGGCTTCCAGCGACCGGCCAAAGGCCCCGAACATCGGGCGGGTATAGACCGGCTGCGGTGTCGGGATCGAAGCGTTTGGATCGCCCATCTGCGCACACACAATGCTGCCGCCCATAAGGATCATCTCAGGCTTCACACCGAAAAACGCCGGGTTCCATAGGACCAGATCGGCGCGTTTGCCTTCTTCGATCGAACCGATGTGCTTTGACAGCCCGTGCGCAATGGCCGGGTTGATCGTGTATTTCGCGATATAGCGACGGACGCGGAAATTGTCGTTGTCGCCGACCTCCTCGGCCAAGGCGCCCCGCTGTTTCTTCATCTTGTCAGCGGTTTGCCAGGTGCGAATGATCACTTCGCCCACACGCCCCATGGCCTGGCTGTCTGAAGCGATGATCGAGAACGCCCCCATGTCGTGCAGGATGTCTTCGGCGGCGATCGTCTCGCGCCGGGTGCGGCTTTCGGCGAAAGCCACATCCTCTGGGATGGATTTGTCCAGGTGATGGCAGACCATCAGCATGTCCAGGTGTTCGTCCACTGTATTGACCGTAAAAGGTCGGGTCGGGTTGGTCGACGACGGCAGAACATGGGCCTCGCCACAGATCTTGATGATGTCAGGGGCATGGCCGCCCCCAGCGCCTTCGGTGTGGAAGGCGTGGATGGTGCGGCCCCTTATGGCGGCGATGGTGTTTTCGACAAAGCCGGATTCGTTCAGCGTGTCGGTATGGATCATCACCTGAACGTCCATGTCGTCCGCCACAGATAGGCAACAGTCGATAGCGCCGGGCGTCGTGCCCCAATCCTCATGCAGCTTCAACGCGCAGGCACCGCCCTTGACCTGTTCCTCTAAAGCGGCGGGGAGCGACGCATTCCCCTTTCCCGCAAAGGCGAGGTTCATCGGAAACGCATCCGCCGCCTGCAGCATCCGCCCAATGTGCCACGGTCCCGGTGTGCAGGTCGTGGCCAGCGTGCCATGGGCCGGGCCAGTGCCGCCGCCCAGCATTGTGGTTAGACCAGAATACAGAGCATCCTCGATCTGTTGCGGGCAGATGAAATGAATGTGGCTGTCGAACCCACCGGCCGTCAGGATCTTGCCTTCGCCAGCGATGGCTTCAGTGCCAGGGCCGACGATGATGTCGACGCCGGGTTGTGTGTCTGGGTTGCCCGCCTTGCCGATCTTGTGGATCTTGCCGTCTTTCAAACCGACGTCCGCTTTGTAGATGCCGGTTGCGTCCACGATCAGCGCGTTGGTGATGACGGTATCCACCGCACCCTCGGCGCGCGTGGTCTGCGCCTGACCCATCCCGTCGCGGATCACCTTGCCGCCGCCGAATTTGACTTCTTCGCCGTAGGGGCCTGTCAGGTCCTTTTCCACTTCAATGATCAGGTCAGTATCGGCCAGCCGCAGCTTGTCGCCGGTGGTGGGGCCGAACATGGCGGCGTAGTCAGAGCGGGGGATTTGGGTGGGCATCAGAGATCTCCCATCACAAGCTGGTTGAACCCGAAGACACGCCGTGCGCCGCCAATCAGGATCAGTTGCACCTCGCGCCGTTGACCGGGTTCAAACCGCACGGCTGTCCCGGCTGCGATATCCAGACGCATGCCGCGTGCGGCGTCGCGGTCGAAATCGAGCGCCGCGTTGGCCTCGCCGAAATGGTAGTGTGAGCCGACCTGTACCGGTCGGTCGCCCGTATTGGCGACCATTAGCGTGATCGGCTCCGCCCCTGCGTTCAGAGTGACCTCACCCTCCGCCGGAAAGAGTTCGCCGGGGATCATTGGCGTCTCCGAACCCGGACTGCCTTGCGCTTGGCCATGAAGGCCGCCGCGCCAATCAACAGCAATGCGACGGGTACGGCCCAATCTGCTGAATGCCCATGCGGCAGGCTGGCAGGATGGGCCAAGGCGGGGGAAGCCAGAAACAAAGCGGGAATAGCGTAACGCATGAGAGACTCCTATCGGATGGGATTGTGGACGGTGACTAGCTTGGTGCCGTCCGGAAAGGTGGCTTCGACCTGCACTTCGTGGATCATCTCGGGAATGCCGGCCATGCAGTCGTCGCGGGTGATGACCTCGGCGCCTACCTCCATCATGTCGGCGACCGAGCTGCCATCGCGAGCGCCTTCGACGACCGTGTCGGTGATCAGCGCGATGGCCTCGGGGTGGTTCAACTTGACGCCACGGGCAAGGCGCTTGCGGGCCACTTCGGCAGCCATGGCGATCAGCAGTTTGTCTTTTTCGCGGGGGCTGAGTTGCATGGGTCAGAGTCTCCAGGATTTCGGCAGGGTGGTTTCGGTCAGGCGTTCCAGCACCGGCACCAGCCATTGGCGCAACAGATAGGAATCGGCGGCAAGAAGTCGGATGGTCAAAAGATCGGGCGCGACAAGGCTTGCGCCGCCGGTCTTTGGCAAAAGTTGCCGGACAATAGGCAAAAGCGCCTCGGCACGCGGGCCGAAGTAAAGGGCGCTGGCAAGGGCGGTCATGCCGCCTGCGATGGCCGGACGGTCAAGACTGGCGCTGATTGATCCGGTCAGGTTAATGCGGTCCCAATAGATCGGGCGACCATCGTGGCGCAGGGTGATCCGGTCGCGAAAACTGCCCGAGATACGGGTTTCGCCCATGGCGCGGCGACCGAAGACGACGGGTTCGACCAGCACGGCCTCGGCTCCGTCGGTGACGTCCACGTCAAGGCGACGGTTGAGACAACCACCGTCAAACATGATCAACTCTTGCGGCAACCAATGCAGTACCGCGCCCATGGCGACAGACAGGCGCGTGCTGACACACGCAGCGCCAGATGTGCTGCGATAGGCACGTTCTGCGGCTTGGGTTGTCAGGATCAGGTGGCTGTCCGGCCCGGCGCTGGCCGAAGCCTCAAACCGGTCGCCGCCTGTTAATCCGCCCGAAGTGTTCAGCACAATGGCTTCGACGGCATCCTTGCGACGCGGAAAAGCCACCTTGCTAGCGCCCGAGGTTCTGAAGCGGTCTATGCCCGTACGTCCGTCACGGCATTTGGTCGACAAGGTCATGGCACCGATGGATCTCGGGGCGGTGTTCGCCTCTCGTGATGCCAGATGTGGTTGACCCATGCGTCTGTCGCCCCCGGTACTCGACCCGCATGGTTCACCATGCAGATTGGGGTGTGATCCACCACTGCGCGCCGGGAAAAAGACCAATCCCAGAGTTCTGCCTATTTGCTGTGCGAAAATGACCCCACTCGCCCAGAAATTTGACAATTGCGAAACGCCGACACGGAAATGCCTGAATGACGTGTCGAACGGGTGACAGGGACTTCGTCTGTTAAGTGTGCGTTAGCCATAAGGCGGCAGAAAGCTTGATTGCTGACTTTTAGGTCTTCATGATCGGATCATGAGCAGTTTGAAAACCTTTCTGGTCCTGCTTCTTATCCTGCCGAAGCAAAGTCCGGCGGCAGATGATCCCCTGATGTCTTCATTCGCGGCATGTGCAGGACGGTTCTCGGCCGAGTTGGAACATGCCTGGCTTATGAATGATGACCGCACGGATCAGATCGCGCATCGCCGGGCGCAGTTCATCGACCTTCTGAACGCGACGGTGCCCGACGATCAACGACGTCATGCGCTTCACCTGCGTATCGACGCCAAGATGGCGCATGCGCAATTGCTGTCCGCCGCCAGATTCTCACACGATGCGGATCGCTCCCAATGGGCGGTGCGGCGTGCCCGGGCCGAGATCGTCTATTGCACAGGATTCTTGCTTGAAAGCTGAAGCGCCCAAAGATTTGGCGTTTCTTTCGCACAATAAAATGGCGAACCCGCGAAAGTCTGCGCAATTTTTGACGGATTGACGCCAGGGGCCGTTTTCCAACCCCCGCTGATCTCGCAGTCGCAGCAATTTCCATGGAACGACTTCTTCCGGGATCACACAAATCCCGTTGAACGTGCGATGGTGCTGGCCTTGCAATTCCAAAACACCACCGCACTCCGCAATTAGATTGCGTGGGGGGCATATGGGGGATCACACCCTTGAAAGCAACGCTTCCCCGCGCAGTGCCTGAAGGAAAACTGCGATGAAAAAGACACTTCTTAGTTCTGCTGCCGTCCTGGCCGCTTCGATGCTGCCGGCCATGGCGCAAGACTGCCCGATCAAGGTGGGAGTGCTGCACTCCCTGTCCGGAACCATGGCGATTTCAGAAACAACACTAAAAGACACGATGGAAATGCTGATCGAACAGCAAAACGCCAAAGGCGGCGTTCTGGGCTGCGAGTTGGAGGCCGTCGTGGTCGACCCGGCGTCGGACTGGCCGCTCTTTGCCGAAAAAGCGCGCGAGCTGATTTCGGTACACGAGGTTGACGTGATTTTCGGCAACTGGACATCCGTGTCGCGGAAATCGGTTCTACCTGTGATCGAAGAGTTGAACGGACTTCTGTTCTATCCGGTTCAATATGAAGGCGAGGAATCCTCAAAAAACGTCTTCTACACCGGTGCCGCCCCCAACCAGCAGGCAATCCCGGCGACGGATTACTTTCTGGAAGAACTTGGCGTTGAGAAATTCGCGCTTCTGGGCACCGACTATGTTTACCCCCGGACGACGAACAACATTCTGGAAAGCTATCTTCAGCAGAAGGGCATCGCCGAGGACGACATCTTCGTCAACTACACGCCCTTTGGTCATTCTGACTGGTCCAAGATCGTCTCGGACGTCGTGGCTCTTGGTGCGGATGGCAAGAAAGTCGGCGTGATTTCAACGATCAACGGCGACGCAAACGTGGGCTTCTACAAGGAACTCGCGGCTGCTGGCATCAGCGCCGACGACATTCCCGTCGTGGCCTTCTCGGTCGGCGAGGAAGAATTGTCGGGTCTCGACACCTCCAACCTTGTTGGTCACCTCGCAGCCTGGAATTACTTCCAGTCAGCAGACACCGATGCCAACGCCGAATGGGTCGAGGCCTGGAAAGCCCGCATGGGCGACGAGCGTGTGACGAATGACCCGATGGAGGCGCATTACATCGGCTTCAACATGTGGGTGAATGCGGCGACCGAAGCAGGTACCACCGATGTCGATGCCGTGCGCACCGCCTTGTACGGGCAGGAATTCCCGAACCTGACTGGTGGCACCGCTGTCATGCTGCCGAACCACCACTTGGCCAAGCCGGTTCTGATCGGCGAGATCACCGAGGATGGTCAGTTCGACATCATCAGCCAGACGGAGGAAGTGCCGGGCGATGCCTGGACGGATTTCCTGCCGGAATCGGCGGTGCTGAAATCCGATTGGGCGGAACTCGATTGCGGGATGTACAACACCGAAACGTCGTCCTGCGTTCAGATCAAGTCGAACTACTAAGCATGGTGGGTTGAAATCCCACCCTACGGGTGCGGCGCATGTCGCCCCCAGAACGCCTTACGGGGGCTGAACTATCCATGTCGCTTATACGTCGGTTCAACATCGGTTTCATGTCGGTGCTTCTGTGCGCTCTTGCCTTGCCACTTTCGGCGCAGAACGCCGAGGCGCCGATCCAGCAACTTTTGCAAGAACATAGCGAAATCATCGCCAAATCCTCGCGCAAGACCATCGGTCCTGCCATCGACGCGCTTGCCGCCAGTGGTCTGGCCGAGGCCCAGGTCGTGCTGGAACGCTGGCAAAACAAAGAGATGTGGCGCGACAAGGACACCGGGCTTTTCGTCTATGGCGAAGCCTCGGGCAAGGAATTGACGGCGTTCGACTTTGCCGATGGCGCGGAACTTGGCACTTTCGTTGCCCGTGACTTCAAACAGTTGAAACCCAACAGCGGCATTCGCGGCATGATCGGCGCGGCCCTGGTGCAATTCCAACTATCAGGGTCTTTTGCCGAAAAGATGCAGGCCCTGAATGCGATCGAGCGTGACTCGGAGGCGTCCCATCTTGTGGCCCTGACCAAAGTTCTGCCCGACGAAACGGACCAGTCTGTGCAAAGTCGCATGGAACGCCTTCAGGGGCTTTTGACAATCCGCTTCGGCGCGACCGACGAGGAGAGGATTGCTGCCATCCAGCAATTTGACGGCGATCTTGGTGTCGATGTCCGGGCCGCATTGAACCCGCTTTTGGCCGTGAAAGTCGAGGCTTCGGCACAAGCACCCGAGGGCGATGACATCGCCCGCATCCTGACCGTCGGCAGCGACGACCTGCCGCGCGAGTCCGCCTATGACCTTCTGGTTGCCGCCGATCTGGCGAAACCCCGGATCAACCGGTACGACAAGCGGAACGCGCTTTTGGCGAACATCTCGGAGGGATCGGTCGCGGGGGTTCAGGTGGCGACGCTGAACAGCGAAGACGCACGCGACCTTGCTTATGAAGCTTTGGCCGAACAGGGCGTGGTAAACCCTGTGGCCACCGAAGCCGAGGTGGATGAAACCCTGGCAGGCTTCACGTTCTACGAACGCTACAGCGGCTCGCCTTCATTGGCCGTTGCCGCGGCGGCGGTGCTGACGGGCATCGAAAACAAGGTGGCATTTAACCAGGCATTTGACCTTGGCCTTGACGCCCTGTCGCTCGCTTCGATCTACTTTCTTGCCGCCATCGGTCTTGCTATCACCTTTGGCGTGATGCGCGTGATCAACATGGCCCATGGCGAGTTCATCATGATGGGCGCCTACACCGGCTACGTCGTCCAGCAGATCATCCCGGATTACACGATTTCCATTATCGTCGCCTTGCCGCTGGCCTTTGCCGTCACCTTCGGCGCAGGGGTCACGATGGAACGGCTAGTGATCCGCCACCTCTACCATCGCCCGCTGGAGACGCTTCTGGCGACTTTCGGGATTTCCATTGCCCTGCAACAGATCGCCAAGAACATCTTCGGCACGCAAGCGCGGCCCCTCACCTCGCCCGGCTGGCTGGACGGATCGCTGGTGTTCAATGACATCGTGTCGATCAGCTATATCCGGATCGCAATTTTCGTTTTGGCGCTTTTGTTCATGGCGCTATTCCTTTTCGTCATGAACCGCACTCGATTGGGGCTGGAAGTGCGGGCGGTGACACAGAACCCCCGCATGGCGGCCTCGATGGGGATCAACCCCGACAGGATCAACATGCTGACCTTCGGCTTCGGCTCGGGTATTGCCGGGATAGCGGGTGTGGCGATTGGGCTTTACGCCAAAGTGACCAGCGAGATGGGCGCGGACTATATCGTGCAAAGCTTCATGACCGTGGTCGTGGGCGGCGTTGGCAACATCTGGGGCACGCTTCTGGGCGCGACCATGGTTGGCTCGCTGCAAAAAGGGATCGAATGGCTGAACCCCTCGAACACACTGGCCGCACAGACCTATATGATCCTCTTCATCATCCTCTTCATCCAATTCCGGCCGCGCGGGATCATCGCGCTTAAAGGCCGGGCGGCGGAGGCATGAGCATGGCGGAACTGACAGCAGGCCCTGTGCGTCGCACACCTTTCGTGGTGCGTTATCCGTCGGTGCTTATCTTTCTGGCCTGTCTGGGGCTGTTCACCCTGGGCGTGACGATCCTGTCCGAAGGGTTCGGTATCGGCGTCATCTCGACCAGTTTCGTCAAGACCCTGGGCAAGACCCTGTGCCTCTGCCTCGTCGCGCTGGCGATGGATCTGGTCTGGGGCTATTGCGGTATCCTGTCCCTTGGGCATATGGCCTTCTTCGGAATGGGCGGTTACGCGATAGGCATGTGGCTGATGTACGAGCGGACGCGTCTGATCGTCGTCGAGAGCCTCGCCGCCGGAGGGCTGCCGCCAACGCCCGAAGAGGTCTCCAGCGGGATCGCTGGCCAGATCTTCGGTGTCGTCGGAGCCTCGGAATTTCCGCCGATCTGGGCCTTTGCCCATTCTCTGCCGCTGCAACTGGCCGCCGTCGTACTGGCGCCGGGGCTTCTGGCGCTGGTCTTTGGCTGGCTGGCCTTCCGCAGCCGGGTGACAGGTGTGTACCTTTCGATCCTGACGCAGGCGATGACGCTGGCGCTGTCACTGTACCTGTTCCAAAACGACAGCGGATTGCGCGGCAACAACGGTCTGTCAGGCCTGCAGAACCTGCCGGGGTTGGAGAGCACTAGTCAGGCCATCGTTTCGGTCTGGTTCCTTTGGGCCTCGGCCCTGGCTCTGGGACTTGGATACGTGCTGGCGACTTGGATGGTATCGGGCAAGTTCGGCTCGGTCCTGCGCGGCATTCGGGACGACGAAGCGCGGGTGCGCTTCCTTGGCTATCCAGTCGAGGCGTTCAAGCTGTTTGTCTTCACCGTATCGGCCGTGCTCGCTGGCATTGCAGGCGCAATCTACTACCCACAGGCGGGCATTATCAACCCGGCGGAACTGGCGCCGATTGCCTCGATCTATCTGGCGGTCTGGGTGGCCATCGGCGGGCGTGGGCGATTGTACGGAGCCGTGATCGGCGCGGCTTTCGTCTCGCTCTTGTCGACCTGGTTTACCGGCGGGCAAGCCCCTGACCTGAACATCGCCGGGTATCGCATTCAATGGGTCGATTGGTGGACCGTCCTGTTGGGGCTGTCCTTCGTGGCGGTTACGCTTTTCGCACCGAAAGGCATTGGAGGGCTGTTCGACGCCTTGGCAGCGCGTCGCAACCCCAATCGGCATGGGCGCGACCTGGGGCCGGGCCACGGTTCTTTGAGAGAAAAGGAGGCAGATGCATGAGCGCGCTTCTTGAAGTCTCGGGCGTGTCGGTCAGCTTTGACGGGTTCAAGGCGCTGAACAACCTGTCGTTCAGCATTGACAGGGCCGAATTGCGGGCGGTCATCGGCCCGAACGGCGCGGGCAAGACCACCTTCATGGATGTGGTGACCGGCAAAACCCGGCCTGACGAGGGCCATGTGCTTTGGGGCGAACCGCCCGTGTCCTTGCTGGGCAAATCGGAAAGCAAGATCGCCATGGAAGGGGTCGGGCGCAAGTTCCAGCGACCCACGGTGTTTGAGGATCAGACAGTTCAAGACAACCTGATGATGGCGCTGAAAAAGTCGCGGTCGCCGCTGGCCGTGCTGCTGTTCAAACCCGAAACACCGGACTTTGCCCGGGTCGAAGAACTGGCGGATGTCATTGGGCTGGACGCGGTTCTGTCACGGAAATCTGGCGAGCTGTCCCACGGGCAAAAGCAATGGTTGGAGATCGGGATGCTCTTGGCACAGGAACCGAAGCTGTTGCTAGTGGACGAACCTGCGGCAGGCATGACGACCGCAGAACGTCAGAAGACCACGCAAATTCTGCGGGACGCGGCGAAGACCCGCGCTGTCGTCGTAGTGGAACACGACATGGATTTCGTGCGGCGTTTGGATTGCAAAGTGACCGTGCTGCACGAAGGCTCGGTTCTGGCCGAAGGCTCGATCGATCACGTCACCAAGAACCAGCAAGTCATCGAGGTGTACCTTGGCCGATAGTTTCCTCAGCATCCGCGATCTGACGCTGCACTATGGCGGCAGCCAAATTTTGAACGGCGTGGATTTCGACGCGGCCCAGGGCGAGGTCACCTGCTTGATGGGCACTAATGGCGTAGGCAAGACGTCGCTGTTAAAGGCGCTGGCGGGCACCCATCCCCGGTCGGGGGGCGACTATGATCTGGACGGCCAAAGCATCGGAAAGCTGAAGGCCTTTGACCTTGCGCGGAAGGGCGTTGCCTATGTGCCCCAGGGGCGCGAGATCTTTCCGTTTTTGACGGTGCAGGAAAACCTTGAGACGGGATTTGCCTGCCTGCCAAGTGGCGAACGCAAGGTGAAGGACGAGATTTTTGATCTGTTCCCCATTCTGAAGAAGTTCCTGCAACGGCGGGGCGGTGACCTTTCAGGCGGCCAGCAACAGCAACTGGCGATCGCGCGCGCGCTGGTGTCGAACCCGAAAGTGCTTCTTCTGGATGAACCGACCGAAGGTATCCAGCCGAACGTCATCCAGCAGATCGGCGGCACCATCCGCATTCTGAAGGAACGCGGGAACATCGCGATCGTCCTAGTCGAACAGTATCTGTCCTTCGCCTATGATCTTGGGGATGCCTTCGTCGTGATGGAGCGCGGTGCCGTCAAACTGAGCGCGCGAAAGCCGGAACTATCACTCGAAAAGCTGACCGCCAGCACGTCTTTGTAGTACGCAATGGCAGGGTGATCTGTATACTATTCTTCCCTTCATAACCGGTTTTACCGCTTCAAGGCCGTAAGTCTGTTCCAAACCGGCGAACGGCAAGTGCCATTCGCCGACGCGGGTCAGATTTCAATCTGCTCCGCAATAGTGAGAGCATCTTCCAACTCAACGCCAAGGTAACGCACTCTACTGTCAATCTTAGTGTGACCCAGCAAAAGCTGCACTGCGCGGAGATTCCCTGTCTTACGGTAAATCTCCGCTGCTTTGGTTCGGCGGAGTGAATGGGTCCCGTAACCGCTCGACTCCAATCCAATCGCAGTCACCCAATCTCTGACAAGCCGACCATGCTGACGCGTTGAGATATGGGGTCGCTCGAGGAAACGGCTCGGAAACATGAAGCTACAGCCCATCATCTTTGGCGACTTGACCCAAGCATGAACCGTATCCTGTGTGTTTTCCGTCAGTTCGAATTGTACTGGTTTCTTGGTTTTGCTCTGGACCACTGAAACCCGTTCTCGAGCACGGATCGCCGAGGCCGAGGGACTGGTCGTTTCTGGCCGATGATCCGACCCTTGTTTCATGCTCTGCGCTTTGGGGTGACTGCGGGAAGTTGAACTCTAGGCATAATGTGCCCTCCAATCCGCCCTCCGCATCCAATCATCGGCACCACGCCAACGAGACAATTGTACAATCGAATCGGATGCCTGCTGTCCGAAGCCCACTCTACTTGAGTTCTCGGTGCATGCATTGAACCGCTTTGAGTTCGTTGGCGGACATAGGTTGTGATGCACCCCAGAACGGAATCAAGGCGCGTCAGCCCCACCGTGGAAGCACCGGTCCGGTGGGCCGACGCTTTCACGGATTTTCACGGATCACTGCTTCAGTCCACAACCTGTGAATCCGGGCGCACATTCTTGCTAGGCAATATGTGAATGGCCGAATTCAGCGCTGTGCCGTAACACAAGAATTCGTGCGTGCGCAGAGATTTCCGTGTTGCGAGCGTACGCAGCGAAAAAACCCGAGGTACAGGTTGGGCTCGCTGCCGCCATTCTCCGCGGTGGTCATCGATTGGTGGTAAGAGCCCTTACCTGCTGTCGACCGAGTTTCGGACTTTTGCATGTGCGGCACGTAGCGAACCGCACATTCCGGACGTTCAGACCCGAGCGGCAAATGGTAGGTGAGCGGACTAAGCCGCCACTCGCCGCACCGTCCACTAAGAAGCGCTCCGCGAACTTTGCGGACCCTGGAACAGCCTTTGACACAACAATTTGGAACGCCGCAGTTAACCGCGTGCACACCAGCATTGATTTCGAAAAGGTCCCAATGCCATCATCTTCTAAAAGTAGGAGGGGATTAGATGTGGAAACCAATCATATTTGCTTTTTTGATTGTCGTGACTGGTGCCGCAGCGGCTATGTCGCACGATGTGCGGGATCCAGCGGCTTTGCAAAAACCGCTTATTCAGGACTTGCTAACCGAGTCGCTCAAAAGCACTGAGGGCTTGGAGGTTGTCGTGAGCCATGTTGCCCTACCACCAAACCTCACTTTACCAATGCATTGGCATCCCGGTGAAGAATTTGCCTACATTCTGCGGGGCAGCGTCACCCTCATCCTAGACGGCGAAGGCGAACAAGAAGCTTTTTCAGGTGACGTTGGCGTCGTTCCGTTGAAGAAAGTGCACACCGCTCGCTCAGGGGACGAAGGGGCAACCATTTTGGTGTTCCGTGTCCATGAGGAGGGCCAGCCAGGCAGAGTTTTGGTCAGCGACTGATTTTCAAGACAAAGGCGAAACATCCTTTACCGAATGCATGGTTGTCGGAACCGGGGGGGTGCCGTTTGCCTTCACACTTGCAACCCTGCTTTTTTCCACCCGCTGCGCCAGCGATCAGCGCAGGTTGGAATAGAGAATAATGGTAAACGTGTTGTCTCGGTTATCGAAGCCGCATTCGGAGCGATTTCGTTCAATTTGACAGCCGCTGTTTTTGCCGCATCTATGTCATCGAGCTCAGCAAGCGAGGCAATCAGCATCAGGTGGCTCATCAGGAAGGTTGCACGCACAGACAAGGCTTCGCGACAGGCCTGCGCGGCTTCCTCATAACGTCCCAAGTGAAACAAGGCGGCACCCTGTCCCATGAAAGCGGCGTGCCGCAATGGATCACCCGGGCTGAGTTCGACAGACCGGACTGCATGTTCCAGCGCCTTGTCAGGGCGATTCAGCAAATAAAGATTTGCAGCGGCGAGCATGTGGACCGTCGCCGCGTTGGGATTTTCCGACAATGCTTCCTTAAAGGCTGTCCGCGCGCGGGACAGGTCTTGTGCCAGCATAGAGATCGAATGTGCGGCATAAGCCTTTGCAATGCCGTCCGCGCGATCGCTCCGCAGCACCTGCTCTGCGGCCGCGACAGCTGACTTGGGTCCCTGATCTACAGGTTCCAAACCTTGCACTAGACGTTGGATATGAAGCCATGCTAGCAAGCCCGCTGCGGAGGCGTATTCCGGATCTCGATCCAAAGCCAGTTTTGTCAGTCGTATTGCCTCTATGTTGTCTTGGTCAGTCAGCAAGTGGAAATGTGATAATGCTCGGAGGTAGAGCTCGTATGCCTGTAAGTCCTTGGTGGGTTTTGCACGCGCACGATTTGTTTCAGCGTGCCGCACCGATGGTTCAATAGCTGTAACTACGTCTTCGGTGACTTGATCTTGAAGATCAAAGATGTCGTCGAGCACACCGTCAAAGCGGTCCGCCCACAAATGGCTCCCATTTTCGGTATCTATGAGCTGTCCCGTGATGCGGACGCGCTGCCCGGAACGCCGAACGGAGCCTTCCAGTACATACCGAACCCCTAAGTCGCGGCCCATGTCGCGGATGTCCGTGCTTTTCCCCTTATAAGCAAAAGAAGAGTTTCGTGCGACGACCATCAACCAACGAAACCGAGATAGCTCAGTTATGATGTCTTCCGTTATGCCATCGGCAAAGAACTCCTGCTCCGGATCACCCGACATATTGTCGAATGGGAGCACTGCGATTCCCGGCCTCACATCCGCTTTGATCGCGAGATTGGCTTTCGTACCCTTTGGCCAACACCAGATTCCAACATGCCGCGTGATGTTTTTCAGTTCGGTTTGCTCTCCGCCGTCGAATAATCCCGCATCGTTACGGTCAAGGCTGTTATGTGACGTATCTGAAAAGAGCACTTGTCCCGGCTTCGCGAGAGCCTCCAGACGCGCCGCAACATTGATGCCGTCGCCGAAAATGTCATCGCCATCGGTTACCACTTCCCCTGTGTGAACCCCGATGCGCAGTTTGATGTGGTCAGGTCTGTGGGCGGACTGAACTGCAATCGCGCAAGCTGCTGCTTCAGATGGTGATTGAAACTCGACGATCCAGCCGTCGCCCATGCTTTTGATCAGTGAACCATTGGTATCTTCCACGATCGGGAGAAACGTGTCCTCGCGGAAGGTCTTTAATGCAGCGACTGTGCCAGTACGGTCCTGATCCATCAGCGCGGAATAGCCCACAATGTCGGCGGCCAATACCGTCGTGAGACGTCTTCCCATTCACCCCTCCTCTTTGCAATGAAGTTAGCTCGGTGGGTTGCTTCTGTCAGCCCATTCGTCAGATTTTGAAAAGCCGTAGGCTCCAGACTCATTGATTTACAGCCAGAATAGGACTGTAGCAGCGAGAGCGATGGCCGAGAGGAATACCTT
>NZ_JBXWMT010000021.1:0-47968 GCF_059609985.1 Ruegeria sp. YTSA219
GATCAGACATGTTCACCGCTCGTTTTTGAACCGTGAATCACGCCGCAAAACGGAAATCAATGGGTCCTGACCCTAGATGTTTTCGCATCTTTTCATTACGCAATAACGGATTGCGCGAAACGGAACTTGATTGCCGACGCAGCGGTTTGTCAAAGCGAGATAGGTTCCCTCTTACAAAACTGCTGCGTGCTTGGCTGCATCAAAGGCTGTCGGGTCAGCTTGTACGTTGCTTGTAATACGTGTCTTTATGGACAATCAGCCCGTCTCGGTAGGTCAGGATGTCAACGCTTAGAAACTCTTCTTTTGAACCATCCTTGTGCACGGCTGTACGGCGATATTCGCAATAAGCCTTGTTGCCGGAAATAGCGCAGTCGAGCGTTTCCCAATGCACGTTCGCGACCTTTTCGAACAGGGCTGCAAAAGCACCACGAATGGTTTCGGCTCCTTCCAGACGCACGCCATGTTCTTCGGGGCCAACAGCGTGATCAAATGTAGCGTCGGTTGCGAAGTGTCTCATTACGGCATCGATGTCATTGGCGTTAAACGCGTCACCGACAGAGTCGACTAGGTCTCGGGTCAAAGCGGTCATGATTTCGGTCCTTTTCCTTGAAGCATATCGCAAGTGTGTTTGAAGAAGGGGCTCGCCGGGTCGACCAGCACATTCAGTTCGTCAAAGTGATCCACATCGGGCACGAAATAGAGACCCATCTTGCGGTCTGCTGTTTCGTATTTTTCGACATACATTCGTGCCTGCCTGTGGAACTCGTCGGTTTCTGCGCCGCCGACGACGACCAGCTGAGGGGCATTGGTACCCGGTGGGTGCTTGGTCATCGGGCTTTCGGCCTGGGCTTCTGCCGGATCCATTTGGATGCCCGCATTCAAAGCCTCGGTCAGGCGGACCGGCTCAAGATAGCTGAGCGGTGAGACCGGAATGCCAGATTTAATCAGGTCTGCGGGCAAGTCATCGTCAAATGCCGGCCAATCGGTCGCCATCATCATCTGGGTAATATGGCCGCCAGCGGAATGGCCCATAACGCAGAGACGGTCTGGATTGATGCCCAATGCGCCCGCATTGCGCCAGACAAAGGACATGGCCTCACGCGCTTCTTCTGAAATTCTCGTGATGGTCACAGACGGGCAAAGATCGTATCCGATGACAACAACATTGAACCCCGCGTCAACAAACGGCGGCGCAATGAAGCTGTAGATCGATTTGTCGCCACGCTGCCAATAGCCGCCGTGGAAATAGACCAATGTCGGTGCGGCGGTGTCCGCGCAGCGGAAGACATCCAGCTTTTGTTTTTCACCTTCTCCATAGCGGATATCTAGGCTGCAATCGGATGTTGCACGCGCGTGGGCGCTGTCGCGGCTCCACCCGGGAATGACGGTCACTTCATAGTCCGGCCGCCCAGCCCGCAAATTGTACTGCGCGTCGAATTCGTCAGGGCTGAACCGGGTGTGGAAAGTCAGGTGATCACTCATGATACTGCCTCCGATTGGGGCGCGGAAAAGAACGCGCCGCGACAAAAGACCAGCGGAGGAACGGGTGCATGGGCATAGTTCACGACACGTCCCAAGAGGATTTCATGATCACCTGCATCAACCCGGTTGTGCACGGTGCATTCCAGATGCGCAGATGCACCGGGGACCAAAGGCGTCTTGGCCCCAGGAGTCCATTCCGTATCGGCAAACCGGTTTTCCACATTGCTGGCAAAATGCAACGCCAGAGCTTTCTGATCCGCGGACAGGATGTTGACCGCGAAATGATCAGACCTGGACAGCGTCGGGAACACGCGACCCGATTTTGCGACACAGACAGAGATCACAGGCGGTTCGAGTGAGACCGAGGTGAAGGAGTTGGCGGTCAGGCCCCATGGCATGCCCTCGGGGTCATAAGTGGCCACGATTGTGACCCCTGTCGGAAAAGCGCCAAGCGCACGGCGAAAGTCACGCAAGTCCATCACAGAACTCCTTCACTGACACAGGCCTTTTCAAGGGCGGCCCACTCATCCGGGTTTGTGCCGAAATGACGCATGACGTGACCCCGGTATGCGGGGCGTTCCGCCAATCGTTCGTACCACGCTTCGACATTGGGCAACGGTGGGCGGTCGACCTCGACATTGAAATAGCGATACGCCACGCAACCCAGCGGAATATCCGCCATGGTAAAGCTGTCGCCACAGACATAGGCCTTATCCGCAAGGTGCTGATCCAGAATGGTCAGTGCTTCATGCGCCTCATCGCGAAGTTTGGCGATCTGTTCCGGGTCCCGTTGGTCGGATTGGGTGCGCACAGTTGCAAAAAACAGGTAAATCACCGGCCCGAAGGCACGGCTGGCGGACCACACCATCCATTGATCCGCGATGGCGCGGGTCTGTAGGTCAGAGGGGCTAAACGTTCCCGCGCCGTACCGGTCGCAGAGATACCGCACAATGGCGAGGCTTTCCCAAAGCGCGAAATCCCCATCGCGGATCGCCGGGATCATTTTGTTGGGATTGATCTGCGCGTACATATCAGTGTCGAGCTTGCCAAAGCTGCCCCCGGCCAGTTGCAGCGTATAGTCCAATCCCAACTCATTGGCTGTCCAAATCACCGGAATAACGTTTGATGAATAGGGCCGCCCCCAAATTTCAAGCATGTTCCAACATCCTTTTCTGCGCGATGGATTGTGTCCCGAATTTTGGAACGACATGCTCAAACAGTCGATGCCAACTGGACAGGATTTTCTCATAGGGAACGCCAGTGTATTGCTGCATCAACATGAGGTGGTCGAGGCCGATGGTTTCCTGCCGCTCAGCAAAACGATCCGCTACATATTCGGCGTCACCAACCACAATGATCCCGCGTTTATTGAGGAAATCGAACCAATCCATCTCTTCGTCCTCAGAAGTCATCTCTTCGCCGACATCAAGATAGCCATGTTTTGTCCACTCGCCCTTGGGGCGCGACCCGCCGAGGAATTCGTAATAGGCATTGATCGGGCCACGAATGGTGTTCACAGCCTCCTCCATGCTTGCACCAACATAGAAGGCCGTGCAGACGCCAACGCCTTCCCCTGGTTTCACATTGCGCCCTTCACGTTTGGAAAGCGCCTCGCGGTAGGGTTCCCAGCAGGCCAGTGTCGCCTTGGGTCCAGCGGCCATCGAGATCACACCCCACCCTTTTTCACCAGCAAGCTTGAATGTAGGAGGCGCATTCGACATGAGCCAGACCGGTGGGTGCGGATCAGAATACGGGCGTGGATGCACGTATATCGCTTTGTACTCGCCATTCTCGTCGTGATAGCGCGGGTCCAGCGGTTCAAAAAAACGGTTGGTTTCTTTCCAGCCTGGAACTGGGAACTCATAGAACTCACCTTGATGGGTGAAGGCGTCGTTGGTCCACGCCTTCAGAATAATATCCAGACTCTCTTGATAGAGGCGCATCACCTTGCCGTTGTCGCGCCGATCCGCGTCCGAATTGAACTGGATAGTCGAGCGCTCATTGATACCCTTGGCGACACCAAAATCGAACCGGCCCAGCGACATGTTATCCAGCATCGCCGCGTCTTCGGCCACGCGCAATGGGTGCCAGTCCGGCAAGATGATGGGCGCCGTTCCAACCCGCAGTTTTGTGCAATGAGCAGCCACATGCGTACCCATCTGGATCGGGTTGGGCGGCGCGTTCATATAGCCGTTATGGGCAAAGTGATGTTCTGTGAACCAGGCGGTCGTGAATCCAGCCTGCTCTGCCAGCGAACATTGTTCGAGGATCATCTCCAATGTCCGGGTCCAGGGAATCGTCTCACCAGGACTGAAATTGGCAATCAAATCAAAGCGCATAGCGATCTCCCGGACAGATGTGGTAAGTTGAATTATTACCCAATTTTCAACTAAGTTGAATTTTACTCGAAAAATCAACAAAAATCTCTTATCCCGAATGCATGAATAGCAACGTTACTGATACTGACACTCAACGGCTTGGCAGCGAAATCCGCGAAGTGCGCAAGGCGCGTGGCCTGACGTTACAAGACCTTTCGGAAACGGTATCCTGCTCGACGGCGTATCTGAGCCGGATCGAGCTGGGATCAGCAAAAGCATCGGCGGAGCTTCTGCGAGAGATCAGCGAAGCGCTCTCGGTCGATCCCAACTGGTTCTTTCCCAAGCAATCGGGTGCCGGACCATTGGAGCGCAAACACGTCGTACGCAAAGAAAATCGCAGGGCGCTTTCCAACATGTACACGCGAACAACCCAGGAGTTGGGATTCGAAGACGAACTGCTATCCAGCACACTATCCGGACAATGCTATCTGATCCTGTCCCGGTTCCGCCCAGGGGCCGGTACACCGCCCGAACCCCAGGAAGGCTATTCCTTCGAGGGCGAGCAACATGCGATCGTCTTGAGTGGCGAAGTGGAGCTGCGCCTTGGTGAAGAAATCATAGTTCTTCGCAAAGGCGACAGCTTTTCCTACCCTTCAATGATCGCGCATCGGTTCCGCAACCGGACTGACAAAGAGGCCACAATGGTCTGGGCGATGTCGCCAATACGGATTACTTGGTGATTATTGGCCAGCCATCGCTATTGCGAGAATTGCTTTTGATACAAAGCAACGGATAATGGCATTCGGAAAAGCCCACAGGTCTGACCTAACTGCTTGGGCCAAAACCAGTCATTTGGTCAATAGAGACAACAGTTGGCTTTGTCCTGCGATCTGTAAATTCGACCACTAATCGCCGCTACGGTCTGCATGAATGGTTACCCCTTCCGCTGAACAGCAACACCAGATTCTCCTCTCGCACTGCATTTGAGACACTGCGTCCGCTCGCAGCTAACCATCGCGATCTCGCTCTCTTCGATATGGCCATCGACAGTAAATTGTGCGGCTATGGCTTGGTCACGATTGAAGTCTATGATGTCATGGCTTCTGGTCAGATCCATGAGCAAGCTTCAGACCTGCAAAGCAAGACTCAGAGACCTCTCCACTTCGAGATTCATGAAGGAACCAGAACCTCAGTCGAGAGGTGAATGGAAGACGAACCTAAGGTCGGGTTTGATTACTTTTTAGCAGGGCGTTTCCATGAGCGTTTGGGCATTTCAATGCGCAGATCGTGCGTGATTGGGCCACGTCTATAGGTTTTTCGAACTCGTCGGTGCTGTCGTGTTGCTCTGCAGCGGAATTTGGTCTCTGTTGCAAGAAAGCCGTCTTATGAGAGGTCACAATGCCCCAAGCATCCGCCACCAATCGTCGTATTGTTCTCGCCAATCGCCCAACCGGACAACCGGACGAGAATACATTGCGCCTGGAAACCACGAGCGTTCCTGAACCTGGACCAGACGAAATGCTGGTACGTACGGTGTACCTGTCGTTGGATCCTTACATGCGTGGCCGAATGAATGACGCTAAATCCTATGCCGAACCCGTTCCGATTGGCGGTGTTATGACGGCGCAGGTCGTCGGGCAGGTGGTCAAATCCAACATCGAAGGATACGAAGTCGGAGAGTATGTGCTCAATACAAGCGGGTGGCAGGATTTTGCTGTCTCAGACGGAACGCAGGTCGTTAAGTTGGGTAAATCTCCGGACAACCCGTCTTGGTCGCTCGGAATTCTCGGAATGCCAGGCTACACGGCTTATGCCGGGCTTCTGAAAATCGGGGAGCCAAAAGCCGGTGAAACAGTTGTTGTGGCTGCCGCAGCCGGCCCGGTAGGCGCAACAGTCGGTCAGATCGCAAAGCTAAAAGGATGTCGCGTAGTGGGCATCGCAGGCGGTTCTGAAAAATGTGCTCATGTAGTCGAAAACCTTGGATTTGACGCATGTTTGGACCATCGATCTGATGATCTGGCAGCGCAACTGCGCGAGGCTTGTCCAAGTGGAATTGACGTGTATTTCGAAAACGTTGGCGGCAAAGTTCTCTATGCCGTATTGCCGCTCTTGAACCCGTTTGCACGGGTGCCCGTCTGCGGGATTGTATCCTGGTACAACCTGCCCGGCCTACCGGACGGCCCGGATATGGGCCCTGCGATCATGGGCACGATCCTGCGGATGAAAGTCAGAATGCAGGGTTTCATAATCTTCGACAACTTTGGTGCCGACGTGTATCAGGAGTTTGTCCGCGATATGACGGCTTGGCTCAAAAACGGTTCAATAAGCTACAAGGAACATGTGGTTGAGGGGCTTGAAAATGCTCCGGAAGCATTCAATCAACTGCTGGCCGGCGGTAACTTTGGAAAGATGGTCGTAAAAGTTGGTTAGCCGGACACGCAGCCAGACATTGCATCGTTCTTTGGATGGTTCCATCGTCAAAGTAACGGCCCAAAGCTGCAGTTGAGCCAAAGGTTCGATCTTCTCGGCTGATCCCGAAATCTGCCATTCGGGCTACTGGAAGGATGCGCCACTTTCAGAAGTTTAGTCGCCCGTCACGGCATTCGGATGACGCTCGACAGGGATTTTGCGTGCGGGCACATTGCTTTGGGAGGCGTGTATGTCGCCAGCGGCGACGCAAATGCAGCCGTCAGATACTCGAGTTTTTCAACACAATCGGCTCATAGCGGCCATCGAAGCAAACGCAGCATTCGATGATATTGTAATACGTCAACGTCAGGTTGGCGCTGACGTCAGACATCTCCCATCCCTCTTCAGGCGGAATTTGTCCGGCACCTTGCATGTAAATTTTCTGCTCCGGATCGCCGAAGAAGCCGAGACAGAAGCCTAGTGAAACCGCCTGCGCCACTTCGCGGAGCGCATCCACAAAGGCCGGGTCTGTGTCCTGACCTTCATCGACAAAGATGACCGGAAAGCCTGCAGTGCGCGTGGGCCTCCGGCTCGTGCGCCAAGGACTCCGCTTGCAGGCCATGGCAGTTCCTGATGACGTGCCGGTCCGCAACGGCCTAGACACAATGGCCGACAACCGAAAGATTGCCCAAAAAAAAGAAAGTGTTGCGCCATACATTCAACTTATGGATAGTTGATCCCACTCGAAATGTTCTACGGGCGGACAAAGCCTCTCGCTTGGTGCTTGTCTGCGACCAACTCAAGTTTCACTGTTAGCGAATGTGAGGGAGTGACCGATTATGCCAGTTTCGTATTTGAACAGGGCCGTCGCGGCCGGGTTCCTGATTTTAAGCATTGGGATTGCGCCGGCGCTTGCCCAGGAAGGCAGCGCGGGCGGCAAGCCGAACGTTCTCGTCATTTGGGGCGACGACATCGGCCAGTCCAATATCTCCGCATACACAATGGGGTTGATGGGTTATCAAACGCCGAATATCGACCGGGTTGCCAGAGAAGGTATGATCTTCACCGACTACTACGGTGAACAATCCTGCACGGCTGGCCGGTCATCCTTTATCATGGGCCAGTCGGTCTTCCGCACCGGCCTTTCCAAGGTCGGCCTGCCCGGTGCCAAGGAAGGTATGCAGATCGAAGATCCCACCATTGCCGGCCTCCTCAAAGCCGAAGGCTATGCCACCGGTCAATTCGGAAAGAACCATCTGGGAGACCGGGATGAACACCTTCCGACGAACCACGGTTTCGATGTGTTTTTCGGAAATCTCTACCATCTGAACGCCGAAGAAGAGCCGGAAAACGAGGACTACCCGAAGGATATGGTGTTGGCAGACGGCACGACGTTCCTTGAACGGTTCGGTCCGCGTGGTGTTTTGAACGTGACCGCGACCTACGGCGAAAATGAAATCACCCAGAATATCGAGGATACCGGGGCACTGACCCGGAAGCGGATGGAGATTGTGGACGACGAGACATCAGATGCTGCAATTGCCTGGATGGAGGAACAGACCAACGCCGGCACCCCGTGGTTCCTGTGGTGGAGCGGCACACGGATGCATTTCCGTACCCACGTCAGCGAAGAGAACCGCGCGCTCGCGGATGAGTTATACAATGGGGAAAAAGCTGATGAATACACTGCCGGCATGATCGAACACGACATGGATATCGGCAAGTTCCTCGAAAAGCTTGACGAGCTCGGCATCGCCGATAACACCATCGTGTTCTATTCCACTGATAACGGCGTCCATATGAACACATGGCCGGATGCCGGAATGACCCCGTTCTGGGGCGAGAAGAACACCCAGTGGGAAGGCGCCTGGCGGGTGCCTGCTATGGTCCGCTGGCCCAGTAATATCGCGCCCGGAACGATCTCGAACGAGATCGTGCATCACATGGATTGGCTGCCAACATTCCTGGCCGCTGCAGGCAATGAAACCATCAAGGAAGATTTGCTCGAAGGCATCACCGTTCCGGAAATGGCAGGCCGCGAGTATCGTGTCCATCTCGACGGCTACAACCTATTGCCAATGCTCAAGGGTGACACGGACAAGAGCCCGCGTAATGAGATCTTCTACTTCACTGACGACGGCGACCTCGCGGCGATCCGGCTCAACAACTGGAAGATCACCTTCCTCGAGCAGAAGGCCTGGGGAACTCTCCGGGCCTGGATGGAGCCGCTGACGCCGCTGCGCGTGCCGCTGATCTTCAACCTGCGCCGCGACCCTTATGAACGCGGTTACCGGACGTCGAACACCTATTACGACTGGCTGCTCGACCATGCCTTCATGCTGGTGCCGGCCCAGGCTTATGTTGGGCAGTTCCTGGCAACCTTCGAAGAATACCCACCGCGGCAGGAGGCGGCTTCGTTCAGCCTCGACAAGGTAATGGAGAAGCTGTCGCAGCCGGGCGGCTCGCAGTAGACTCATCCCACTTCGTCCCGACGGAGTATTCCGTCGGGGCGCCTAATTTTCCGGTTGCCTCGGCATCCCTTTCCCTGCACTTGCGAAGGTTGTCCCTATGCGTGCTCTGCTAATTTCAATTCCTTTGACAATTCTGTTTGCATCAGCTCCGCTCGCTGACCCTTTGCCGTCTTGGACGGATACGGCCACCAAGGATCGGATCATTGCGTTTGTCGAAGGCATAACGGACCCGGATTCACCTGATTATGTCACCCCGGCCGCGCGTATTGCGACCTTCGACAATGACGGCACGCTCTGGGCAGAACAGCCGGTCTACTTTCAACTGCTATTTGCCATCGACCGATTGAAAGAAATGGCCGCTGCTGATCCCGGGGTGCTCACGTCTGACGTGCTGCGGGCCGCAGTCGAAGGCGACATGGAGACAGTGGCCGCCTCGGGCACTGAGGGACTTTTGGAAATCGTCTCCACCACCCACTCCGGCCTGACGGTGGACGAGTTCCAGGCCGCCGTGCGCAGCTGGCTGGACACGGCCAGGCATTCCGGCACAGGCCTGGCCTATGACCAAATGGTCTATCAACCCATGCTGGAGCTCTTGACCTATCTGCGCGATGAAGGCTTCCGTACTTACATCGCCTCAGGCGGCGGCCTGCATTTCATCCGGGTGTTCTCTGAAAGCGCCTATAACATTCCGCCCGAGCAGGTCATCGGGTCCATCGGAAATGGCAGTTATTCCGCCGGGGACGGACCGCCGCGGGTGATGAAGGACCCCGGTTTATTCTTCATTGACGACAAGGCAGGTAAGCCCATTGCTATCGAGGCCCGCATCGGGCGACGGCCGGTGATCGCAGTGGGAAATTCCGATGGAGATTTCCAGATGCTTGAGTGGACTACTGCGGGCGAAGGTGCGCGGCTGGGCATCCTGCTGCACCATACTGACAGCGAACGCGAATACGCTTACGGCCGTGAAAGCCATATCGGGCAGCTTGCACGCGGACTTGATGAAGCAGCTAGCCGCGGTTGGCTGGTAATCGACATGGCCCGTGATTGGGAGCGGATCTGGCCGAGCCGCGAATGAAGCCCTGCACCATCCCTGTGCATGAACGACCCAGAAAACCGGATGGCCCTCTGAAAATGCAGATTGTAGTCTTGATCCTTCTCTTGCTGCTGGGTCTGCCAGCGATGGCCCAGAGCCTTGATGGCTACTTGGGGTCGGATCGTTGCACCGGTTGCCATAAGGACAGTGCCGCAGGCTGGGCAGGATCGCATCACGCTCAGGCCTGGACAACGCCGTCGCGGGAGACGGTCGCAGGTGACTTCGGCGGAACGGCCTTTCACCATGACGGTATGACTGCCCGGTTTCAGACAGGAGCGGAGGGCGAATACTACGTCGAGGTGATCGAAAAGGATGGATCGCAGGCGGAATACCAAGTGCATTCGGTTGCGGGGATCGAACCGCTGCAGCAATATCTTCTCGAGACCGAACCGGGGCAACTGCAGAGTTTTGACGTAGCCTGGGACACCGAAGAGGAGAAGTGGTTCCACCTTTATCCGGACCAGACCCTGCCTCCGTTGGATGGTCTGCATTGGACAGGTCCCTACAAGACCTGGAATGCGCGCTGTGCAGAGTGCCACGCCACCGGGTTCCGCAAAAACTACGACGCAAGCCGTTTAAGCTATGCATCAACCCAGGTCGAAATAGGCGTTGGCTGCGAGGCCTGCCACGGACCGGGAAAGGACCACGTTGATTGGGCTGATACATGGGAAACGACAAGGACACCGCCGCCCGCAAACCATGGATTTCCTGTGGATTTCGCCGATCCTCGGCAGGCAGTCGAACAATGCGCGACGTGCCATTCCAGACGCGAAGCCAACTTGGACGGCAACCCGGTGCCAGGCACGCGTTTTCATGATGCCTACACGCTCGCACTTTTGCGCCCAGGACTTTACCACGCGGACGGGCAGATCCAGGACGAGGTCTATGTCTACGGCTCCTTTCTGCAATCTAAGATGCATGCTCGGGGCGTGACTTGCCTGAATTGCCACGGCGCGCACAGTCTGGAGCTGAAGGCAGAAGGCAACGGCCTTTGCACCCAATGCCACAGCGCGGCGGGCAATCCGGATTTCCCAACACTCACAGCAGCAGACTACGACAGCCCTGCACATCACTTCCACCCGGAAAGCAGCGCTGGAGCGAAGTGCCAGTCCTGCCACATGCCAGAACGCCTCTACATGGGCAACGACTGGCGCGCCGATCACTCCTTCCGCATTCCCCGGCCGGATCTTTCGCCGGTGACGGGAGCACCGGATGCCTGCACCGCCTGCCACCGCGGCCAGGACGCAGCCTGGGCAGCTGCACAGATTTCCGCTTGGTATCCGGACGACAGAAACCGTGGCCGACATTACGGGGAGGTGCTGGCGCGGGGGCGTGCCGATGCGGCAGCGGCCGCCGGCGACTTGACAGCGCTTGCGCAGAATACCAGCCAGCCGGGCATCGTGCGGGCCACTGCGCTCTGGCTTCTGGAGCAGTCCAACGACCCGCTGTTCGCCGCTAGGCTGACGGACCTGCTGCGGGACCCGGATCCGCTTGTCCGCGCTGCCGCGGCCTCTCTGCAGCGCCTTGCACCGCTTCAGGAAAGGGGCAAGCGCCTGGCCGCTGTATTTGCCGACCCTGCCCGCAATGTGCGCATGGCCGCTGCCCGCGCGATGCTGGGTGATACGGAGAACCGCCTCCAGAACGGAACCGCCAGAGAGCTGCAAGCCGCCATGGCTGAATGGCAGGATGCCATGGCAAACCGGCTCGATTTTCCTGAAACCCACCTCCAACTGGGCGGTGTGGCACTGACCATGCGCAACATGGGCATGGCCACATCCGCGTTCCGCGAGGTGGTGCGGCTGGATCCGCAACGGCTGGATGCATGGATGATACTGGCCAGGATCACAGCGGCAACCCAAGGACGCGTTGCTGCCGCCGCGGTTGTGGCAGAAGCTCTATCAGCCAATCCGGAACATCCCGCACTTCTGGCCGCACAGGCAGAGCTGGAAGGAAAACCTGTGCCGCAAGGAGATAGCGAGTGACTGCTCTTGCCAGAATCCGGAACCTCAGAGCGGACCGCTGAGCTGCTCAGCTTCTGCTATCTCTGAAGCCACCCGGCACACAATGAAACATTAGCTCAAAAGGCACTGCCTATGAAAACGATCTTGACCGCAATCGTGCCGGCAGTTGCCGGCATCCGGGCCCGCGTCTGCTCAGAATACTGACTGGAACTACGAGGCAACGATCTACCTGTTCGCGCCCGAGACCAAAACCGCAATCGATACACCCGCAGGGCAGATCAAGGGCGCACTCATGTTTGGCGACGCGCTTGAGAATCTGGACTTTGCCTTTATGGGAGCCTTTGCCGCCAGTAACAGGAAATGGAGCTTTCTCACCGACTATATGTACACGGACCTGTCCTTCGGCAACGAGACTGTATCTTTGGTACTAGAGATGCGCCGCAACGCGTGCCAGCCCTCATTGGTGGCGGCAGACATCCACGGCATTTCTTCATGTAAAGAAGATACTGTCTCGTCCACCCAGTGCTCGTCTCTCGGCTCCACCAAGCGAACCTCATTCATTAGTGGGCGCAGTCGTTAGATTTCTTTCTCCGAAAGATGCCTAAGACCTGAGGCTTCAGCCCTGTGTTTTGGGATGCGCTGAACTAGATTTTTGATGCGCCGCTTGTCATCTCAAGTTAGCGCGACACCATCCGATAGTTCGCGAGCAACTTTATCGAAATCATCTCCGCCGAGATCGACCGAATGTTCATCGTCTCCGATGAATTCTCTGGCTAGCCGCGTTTTGCGCAATTTCTTCAAATATTCAGTGAACCGATGCATAAGAGCATCTTTTTTAAAATTGGGATCAGTGGCGAGTAGGAGTTTGATGGTCTTCATAGCAGTTCCCTCATCTATCCAGTGAGAAAAACCGACCGACAACGTGCGAAGAAGAGTAGAATTGAGAAGCAGCCAACGGTCGGCCCTAACAGGGGCAGATCAGAGAAATCGTATGAGAAAGATATGCTGTGATGTCGTCATAGAATGAAACAGCCCTATTGCCGGACGCACGTCAATACCTTCGTACTATTGATACTGGCTGAGAAAGCATCTGTTAAGAAAATCAAACGCTTTCCCGCCCCTACGATAACAAGGGGATTTTGATACTTGGCCGACAAAGACCTTGTCTTTGGGCGAAAAAATCGCTGATTTGGGTCTCAATTGCTTGGTGTACCAACAACAGAATCCACTACTTCAGCTCACCCGCATTTAGAGTGACCGCAGCTACGGCAGGTCATGCATCCTTCGATCATCACCATGTCGAACTGACCGCAGGACGGGCAGGCTTTGCCGCGGGGGCCGTCGAGGTTGACCACTTGCGCCTGAGGGTCGGATTTCAGCCCCATCCCTTCGCCCTCAAGGAAGCCGATATTGATCAAGTGCTGCTCGATCACTCCGCCAATCGCGGCCAGGATCGAGGGGATGTATTTGCCTTTCACCCAGGCCCCGCCGCGCGGGTCGAACACCGCCTTGAGTTCCTCGACCACAAAGGACACATCACCGCCCCGACGGAACACGGCCGAGATCATGCGGGTCAGCGCAAGCGTCCATGCGTAATGCTCCATGTTCTTGGAGTTGATGAAGACCTCGAACGGACGACGGCGGCCGCCAATGACGATGTCATTTATGGTCAGGTAAATCGCATGCTCGCTGTCGGGCCATTTCAACTTATATGTTGACCCCTCTAGCGATTGTGGGCGGTCCAGCGGTTCGGACATATAGATGACATCACCGCCATCAACCTCGTGCGGCGCATCCGCACTTTCTCCAGGAGCTTTGTCGGCACTCTCTGATACGGTCAGAACCGACCCCGTCACATCGTTGGGGCGATAGGTCGTGCACCCTTTGCAGCCCTGATCCCAGGCCTGCATGTAGACATCTTTGAAAGCGTCAAAGCTGATATCCTCGGGGCAGTTGATCGTCTTGGAAATCGAGCTGTCGATCCATTTCTGTGCCGCCGCCTGCATCTTGACATGATCAGACGGAGGCAGCGTCTGCGCGTTGACGAAATAGTCGGGCAGGTCCTTATCACCAAACTTGTCGCGCCACATCTGAACGGCGTAATCCACGACTTCTTCTTCGGTGCGTGAGCCATCTTTTTGCAGGACCTTGCGCGTATACGCATAGGCAAAGACCGGTTCGATCCCCGAAGAGACGTTGCCCGCGTACAGGGATATCGTCCCCGTCGGGGCAATCGACGTCAGCAGCGCGTTGCGGATGCCGTGTTCGCGGATCGCATTGCGTACGTCGTCATCCATCTGCAGCATTGTGCCGCTGGCCAGGTATTTCTCGGCTTCGAACAAGGGAAACGCCCCCTTTTCCTTTGCCAAATCGACCGACGCCAGATACGCGGCGCGGGCGATTGCGTGCAACCAGCGCTCGGTCTGACGCGCCGCCTCGTCAGAGCCATAGCGTAGACCCAGCATCAACAGTGCATCGGCCAGCCCGGTGACACCCAAACCAATGCGGCGTTTGTCTTGCGCCTCAGCCTCTTGTTCGGCCAGCGGAAATTTCGAGGCGTCGACCACATTGTCCATCATGCGAACGGCGGTGGCGACCAGCTCTTTCAGCGCGGCCTCATCCAGATGAGCGGCATCCTCGAACGGTCCGGTCACCAAACGCGCCAGGTTGATCGAGCCCAGCAGGCAGGCGCCATAAGGCGGCAGGGGCTGTTCGCCGCAGGGGTTCGTCGCCGCGATGGTCTCGACATAGCTGAGGTTGTTGGCGGCATTGATCCGATCGATGAAGATCACACCTGGCTCGGCATAGTCGTAAGTGGCCTGCATGATCTTGTTCCATAGATCGCGGGCCTGGATGGTGTGATAGACCTTGCCATCAAACACCAGTTCCCACGGGCCATCGGCCTTGACTGCCTCCATAAACGGATCTGTCACCAGAACCGACATGTTGAACATGCGCAGACGGGCCGGGTCGGATTTGGCGGTGATGAACTGTTCGATATCGGGATGATCGCAGCGCATGGTCGCCATCATCGCCCCGCGGCGCGACCCCGCAGACATGATCGTGCGGCACATCGCGTCCCACACATCCATAAAGCTCAGCGGCCCCGAGGCGTCCGCCGCCACCCCGTGTACATCCGCCCCACGCGGACGAATGGTTGAGAAATCATAGCCGATCCCCCCACCCTGCTGCATGGTCAGGGCGGCCTCTTTCAACATATCGAAAATACCGCCCATGCTGTCTGGTATGGTTCCCATGACAAAACAGTTGAACAGGGTCACCCGGCGTGCAGTGCCCGCACCGGCGGTGATGCGTCCGGCGGGCAGATATTTGAAATCCTCCAACGCCTCAAAGAACTTGTCTTCCCAATGAGCAGGGTCCTGTTCCACGCGGGCCAGATCGCGAGCGATACGGCGCCAGCTGTCTTCAACCGTTTGGTCGATGGGTGTTCCATCCGCCTGTTTAAAGCGGTATTTCATGTCCCAGATCTGCTCGGCGATGGGGGCGGCAAAGCGGCTCATTGGTGATTCCCTGTCTTGAAAGAGGTATCCAGATTAGCCCAATTCGCACCTTCACCACAACACCTTGATGAAGCGGTGCAGAAGGCTACAATATAAAGGTAGCCTTGGGACGACTCTGTGGGAAAGCTGTGGATAAGTACGTAAACCTCATAAAACTGTCCGTCGGATCAGAAAGCGTCGACACGCTGATCGCATGGCAGGAGAGTCGCATGCCTCTTTACGAGGACGGATTGCCGCGCCACGTGACACGCATGTGGCCCAAACGCGAGGCAGAGATTCTGAATGGCGGATCAATCTATTGGGTGATCAAAGGCGTTGTGCAATGCCGTCAGCGCATCCTACGAATGGACGAAGTGATCGGGGATGACGGCATTCGCCGCTGCGCCATTATTCTGGATCCTGAGGTTCATCGCACCCAGAACGCCCTGAAGCGCCCCTTTCAGGGGTGGCGTTATCTCAAGCCTGAGGACACCCCCGCCGATCTGCCAAAAACCCGCGCGCAGGACGATGCCCTGCCCGATGATCTAAACCGCGCGCTGGCGGATATCGGCGTGCTGTAATCAGGCCAGACGGTCGAGCACCTCAGTCAGAACATCCTTGTCTTCGTCCGTATACTTGGCCACCCGGCTGCGCCATAGGGTTGCTTGCGATTGCAGGATCAGCCCGTCTGTCAGGATTTTCAGATGGTTGGCGCGCAGGGTTTCCCCCGTTGACGTGATATCGGCAATCGCTTCGGCGGTTTCATTCATTACCGTGCCTTCGGTCGCCCCCTGGCTGTCGACCAGCGTATAATCGGCCACGCCCGCATCTGTCAGAAATTCACGCACCAACCGGTGGTATTTGGTGGCAATCCGCAGGCGGTGGCCGTGGGTCTTGCGAAAAGCCGCTGCCGCCGCGTCAAGGTCATCAAGCGTGTCCACGTCGACCCAGCAGGCTGGCGTAGCGATGATCAGATCGGCCTTGCCAAACCCAAGCGGAGATACTTCTTCGACCTGCTGTTCCCAGCGCGGCAGCTTTTCATGCACCAGATCAATTCCGGTGACGCCAAGATGAATGCGACCAGCAGCCAATTCACGCGGAATTTCCCCCGCCGATAACAGGATCAGCGAGACACCCTCGATCCCTTCCACCTTACCGGCATATTCGCGGTCCGACCCACTGCGAGACAGGGTGATGCCGCGCTTTTCGAACCACGAAAAGGTCTTTTCCATCAACCGGCCCTTTGAAGGCACGCCCAGTTTCAGGCTCATTGCGCGTCCTCCTCAATCTCCAGCATCAGGTCCGGGCGCAGCACGCCGCCAACTGCGGGGATTTCTGCCCCTTTGCCCAAGTGGCGGGTCAGTGCATCATAGCGCCCCCCAGTGGCAATGGGCGGCAAATCCGGCCGGCCCTCGGCGTAGAAACCAAAGACAAACCCATCATAATACTCCATCGAGGTCCGGCCATAAGACGCTTCGAAATCCAACCTGTCCACATCCACGCCGCGCGCTTGCAAGGCCGCGATCCGCGCCTCAAGCCGGTCCAGTGCCGGGGTGATCTGCGGCAAGTCCACCGCCACGTCGCGCAGCTGTTCAAGCGCAAAGGGCATGGTTTCGCGGACGTTCAGCAGGGTTTCCAACCCGGCCAGTTCGTTGTCGGAAATCGGTGGGGTATCACGATCCTCACGCAGGGCTTCGATCCGTGCCTGAATTTCAGAGGCGCGGCGCTTGCCGATCATAGGCGCGTCGGTTGCCAAAGGGTCAGCAGCCTCGAGTAAGGTCTTGCGTCCTTCAGGCCCCGGCTTGCGCCCAGCGAAACGGTCCAGCAAGACGCGAAAACGGCGGGGCCGCCACAGATGGCGCATCAGCGCCGCCTTGCGCCGGTCGGAAGTCCTCAGTCCCTGGACAGCAGCGGTCAGAATACCGATATCGCCGGTTGCCGCCCGCAGGGGCAACCCACGCAGTTGCAACGCGAACAGCGAAAACACTTCGGCATCGGCACTGGCCGGATCGGTGCGATCAAACACCTCATACCCGACCTGGATATATTCATTCGCGCGATCCGGATCGTGTTCCTGCCGCCGAAACACCTCACCCGAATAGGTATAGCGCGCCGGTTCGGCACCGTCGGACATGTGCATCTGCACCACCGGCAGCGTGAAATCCGGGCGCAGCATTTGTTCACCATGCAGCGCATCCGAGGTAACGTAAGCACGGGCGCGAATGTCTTCCCCATAGAGGTCCAGCAACGTTTCAGCCGGTTGCAACAGAGGCGGATCAACAACCCGGGCACCTGCGGTCTCGAAACGCACCCGCATCATCGCGGCGCGCGTCTGTATCTGAGTACGGTTGGCCATGGCTCAGTCCTGATTGTCCAGAATTTCGCGCACCTTGGCGACCAGATCACCGCGCGGAACCTCAAACTGACTTGGGCGTTCTTTCCATTCCTCAAGAGTGGCGCTTTCTGCAATCTTGGCGCCAAGGATCAGGTCCTTGATCTGCACGATCCCGTTCGCCTTTTCATCACCACCTTCGATGACCGCAATGGGTGAGTTCCGCTTGTCCGCATATTTCAGCTGATTGCCAAAGTTCTTGGGGTTCCCCAGATAGACCTCGGCCCGGATACCTGCATTGCGCAGCTCGGCCACCATGGCCTGATAATCCGCCATGCGGTCGCGATCCATGACGGTGACAACCACCGGCCCCTTGGCCTGTGCGCTGATCCGCCCCTTTTCGCGCAGGGCGGCCAGCAGACGGTCAACCCCGATCGAGACGCCGGTCGCGGGCACTTCCTGTCCAGTGAAACGCTTGACCAGATCGTCATAGCGCCCGCCGCCTGCGACAGAGCCGAACTGCCGCTTGCGGCCTTTCTCGTCAAAGATATCAAAGGTCAACTCGGCCTCATAGACCGGACCGGTGTAGTAGCCCAACCCACGCACGACCGATGGGTCAATCTCGATCCGATCCGCGCCATAGCCGCCGGCTTCCAGCAAGGTCCCGATCTGTTCCAGTTCGCCAATGCCATCCGCACCGATTTGGCTGTCACCCACGGCGGCACGCAGATTGGCCAGCGTTCCTGCGGTATCTGCAGCTTTAGAGGTCAGGAAGGCGATGACCGGTTCTGCCTGATCATCGCTTAGACCCACGCCGTCGATGAAGGCACCTGACGCGTCCAGACGACCCTTGGTCAGCAATTCGCGCACGCCTGCTTCGCCCACCTTATCGAACTTGTCGATGGTGCGCAGCACGCTGTCACGGGCGGCAGCGTCTTCGCCCAGACCCATCGCCTCGAGCACGCCGTTCAGAACCTTGCGATTATTCACCCGCACCAGATAGTCACCGCGCGGGATGCCCACGGTTTCCAGCGTATCCGACAACATGGCGCAAATCTCGGCATCCGCCGCCATTGATGCGGTACCCACCGTATCCGCATCACATTGATAAAACTGGCGATACCGCCCTGGACCTGGCTTTTCGTTGCGCCAGACCGGACCCATCGCATAGCGGCGATAAGGTGTCGGCAGATCGTTGCGGTGTTGCGCATAGACGCGGGCCAATGGCGCGGTCAGGTCATAGCGCAGGGCCATCCAATCGCCCTTGTCGTTCTCATCGAATTCCTGCCAGGCAAAGACGCCTTCGTTCGGACGATCCACGTCAGGCAGGAACTTGCCCAGCGCTTCGACCGTTTCGACCGCGCTGCTCTCCAAAGCATCAAAGCCATAGCGATGATAGACACCCGCGATAGTCCGCAGCATCTCGGTGCGCTGCGTGACTTCCTCGCCAAAATAGTCGCGAAACCCCTTCGGCGTTACGGCCTTGGGGCGGGGCTGTTTCTTGGGCTTGGCCATTTGGGGCGTCCTTGGGCGTTAAGTGTTCCGCGCGCGGTCTATCCCATGGCCCGTTTCGGGGCAAGGCGCGCTTTCGCTGGCCTTGCACAGCCGGTGCCGTTATGACCGGCGCGAGACAGGAGTTTCCAATGCAACATCTGGAAGAGCAGATCGCCCATCTGACCCGCACGGTCGAAGATCTGAACACAATCGTCACGCGCCAGCAGGATGAGATCGACAACTTGACCCGCCGGGTTGAGGTGCTGATGCGCCGCGAAGGTGAACGGGCACAAGAAGGATCAGGCGGCATCATCCTCGGAGACGAACGCCCGCCGCATTATTGAGCGATTACAAGCCGAGCGTCGTTTTCACCGCATTGTCGACAACCCCGCCCAACAGGGCATGCTGGTCCTCGGCGCAGCCCTCTCTCAATGCGGCTATGAAGGTCTCGCTCAGTTTCGCTTTGTCCTCGTCCGTGCTTGCGTGATCATTGATATCAATCTGGCGGTTATAGATCGACAGTGCTGTCATCTTCTCGACAACCGCAAAGATATAGGTCTCATCACCGTCCGACTCTTCAACCACCGTTGCACAGGTATGATACATGACGGGCAATGCGTCCTGAACCATTTGTTCAGCAGCTTCGTCTGCGATGGCCATGCCCGGAACGATCATGCACAGGCTTGCGAGAGCGGTTTTCATTTGGGTCAAACGCATCGCAGTCATTTCCAGTTATGTCCAATAAAGGCCCCGGCCACGCCGCCGATTGCCGCGCCCTTGCCATCACCAATCAAAGCACCGACGCCCGCCCCGATCAACGCGCCTTCGATGGTGTTCTTTTTCTTCTTGTCGTCCGCCACCGCCGACCCGGCGGTGACCAAGGCCATCGACGCGGCCAATATCAATGTTCGAAAACCGAAATGTGGGATCGTCATATGGTTGCCCTCCTGCGGCATCACCAGAAAATCTCATTCTGTCTTCAGACTATCCGGCGGGCGAATGTCAGGCAACTTTTCAGGGGCGGTCAGATTTCCTCGACCGACATCACGCCGTCCAGCGACTTGATCGCCCCTTTGATCTGCGGGTTGATCGGGAATTCCTGGCCAAGGTCCATCTCGACATCTCCCGGCAGGCCAGGATCAAGCAGGCACAGATGGATAGGCCCTTTCGCAGCCCCCTTGGCTGCGCCAGCGGCATCTTCCAGAACTTTGGCAACTGTGGGCAGAACCTGCGACTGATCAACAAAAATGCGCAGCCCGGTCGCCCCTGCCTCGGCCACGACCGCATCTACCCGCCCGACGGACCGGCCTAGCAGTTTGAGTTGATCGGCCTCCATCGTTGCTTCGGCGGTCAGCACCACCTGTGCACCGGTTTCCAGAAACTCACGGGATTTCTCCAGCGTTTCGGAAAACAGTGTGACCTCATAGGCACCTGTAGGGTCAGAAAGTTGGGCAAAGGCAAACCGGTTTCCGCGCGCAGATTTCCGTTCCTGCCGCCCAGCCACTACACCGGCCATCTTGGCGATCAGCGGACCCGAGCGTGCCTTTTCCATCACCTCATCCAGTGTCAGTACCTGCTTGCGTTTTAGGGCAGGCATATAATCATCCAGCGGGTGGCCGGACAGGTAAAATCCGATGGCCTTGAACTCTTCGCTCAAACGCTCGGCAGGCAACCAGTCCGGCGTCGGCGAAAGGCGTGGCTCGGGCAGGTCGTCGCCCGCCTCGCCGAACAGCGATACCTGGTTCGAGTTCTTCTGATCGTGGATCGCAGCTGAATATTGCACCAGCGGATCAAGGCTTTCGAAGACGCGGCGGCGGTTCTTGTCGAGTTCATCAAACGCGCCAGCACGCGCCAGCATTTCCAAGGGCCGCTTGCCGACCTTCTTCAGATCAACGCGGCGGGCAAAGTCGAAGAGGTTGACGAACGGTTTGCCTGCACGTCCTTCTACTACCAAATTCATCGCCTCAACGCCGACGTTTTTCAACGCGCCCAGCGCGTAAACCAGATGCTGATCCACCACGTCAAACGTGGATTGCGAGCGGTTCACGCAGGGCGGTATGTAAGGCAGTTCCAACCCTTTGCGGACTTCCTCGAAGTAAACCGCCAGCTTGTCAGTCAGATGGATATCGCAGTTCATGACCCCGGCCATGAACTCGACCGGGTGGTTCGCCTTCAACCAGCCGGTCTGATAGCTGACCACGGCATAGGCGGCAGCGTGGGATTTGTTGAAGCCATAGTTGGCGAATTTATCCAACAGGTTCCAGACCTCGGTCGCCTTAGCCTCGTCCACGTCATTCTCAGCAGCGCCTTTGAGGAACTTAGGCCGCTCTGCGTCCATCGCCTCCTGAATTTTCTTACCCATCGCGCGGCGCAGCAAATCCGCTCCGCCAAGGCTATAGCCCGCCATTTCCTGAGCGATCTGCATAACCTGTTCCTGGTAGACGATAATGCCTTGGGTTTCGTCAAGGATATGGTCGATGGAAGGGTGCAGCGTGTCCCGTTCGCTCAGCTTGTTCTTGACCTCGCAGAACTTGGGGATGTTCTCCATCGGGCCCGGACGGTATAGCGCGACGAGGGCGATGATATCCTCGATACAATCCGGTTTCATCCGCTTGAGCGCATCCATCATGCCCGAGGATTCCACCTGGAACACCGCTACGGTCTTGGCCGCTGAGTAGAGTTTGTAAGTCGCTTCATCATCCAGCGGGATGGCGTTAATCTGGTTCGCCGCCCCCTCGGCGGCTTCGTACAGCTCGGTTCCGTCAGCAGCGATGTGCAGGTCGCGCCCGGATTTGAAGATCAGATCCATCGCATTCTGGATCACGGTCAGTGTCTTCAGACCCAGAAAGTCGAACTTGACCAGCCCGGCCTGTTCTACCCATTTCATGTTGAACTGGGTCGCAGGCATGTCGGAACGCGGATCCTGATACAGCGGCACCAGCGCATCCAGCGGACGGTCGCCAATCACCACACCAGCCGCGTGGGTCGACGCGTTTCGCAACAGCCCCTCGACCTGCTGGCCATAAGTCAGCAGACGGTCCACAACCTCTTCATTACGCGCCTCTTCACGCAGACGCGGTTCGTCTTTAAGCGCCTTTTCAATCGAGACGGGTTTCACCCCTTCGACCGGGATCATCTTGGACAGGCGATCCACCTGCCCGTATGGCATCTGCAAAACCCGCCCGATGTCACGCACGGCGGCCTTCGACAGCAGCGCGCCAAAAGTTATGATCTGCCCAACCTTGTCGCGCCCATATTTCTGCTGCACGTAGCGGATCACCTCTTCGCGGCGGTCCATGCAGAAGTCGATATCGAAGTCAGGCATCGATACCCGTTCAGGGTTCAGGAAACGTTCGAACAGCAGCGAATAACGCAACGGATCAAGGTCGGTGATCGTCAGCGCATAGGCCACCAGCGACCCCGCGCCCGAGCCCCGCCCCGGCCCAACCGGGATGTCCTGATCCTTTGACCATTGGATGAAATCGGCAACGATCAGGAAATAACCGGGAAACCCCATGCCCTCGATGATGTCCAGTTCGAAATCCAGCCGCTTCTGATACTCTTCAGGGGTTACCGCATGCGGGATCACGGCCAGACGTTTCTGCAGACCTTCATTGGCGATGCGGCGCAGCTCGGCCACCTCGTCATCGGCGAATTTCGGCAGGATCGGATCGCGGCGATAGGCCATGAACGCACAGCGCCTGGCGATCTCGACCGTGTTTTCGATTGCTTCGGGCAGATCGGCGAACAGGGTCGCCATTTCCTGCTGCGACTTGAAATAATGCTGTGCGGTCAGACGGCGGCGGCCATCCTGCTGATCGACATAAGCGCCCTCGGCAATACAGATCAACGCATCATGCGCTTCGTACATGTCCGTGGTCGGGAAGTAGACATCGTTGGTAGCCACCAGCGGAAGGTTCTTGGCATAGGCCATTTCAACATGGCCGCGCTCGGTCAGACGTTCGGCCTCGGGCTGACCACCCTCGCCTGGATGGCGCTGTAATTCGACATACAGACGATCCGGGAACATGGTTGCAAGGCGATCCACCAAGACCTCGGCCGCTGGGCGCTGCCCTTGCTGCAACAAGCGACCCACCGGTCCGTCGGGGCCGCCAGACAGGCAGATCAGACCATCCGAGCGCTCTGTCAGTTCATCCAATGTCACCTGCGGCAACTGCCCGCCCTTGTCCACATACAGGCAAGAGCTGAGCTTCATTAGGTTTTCATACCCGACCTCTGACTGCGCCAGCAGCACCAGCGGCGCGGGGGCTTTCGCTTTCTCGCCCGGTTGCGCCTGCAGGTAGGTCAGGTCGACCTGGCACCCCATGATCGGCTGAACACCCGCCCCGCTGGCGGTGACCGAAAACTCCAGCGCAGAGAACATGCTGTTGGTGTCCGTGACGGCGACGGCGGGCATCTCAAGCTTTTCACACAGACCAGGCAGCTTTTTCAGCCGCACGGCGCCTTCCAGCAGGGAATATTCGGTGTGAACGCGGAGGTGGATGAATCGTGGAGTGCTGCTCATGCCGCCCACGCTATCGCAGCCAGTGATGGTACAAAAGCCTGAACCTTAGGTTCGGATTGCCAAAAAAACAGGCGCTGATTGTTCGGGAAATCCATAAGGTGCTTCGGACTCTGAGGGTGAAACATGCTACAAAACCTTTTATTTTCAATGTGATGAACATCGAAACCACATGAAACACAAGGATCGGACCAATGAAATGATACATCAGAAGCGCGGTTTTTCTTGCCAGATTGGCTGCGCTGTTTCTAACATCTAGTGGCAAGCTATCCGCCCGCACTCTTTCTACGTCGCATCGAAGGAGAGCATTCAGAGGCGCAATTCGGTAACGCGACGGGTTTCACGAATGGATATCACGTTTCTTCTGAACGGAGAGACAGTGGAGTTGGCGAATGTCGATCCGACAGTCACCTTGTTGGATTGGCTGCGCGAGGATCGCTCTCTGACCGGCACCAAAGAAGGCTGCAACGAAGGTGATTGCGGTGCCTGCACTGTCATGGTGACGGATCAGGGAGGAGCCAAAGCTCTGAACTCCTGCATTCTGTTCCTGCCTCAGCTCCACGGCAAAGCGGTGCGCACCGTCGAAGGCGCCAGCAGCCCGGACGGGAAGGCCCACCCGGTACAGCAGGCAATGGTTGATCTGCACGGGTCGCAATGTGGCTTTTGCACCCCCGGCTTTGTAATGTCGATGGTGGCCGGGCATGCGAATGGTGCAACCGATCACGACACACAGCTGGCCGGGAACCTGTGCCGATGCACGGGCTATGCGCCGATTATCCGTGCCGCCAAAGCCGTCGAAAAGCACCCTGTTCCCGTCTGGGTCAAGGACAAGCCTGACGCAGCACCCGCCGCGTCTCCTATGCTGCCGCGGTCCTCGGACGAGCTTGCCGCCATTTATGCCGAACACCCAGAGGCCACCCTGGTCGCTGGCGCGACCGATGTAGGCCTTTGGGTCACCAAACAGTTGCGCAACCTGAAAACAGTAATCTTCATGAACGGTTGCGATGATCTGAAACAGATCACGGTTACTGACAATGAAATTCGCCTTGGTGCCATGGTCGATATGAACCGCATGGGCGAAGCGCTGGGGGATCTGCACCCCTCTTATGCTGAAATGATCCGCCGCTATGCCAGCGTACAGGTGCGGCACGCCGCAACCGTAGGCGGTAATATCGCCAATGGGTCACCAATCGGTGACAACCCGCCTGCACTGATTGCCCTGGGCGCCAGCCTGCACCTGCGCAAAGGCGACACAAGGCGAACGCTGCCCTTGGAAAAGTTCTTCATCGACTATGGAAAACAGGATCGCGTACCCGGAGAATTCGTCGAAGCCGTAAGCTTCCCGCGCCAGGCGGATCGGTTGAAATGCTACAAGCTCAGCAAACGGTTTGATCAGGATATTTCGGCCGTTTGTGGGTGTTTCAACATTACCGTTGCAGAAGGTACCGTCACTCAGGCGCGCATCGCATTTGGCGGCATGGCGGGCGTTCCGAAACGCGCCACTCAAGTCGAAGCTTCGTTGACCGGCAAGCCATGGACGGCTGCTACCGTTCAATCCGCTCTGACGATGTTTGCCGAGGATTACGCGCCAATGTCAGATATGCGCGCCTCGGCTCATTACCGCCTTGAGACGGCGAAAGCGATGCTGGAGCGTTATTTCCTTGAAGATCAGGGCCAGGCAACCAATGTGCTGGAGGTGTCGGCATGAGCGTGACAAAACCACTGCCTCATGACGCCGCGCCGCTGCATGTCTCCGGTTCGGCCCGCTATGTGGACGATATCCCAACACCAAAAGGCACGTTGCATCTGGCCTTTGGTCTCAGCCCCATCGCCAAGGGCACAATCGCCGCGATTGACCTGTCTGCAGTCAAGGCCGCCGACGGTGTCGTCATGGTGATGACCGCCGAAGACCTGCCCTTTGCGAATGATGTCTCACCGTCCATTCACGATGAACCTTTGTTGTCGGACGGCTCTGTCCACTATATCGGGCAGCCCGTATTTCTGGTTGTCGCCACCAGCCATCTGGCCGCGCGCAAAGCTGCACGACTGGGCAAGATCGACTATGCTGAAGAAACGCCAATTCTGACGATTGAAGAGGCGCTGGCCGCCGACAGTCGGTTCGAGGACGGCCCGCGCATCTACACCAAAGGTGATGCAGACGCCGCCATCGCAGGCGCGGCGCATGTGATCGAAGGCAGTTTTGAGCTTGGCGGGCAAGAGCATTTCTATCTGGAAGGTCAAGCCGCACTGGCGGTGCCGAATGAGGGTGCTGATATGCTGGTCCATAGCTCGACCCAGCACCCGACTGAGATTCAGCACAAAGTGGCAGAGGCTCTGGGTGTTCCCATGCATGCTGTGCGCGTTGAAACCCGGCGCATGGGCGGCGGGTTCGGGGGCAAGGAAAGCCAGGGCAACGCTCTGGCTGTTTCCTGCGCAGTGGCTGCGCGGGCAACCGGCACAGCCTGCAAGATGCGCTATGACCGCGATGACGACATGATCATCACCGGTAAGCGGCATGCCTTTCGCATTGGCTATAGGGCCGGGTTCGATCAGGACGGGCATATTCAGGGGGTATCCTTTCTGCACCACGCCATATGCGGATGGGCACAAGACCTGTCGCTGCCCGTCGCGGACCGGGCGATGCTGCATTCCGACAATGCGTATCTGCTGCCCAATGCGCGGATCGAAAGTCACCGGCTGAAAACCAACACCCAATCTGCCACCGCCTATCGGGGGTTTGGAGGCCCTCAGGGTATGGTTGGAATCGAACGCGTCATGGACCACGCCGCGCATGAGTTGGGTCTGGACCCGGTCGAGCTGCGCCGCAGGAACTATTACGCTGCCCCGGCGGGTACCGATGACCATGCCCCTGATCGCAGTGGCGGCGATACGCCAAACACCACCCCTTATGGCATGGAAGTCGAAGATTTCGAACTTCACGGCATGACCGAAGCCTTGTTGAATTCCAGCGACTATGCCGCGCGCAAGGCAGCAATTCAGAAATGGAATGCCGAGAACAGCGTGATCAAAAAGGGCATCGCCTTCTCTCCGGTCAAGTTCGGCATTTCCTTCACCCTGACCCATCTGAATCAGGCCGGCGCGCTGGTGCATGTGTATCAGGACGGGTCCGTGCACCTGAACCATGGCGGTACCGAGATGGGCCAGGGCCTGTTTCAAAAAGTGGCCCAGGTTGCCGCCTCACGCTTTGGTATTCCGCTAGAGATGGTGAAGATCACCGCCACAGACACGGCCAAAGTGCCGAACACCTCGGCAACGGCGGCATCCTCGGGAAGCGATCTCAACGGTATGGCGGTGAAAGCCGCCTGTGACACGATCCGCGACCGGATGGCAGAGTATCTGGCCGAGCGACATCAGGCCGACCCGTCGGCTGTCACCTTCGGGGATGGTCATGTATCGGTTGGTGAGGAACGCTATACCTTTGCCGAAGCGGCTGCGCTGACCTATCAGGGCCGCATCAGCCTTTCGGCCACCGGCTTCTATAAGACACCCAAGATCGAATGGGACCGGATCAAAGGCCAAGGTCGTCCGTTTTTCTACTTCGCCTATGGCGCCTCGATCACCGAAGTTGCCGTGGACACACTAACCGGTGAGAACCGCATCTTGCGCACGGATATCCTGCATGACGCGGGCGCGTCGCTGAACCCTGCGCTGGATATCGGTCAGGTCGAAGGTGGCTATGTGCAGGGCGCGGGTTGGTTGACGACCGAAGAACTCGTCTGGGATGGCACAGGCAATCTGCGCACCCATGCGCCATCGACCTACAAGATCCCGGCTTGTTCCGACCGCCCCGACATCTTCAACGTTGCGCTTTGGGAGGCTGAAAACCGTGAGGACACGATCTATCGCTCGAAAGCAGTAGGCGAACCTCCATTCATGCTTGGGATATCCGCCTGGCTGGCACTGTCGAATGCGGTGGCGGCCTGCGGAAACGGCTACCCCGCATTGGATGCCCCCGCCACGGCAGAAGAAGTCTGGCATGGTGTCCAAAGGATGAAGGGGGACGACTGATGGGATTTGACCTTGAGACTTTGAGGGAGGCGGTCAAAACCCATGGGCGCGTGATCCGGGTAGTCATCGCCGGGATCAAGGGCTCGTCCCCACGCGAGGTTGGTGCCGCAATGCTGGTCTGGCAGGACGGGCAATCCGGCACGATCGGTGGCGGCACACTTGAGTTTCAGGCAGCCGAAGCGGCGCGGATACAAACCGCCCAATCGCGCCTGACCCATCACGCGCTTGGCCCCGACATGGGCCAGTGCTGCGGTGGCGCTGTTTCCTTGCTAAGCGAGGTCTATGACCGCAACAACATCAACGATCTGGACGACAGCATCATCGCGCGCCCAACATCGAACCAGGACATGCCACTGTCGGTCAAACGCCTGTTGACCGAAGCCCGCGGACAGGGGATTGCACCAGAGGCACAGCTGATCGAAGGCTGGATGGTCGAGCCGGTCCACAAACCAGCGCGTGCACTGTGGGTCTGGGGCGCGGGTCACGTCGGTCGCGCCCTGGTGGATGTCCTGTCACCGCTGCCCGATCTCGCAATCACTTGGGTCGATACAGGATCCAAGCGGTTTCCAGAAACCGTACCGAACGGAGTCACCGCCGTCCCTGCCGCGAAACCAGCGGAACTGGTTCGGCATGCGCCGCGTGATGCTGAACATCTGGTGCTGACTTATTCACACAATCTGGACTTGGAATTGTGCAACCGTCTGCTTTCGCACGATTTCCGCTTTGCGGGGCTGATCGGCTCGGCTACGAAATGGGCGCGGTTCCGGTCTCGGCTGGCAGCGCTGGGGCACTCGCCCGAGCGGATCAGCCGGATCACCTGCCCGATTGGCGACCCGGGCCTGGGCAAGCACCCGCAGATGATTGCCGTGGGCGTCGCATCACAACTGCTGCGCCCGATCGGGCAAAACAATTTGAAGAAGGATCTGAGCGCGTGACCACTCCACTGCTAAGTTTGCAAGGACTGACCAAAGCCTATCCCGGCGTCGTGGCCAATGATCAGGTGTCCTTTGACATCGGTGAGGGCGAAGTTCATGCCCTGTTGGGCGAAAACGGCGCGGGAAAATCCACGCTGGTCAAAATGATCTATGGCTTGGTGAAGCCCGACAGCGGCACCATGCTGTTGCGTGGCCAACCCTTTGCTCCGCCCGAGCCGCGCGCCGCGCGTGCTGACGGAATCGCGATGGTATTTCAGCATTTTTCGCTGTTCGACGCGCTGAACGTGGCCGAGAACATCGCATTGGGGATGGAGAACCCGCCGCCAATGGGCGACCTGGCCTCGCGCATTCGGGAAGTTTCGGAAACCTACGGCCTACCGCTGGACCCCTTTCGTACAGTCGGCGACCTGTCTGCGGGGGAACGCCAACGGGTTGAGATCATTCGCTGCCTTCTGCAGGATCCAAAGCTTTTGATCATGGACGAACCAACCAGTGTTCTGACTCCGCAAGAAGTCGATATCCTTTTCGAAACGCTGAATAAATTGCGGTCTGAAGGCACATCGATCCTGTATATCTCGCACAAGCTTGAAGAAATCCGCACCCTATGCGACCACGCTACGATCTTGCGTTTGGGCAAGAATGTGGGCGAATGCGTTCCGTCTGAAACCTCGGCCCGGGAGATGGCCGAGTTGATGGTCGGTTCAACCCTGCAAACACCTGAGCGCGGAGGCCGCGAGTTCGGCGAGGTCGCGCTGGATGTCAGCGGGCTTTCCGTGCCCTCACCGTCTGAATTCGGCACCGCGCTGAAGAATGTCCACATGACAGTTCGCAAAGGCGAAGTGCTGGGAATTGGCGGTGTTGCCGGCAACGGACAGGACGAACTGCTGGGTGTCCTGTCTGGCGAAATCCAGACAGCTGCCGATGCGATCAAGTTCGATGGCCAGCCGATTGGCAAACTGGGCCCAACCGCACGGCGCAAGCTGGGCGTACTGACCGCCCCCGAAGAGCGGTTGGGACATGCAGCCGCCCCAGACATGAGCCTGACCGAAAACGCCCTGCTGACCGGATCGGTCCGCGAAGGGTTGGAAAGCAACGGGTTCTTGAAATGGGCAGATACCAAAAGCTTTGCTGAAAAGATCATCAGCGCCTTTGATGTGCGCACGCCAGGGCCCGAGAATGCGGCCCGGTCATTGTCAGGCGGCAACCTACAGAAATTCGTGATCGGACGCGAAGTGTTGCAGAACCCCGATGTACTGGTCGTGAACCAACCCACATGGGGGGTGGACGCCGCTGCCGCTGCGTCGATCCGACAGGCCATTCTGGACCTTGCCGCCAAGGGCACGGCGGTGGTCTGCATCAGCCAGGATCTGGACGAATTGATGGAAATCTCGGACAGCTTTGCCGCCCTGAACGAAGGCAGGCTCAGCGCGCCACGCACAACCACGGGTCTGACCGTGGATGAGATCGGCCTGATGATGGGCGGTGCACATGGCATGGAGGTAGCCCATGTCTGATGCAAAACAAAATATGACGACGGGGGTGTGAGCAGATGATTGTATTGGAGAAACGGCCACAGCCGTCCAAGGCGTGGTCTTATGCGACCCCGCTTGTGGCGGTATTGGCGACGATGCTGTTTGGCGGCATATTGTTTGCCGTCCTGGGTAAAAACCCGGTTCAGGCCATCGGCACCATTTTCTGGGAGCCTCTGTTCGGTGAATTCGCCTTTTATTACCGCCCGCAGCTGCTGGTGAAGGGCGCGCCGTTGGTGCTGATTGCGATTGGCCTGTCGTTAGGCTTCCGCGCCGGTATCTGGAACATCGGCGCCGAGGGTCAGTATATCATGGGCGCCATCTTTGGTGCGGGGGCCGGGCTGGCCTTTTACCCGCTGGATGCCTGGTATGTCTTTCCGATCATGGTGATGGCAGGTGCGCTTGGCGGTTGGCTCTGGGCCTCTATTCCGGCCTTTCTGAAGGTGCGCTTTGGCACCAATGAAATTCTGGTCTCGCTGATGCTGGTATATGTGGCTGAACAGATGATGGCCTCGGTCTCGCTGGGACTACTGAAAAACCCCGAAGGGTTCGGTTTTCCGGGTTCACGCAATCTGCAATCCTATGAGAGTGCGCATAATGCCGAGCTGATCGCAGGATCGGGGATGCATTGGGGCGTTGTGACCGCACTGATAGCCGTGATCTTTTCCTATATCCTGCTGAACCGGCACATGCTGGGCTTTCACATCCGCCTGACGGGTGAGGCCCCGCGCGCAGCCAAATTCGCCGGGGTAAACCCAGCACGACTGATCCTGTTCTGTCTTGGCCTGTCAGGCGCACTGGCCGGGCTGGCGGGGATGTTCGAAGTCTCGGGCCCCTCGGGTGTTGTCAGCATCGACTTTAACGTCGGCTATGGCTTTACCGCGATCATCGTGGCCTTTCTGGGTCGACTGCATCCGGTGGGCATCCTGCTAGCCGGTGGTCTAATGGCGTTGACCTATATCGGTGGTGAAATTGCGCAGTCCCAAATGGGTCTTCCTGCCGCGGCTATTCAAGTATTCCAGGGGATGCTGCTGTTCTTCCTGCTGGCCTTCGACCTTTTGACCAACTACCGCATCCGTGCGGCCCGTAGCGAGGTGGCGTAATCATGGACCTAGGTGAGATTAATCCCGTACTTCTGGTCGCGTCACTGATGGTGGCTGCAACTCCCCTGCTTCTGGCCGCGATCGGTGAATTGGTCGTCGAAAAAGCAGGAGTTCTGAACCTTGGCGTAGAGGGCATGATGATCGTTGGCGCGATCAGCGGTTTTGCGATCTCGGTCGAGACTGGGTCGCCCTGGCTGGGCTTTGTCGCCGCGGCCATAGGCGGTGCAGTACTGTCCCTGCTGTTTGTGCTGCTGACGCAGGTGGCGCTGGCCAATCAGGTTGCCAGCGGCCTGGCGCTGACTCTGTTTGGTTTAGGGTTCAGCGCCCTGCTCGGTCAAAGCTATGTGGGGGTCAAACCCCCCAGCATGGGCGATATCCATATCCCGGTGATCAGCGATATTCCGGTGATTGGCCCGATCCTGTTTCAGCATGACCCGATCCTTTATGTCGGCATCGCTTTGACAGCGGCCGTCTGGGCTACGCTTAAATACACTCGCGTCGGACTGATCCTGCGCGCGGTAGGTGAAAACCACGATGCGGCGCATGCGCTTGGCTATAAGGTGATCAAGATCCGCATCATGGCGATCCTGTTCGGCGGTGCCTGTGCCGGGCTGGGTGGGGCTTATATCAGCTTGATCCGGGTGCCACAGTGGACCGAGGGCATGACAGCCGGTGTCGGCTGGATCGCCCTGGCCTTGGTCGTCTTCGCCAGTTGGAAGCCATGGCGCGCCCTGCTGGGTGCCTATTTGTTCGGCGGTATCACCGTGTTGCAGCTGAATTTGCAGGCAGCGGGCGTTGCCATCCCGGTCGAGTATCTGGCAATGTCGCCCTACATCATCACGATCCTTGTGCTTGTGATCCTTTCCGCCGACAAAAGCAGCGCACCTGCCTCACTCGGCCGGATATTCCATGCCTCGCATTAGACGGGGACAACTGAACCAACTTGGGGAGTAACACATGAAAATTACTACATTTCTGGCAAGCGCTGCCATGGCGCTGGGTTTGGCAACTACTGCCATAGCCGAAGACAAAACCAAGGTCGGCTTTGTATTTGTCGGCCCGGTGGGCGACGGCGGCTGGACCTATGAACATAACAAGGGCCGTCTGGCGGTTGAAGAAGAGTTCGGCGACAAGGTCGAAACCGTGTTTGTTGAATCCGTGCCCGAAGGCCCGGATGCAGAGCGGGTGATGACCCAGATGGCGCTGGAAGGTGCAGACCTGATCTTTACCACCTCGTTCGGATACATGGATCCGACCATCAACGTGGCCAAGAAATTCCCGAACGTGAAGTTCGAACACGCGACCGGCTATAAAACAGCCGACAACGTTTCGGTTTATTCGGCACGTTTCTATGAAGGTCGTGCGGTACAGGGCCATATCGCGGGCAAGATGACCAAGTCGAACATTGTTGGCTATATCGGGTCCTATCCGATCCCCGAAGTGGTCCGCGGAATCAACTCGGCCTATATCCACGCCAAGAAGGTCAACCCGGATGTCGAGTTCAAGATCATCTGGGCCTACACTTGGTTCGATCCGGCGAAAGAAGCAGATGCCGCCACTGTTCTGATCGAACAGGGCGCGGACGTGATCCTGCAGCACACCGACTCGACCGCACCGCAAGCAGCTGCGCAAGAGGCGGGCAACGTCATCACTTTCGGCCAGGCCTCGGACATGAGCGAATACGCTCCGTACCCGCGCGTCTCGTCGATCATCGATGACTGGGCGCCTTACTATATTGCACGGACTCAGGCCGTCATGGATGGCACATGGGAAAGCGCCAATACATGGGATGGCATCCGCGAAGGCATGGTTGCAATCGGCGAAATCTCGGACGCGGTTCCCGCTGACGTCAAAGAAGAGGCACTGGCGCTGAAAGCGGCCATGGCCGCGGGTGAATACCACCCCTTCACCGGACCGCTGAAAAAGCAGGACGGTAGTGACTGGCTGGCCGAAGGCGAGACTGCAGACGACGGTACACTGGCCGGCATGAACTTCTATGTCGAAGGCTTGCAAGGTGAGATTCCGCAGTAAGGCGGCACAGGATAACGCAGAAAGGCCCGCCATGTGCGGGCCTTTTTTGATTTTGCCACCTGTTTTATGCCACTCTTGATCTTCAATAGCCCGAAACCAGCGCCAAGCACATTGATCCGCGGCTCTACCGATCAACGAGGACCAGATGAATTCAAAACGCGAATTGCTGCAGAAACTGTTGAAAGGTATCGAAACCGGGGATGCCGAGGCCGCAGCCGTCGTCAACGAAGAAAAATACATCCAGCACAATCCCCAGACCCATGAAGGCAGCGAGGGGCTGGCCACGTTGTTTGCCCGCCTGTCGAAAACAAATCCCAAGGTTAAATTTGTTCGCGTTTTTGAAGATGGCGAATTCGCTTTTGCCCATAACGAATATGATTTTGCCGAAGTTAAGGCCGCGTTCGAGGTCTTTCGGTTTGAAGACAGCAAAGCTGTTGAGCACTGGGATAACATTCAGCCCCTGCGCGGCCCAAACGCTTCGGGACGCGGCATGCTTGATGGGCCAACTGAAATCACGGATATTGACAGAACCGAACAGAACCGGGAATTGGTCGACAACTTCTCGCAAACGGTCCTGATAGACCGGAAAACCGAGCGGATGAAGGCGTTTGTTGATGCGAACCTGATACAACACGATCCCGATGGTGTTGACGGCATCGACGCCTATCGCATGGTGCTTGAAGCTAGATCAGACGCGGAGTTGATCGTTCAGTATCACCGCGTCCATCGTGTGCTGGCAGAAGGGAATTTCGTCCTGTGCATGAGCGAAGGTGCCAGTCACGGAAAACATACCAGCTTTTATGATCTGTTTCGGGTCGCAGACGGAGTGATCGTCGAGCAGTGGGGCACTATGGAAACCATAGCGCCCCGTAGCGAGTGGAAGAATGACAACGGCAAATTCTGATCTAAGTAAGGGCCGTTAATGCCCAGTCAGAACCAGCGTGTTCACCGGCATCAGGATCAAACGCAGGCGCAGACCCGCCGCATGAACCACGCCGATCGTGTCGACCACATGCAGGAAAGCAGAGTGCCAAAAGCCCAAATCTTCATGCTCCAGCCGCTCGTGGTTATCGGTGTAGACATTCGCCAGACAGTTGCTGCCGGGCGGGATATCATCCGCCATGCCCTTATAAAGCGGTTCAAAATAAACCAGGATCGAGCCCGGCACCTTGTTGGACTGCACGTCTCTCAGCTCGTCTGACGGGCGAATTTGTCCCGATGGGATCACATCCTGAACTTCGACCACCACAACCGGAATAACCGTGAACGGCTTGGTCATGCAGCCCAGCTCTCCGACCATGCCGGGCTTGATAACCTGCGCCGACATCTGATTGAACGCAGCCTGAAAGCGGTCATGCCCGGAGTTTGACGGCACAAGAATACCTGCTGGACGCAGCAGAGGACTGACGTAATCGCCAACCTGAAGGCCGAACTGTTCGATCCTCCCCGTCACACCCGCGTTGATCACAGTCTTGTCCAGCTCGGTCAAAGCAGCATCCAGGTTCGCATTGGCGCTGGCCAGTTGGGCCGGGATCAGCTCTTCGATTTGCTGTACGACGGCAGCGCGTTGCGATTCAGCCGCAACCAGCTTGGCCTCTCGTTCAGCGACAAGGTTTTCCAGCCGGTCAATCTCGGCCAGGCGGACGGCGCTTGACCCTTCGTCCCGCAGGGTCGTATTGCGTTGCAAGTCCTCCAGCGCCTGATCCAGCGCCGCTTTTGCGCCCGCGATCCCGGCGGCGGCCTCGGCCAGATCGGTCTCCGCAACTTTCAGTGATGCCTGAACTTGCGCGATCTGCGCATGCGCTGCCTCAACCATTGCAGTCTGAGTAAAGTCCTCGATCCGGAAGATTGGCTGCCCAGCAACAACCTGTTGATTGTTGGAGACATAGACCTCGGACACTCGCCCACCCAGTTGCGGCAAGATCGTTACTGTGCGGAAATACGAGGCCGCAGTTTTGCTGGCCGGGTGAAAATAGAACAGAGTGGTGATCACGGTCAGCGCCATAATGGCACAGGTTGTCAGACCCCAGCGCAACTCGTACCACATGGTGAATAATGTGATCTCGTGCCCGAAACGTTTTCCCTGCACAAAGCGGCGGAACAGATAATCAGGCAGCACTGTAACCAGCGCGCACATCAGTGTTTCAAGCATGTCCTATTGCTCCTGCTGCGCGACGGGTTCGGGGGATGGAACGGGATCGGGATCAGCAGGCGGTTGCGGCGCCAAAGATCGGATCGCATCGGCAATGGCACGCAAGGGCGCACCTATGTCGGGAAACTGGAATCCGGCGACCAGAATGGCTGCAATCCAGAACAATCCGTTATGAGTGAACAAAGCCAGCAGCGCAAGAATTCCCACAAGCTGAAACTGCGGGTGGTTGGATTCATGCGCGAGCTTTTCGGGGATCGAATGCAGGGTGAAATAGCCAACGCCGATCAGGATGATTACCACAACCGTGAAAATGAACATGACCGTCAAAAGAAAATCGCTGCCATCCGCCTGGGTCACGTAAGACGGAATGTGCCCCGTGGCCAATGGGTGTAAATCTGCTGTGCTCACCCTGCCCTCCTCTAATTGCTTTCCACTTCTTTGGATGGGTTGATGCGCAAATTCAACCCTGCTTAAAGTCTCAATTAGAATTCTACGGTCGTGCACGACGCATTCGACGTCAGAAAATCACGACTGCGGCCAGCAAAGGGGCGACATGATAGATTTCCTGATTATCGGCGGCGGTATTGCCGGGCTTAGCGTGGGCGCGCGGTTGTCAGAGCGCGGCCAGGTCACCGTGCTCGAGGGCGAAGAGGCGCTTGGCTATCACGCATCAGGCCGGTCCGCAGCTATGTTTGCACCCGCCTATGGTCCGCCTGCTGTTATTGCCCTCAACCTTGCCAGCGCAGCGCATTTTGAGACGAATGACTATCTGTCGCCACGCGGCTGGGTTCTGATCGGCGGGAAAGACCAACACGATGTGTTTCACCGGGATGCCGATCAACTTGGCGGCCGACAGATTTCCTTTGACGCGGCACAATCCCTTATCCCGATCCTGAACCCCGAAACCGTCGGGTTCGCGGCGCACAGCGACAGTGAACAAGATATAGATACCGACCGCATGATGCAGGATTTCGCCCGGACGATCCGTGGGAATGGTGGATCCGTTCTGACCCGGCAAAGCGTCACGGCAATTCGCAAACATAGGCACTGGATCGTCGAGGCCACCGAGAGCTTTGAGGCACGACACATCGTCAATGCAGCCGGCGCCTGGGTTGACGAAATCGCGGCGATGGCCGGTATCGCGCCGATTGGTATCCAGCCGCGCCGCCGCTCAATGGCCCGTATCCCGGCCCCCGGCGGGCATGACTTGCGCGCCTGGCCCATGATGTTGGGTGCGGGCGAAAGCTGGTATGCTAAACCCGACGCGGGCAAATTGCTGGTCTCACCTGCCGATGCCGATCCGACCGCCGCCCATGATGCGTTTGCCGATGACATGGTTCTGGCCGAGGGCTTGGCCCGGTACGAGGCAATGGTCACCGAGCCTGTGACACGGGTCGAAACCAACTGGGCGGGCTTGCGCAGTTTCGCACCGGATGGCAGCCTGGTTTTGGGGCCCGATCCGACCGATCCTACGTTTATCTGGTCTGCCGGTCAGGGTGGTTACGGGTTTCAGACGGCCCCTGCTGCATCCCAACTGGTAGCGGATCTGACAGTCGGCAACCAATCAAGTCTGGACACGGCGACCATCGCCTCTCTGAGACCAGACAGGTTGCACAGATGAACAAGCGCCCGTTACCCTCCAACGCCAGCGTCGCGACTGTAGGAGAGAACGGTCAGTTGGTCGCTCCGGCAGCCAGCCGTAACGTCGGGGCTTTGTGTGATCTTCTGGACCAGTTCGCCCCTTTGACCGGACAAGCGCTGGAACTGGCAAGTGGCACCGGTCAGCACATCGCAGCCTTTGCCGAGTGCCGCCCCGGCATGCATTGGCAACCCAGTGAGGTTGAATCCGAACGGCGGGCCAGCATCAATGCCTACACCGCGGGCCTGCCGAATGTGTCTAAAGCAGAAGTTCTGGATGCAACCATCGAGGGTTGGCATCAGCCGTTTGGCGGCAGGGATCTGATCGTTCTGATCAATCTCTTGCACCTGATCAGCTGGGCCGAAGTGGAAACGCTTGTCGGTGAGGCAGCGCAAGCACTGAACGCGAATGGCCGGTTGATCCTTTATGGTCCTTTCATGCGCAACAATCGCCTGACCAGCGTGGGGGATCAACGATTTCATACGGCTCTGGTCCAGCAGGATGCTGAAATCGGATATAAAAACGACGGAGACGTTTCTGAGCTTTTGGCCAATCACGACCTGAAAATCCTGGAAGTCGCGGAGATGCCTGCAAATAACCTGGCCTTCATCGTGGAAAAACCTAACACCTGATCCAGATCAAAGCCCGACCGAAGCCAACTAAACATATTCCAAACACACGATGTTAAATGGAATGTAGCATGCCCTGGCAGGAAAAGATCAACGACACGCGAAAAGGTCTTCGCAATTTGAACGGCGCAATCCCTGATACCGCCCGCGCCTTCGGTGCGCTTGGCGCGGCGGTCAAGCAAGGCGGAACGCTAGACTACAAGACCAAAGAATTCATCGCTCTTGGCATATCCATAGCGGACCGATGCGAACCCTGTATCATGCTGCACACCGAAGCTTTGATCAAAGCCGGCGCGTCACGTGACGAGGTTTCGGACGTTCTGTCCATGGCGGTTCAGATGGGAGGCGGGCCGTCGATGATGTACGCCTCTAAGGCGCTGGACTGTTTCGACGAGCTGAGTGCATGAAAAAAGCCCGCGTGCTGCGGGCTTTTGAAGGCGGCACCAAAAAGGTGCCGCCGTTCTTATCCAGATCAGCCGTCCTTGCGGATGGTTTCGTTTTTCGGATCATAGGGGCTGTCGCAGGTGACGACCGCATCCCACAATTTGTCCTGAAGCTTGACCTTCAGCTTGGTGCCTTCCACCGCCAGATCGGGCTTCACATAGCCCATGCCGATGGATTTCTCGAAGGCTACTGAATAGCCACCCGAAGTCAGACGACCGACGCGTTCACCTTCCGGCGTATACAACACTTCACGGCCCCACGGATCGGCATCCTCCGGTCCGTCGATCAGCAGGGTGCAGCATTTCACGCGCACGCCAGTCTCTTCCAGCTTGGCCTTGCCATAGAAGTCCTTGGACAGGTCAACAAAGCGCGGCAGGTCGGCTTCCAGCGGGGTCGCGTCGCGGCCCAGTTCGGTGCCGAAGGCGCGATAGGATTTCTCCTGACGCAGCCAGTTCTGGGCGCGTGCGCCGACCAGCTTCATGCCATGCTTCTCACCCGCTTTTTCCAGCAGGTCGAACAGGTAGTTCTGCATTTCAATCGGGTGGTGCAGTTCCCAACCCAGCTCACCGGTATAGGCCACACGGATCGCGTTGACCGGGCACATGCCCAGTTCGATCTGACGGGCCGACAACCATGGGAAGCGCTTGTTGGACAGTGCGGTTTCCGGATCGGCGTCTTTGATGACCTCTTTCAGAACGTCCCGCGATTTGGGTCCGGCGATGGCAAAAACGCCCCACTGAGTGGTCACATCCTGGATCTCGATGTAACCGAACTCCTCCATCTTGTCCTCGGCCGCCTTGCGCAGGTAATCGGCGTCGTACTCAGTCCAGGCACCGGCAGAGACGATGTAGTAGTTGTTCTCGCCGTTACGGACGATGGTGTATTCGGTGCGGGTGGTACCGTGCGAGGTCAGCGCGTAGGTCAGGTTGATACGACCGACCTTGGGCAGCTTGTTGCAGGTGAACCAATCCAGGAACTGGGTCGCACCGGGGCCTTTGACGACATGCTTTGTGAAGGCCGATGCGTCAATCAGGCCAACGCCTTCGCGGATCGCCTTTGCTTCGTCAACGGCATGCTGCCACCAGCCACCGCGGCGGAACGAGCGGGCATCATGGTCGAAGTTTTCGGGTGCATCCAGCGGACCGAAGTAGTTCGGGCGCTCCCAGCCGTTAACCCAGCCAAACTGTGCGCCACGCGCTTTCTGACGGTCATAGGCCGGAACAGTCCGCAGCGGGCGGCAGGCAGCACGTTCTTCATCGGGGTGGTGCAGGATATAGACGTGCTCATAGCACTCTTCGTTCTTGCGCGCCGCGAACTCGGTGGTCATCCAGTTGCTGCTATAGCGTTTGGGATCCAGTGAGGCCATGTCGATCTCGGCTTCTCCATCGACCATCATCTGGGCCAGATAGTAACCGGTGCCGCCTGCGGCGGTGATACCGAACGAGAACCCCTCGGCCAGCCACATATTGCGCAGACCCGGCGCGGGTCCAACCAGCGGGTTACCGTCGGGTGTGTAGCAGATCGGGCCGTTGAAATCGTCTTTCAGACCGGATTCAGCACAGGACGGCACACGCTCGGCCATCGCCATGTACTGATCCGCAATCCGGTCCAGATCGAGCGGGAATAAGTCTGCGCGGAAACTATCGGGCACGCCGTGTTCGAACTGCGCCGGCGCACCATGTTCATAGATCCCCAAAATCCAGCCACCGCGTTCTTCGCGGGCATAGGATTCGTTGTCGGCATCACGCACAACAGGGTGTTCCGGGTTGCCCGCCTCGCGCCATTTGACCAACTCGGGGTCTTTGTCCATGACGATAAAGGTGTGTTCGACCGGGATCGCAGGCATCTTGATGCCCAGCATTTTCGCGGTCCGCTGTGCGTGGTTGCCCGATGCGGTCACGACATGCTCGGCGGTGATAACCACCTGCTCATCCGACGGAATGAGGTTACCGCCCTTCTCGACCATCTTGGTGCAGGTGACTTCCCAATGAGTGCCATTCCAATGGAAGGCATCGGCCTGCAGCTTGCGAACGATCTCAACACCGCGTTGACGCGCACCCTTGGCCATCGCCTGTGTCACGTCTGCTGGGTTAATATAGCCGTCCTCGGTGTGATAGATCGCGCCCTTCAGGTCCGAGGTCTCGATCAGCGGCCAGCGTTCCTTAATCTGGTCCGGAGTCAACCATTCATAGGCAACGTCACAGGTTTCGGCGGTCGACGCGTACAGCATGTATTCGTCCATGCGCTCCTGGGTCTGCGCCATGCGCAGGTTACCAACCACGGCGAAACCCGCGTTCAGGCCGGTCTCATCCTCAAGCTGCTTGTAGAAATCGACCGAGTATTTGTGGATATGCGTGGTCGCATAGGACATGTTGAACAGCGGCAGCAAACCCGCCGCATGCCAGGTCGAACCTGACGTCAGTTCGTCCCGCTCGATTAGCATGACATCGTCCCAGCCTGCCTTGGCCAGATGATAGGCAATCGAAGTGCCGACGGCGCCGCCGCCAACGACCAGTGCTTTGACTTGGGTTTTCATAGCCGGGTGTCTCCCCTTGGAATCTGTTGCCACCATATGGCGCAATCAGCGCCCACCGCGCGACATTCATCCGACCAGTGATATAAAAAAAACGACCCTCAGACATCTGGGGGTCGTTTTTCCTACAAGTTTTGAACTTTCTCAGCCGCCAGACAGCGAGCAGGTCTTGCGCGCATCTTTGAAGGCGCATTTGCCCGAAGACCCTGCTCCACCCTTGTTCACACGAATCTCGGATGCTTCGTTCACACGTTTCCCAGAAGCATCGGCAGTTTCTGAACCTTTAAAAAACGACTTCAGGCCGCCGAACAAACCGCTCGAGCTTTTCGGTTCGACCTCTTTTTCTTCCGACCCACCCGTTAGCTTCCCGAAAAGTCGCCCAAAAACACTGCCGCCAGATCCATCCGCATCTGCGTTTTCAATTTCCAGGCCAGCCAACCCTTTGCGATACCCGATCTGGATCAAATCATCCGGGGATTGGATATTGTTTGCCGTCAGATCGAAAGCATCAGATGGCAACCCGTGTTGTGCCGCCATTGTATTGGCAAGCAAGGCCAACCCGTTGATGTTTTCGATCCGCAACTGAGCAATCTCGCTGCGCAGCCGGGTGAACTCGGCCCGGACTTCGGCCATTTGCAAGGCGCGCTTTATGCCGCCATCCGGGTCGGTAACCGCCTCGTTTCCTACACCAGGCACCGGCCGGCTAAGCAACGCGTTCATCCCATCATAGTCAAGCTGGCTGAGGAATATGCGCACATCCTGCTCCGGGGCATCTGTGTACATCTCAACACGTATTTCCTCACCCAGACCCAGGGTGCCCGTATAGATCTGGAACCCAACCGGCTGTGTCAGATCCGTCACTTTGGCAGTGATCATAGACCAGACTTTACGGACATCGAGATGGATCGGGCTGTACTCTGCTTCGACGAACTGAAAATAGGCAACGCCCCCGATCACACCGAACGGAGCATAATTGCTGGCGCCGAAATCCATCGAGTCGATCGATCTTGCGATATTGCCCGCAAGTGAATCCGCGGAAGCCTCCTGCCGCAGTTTGATCTCAATCCAGTAAGTGTGACCAGCCTTTTCATAAACCCAGCCTGCCTTATCCAGTTTTTTGGCCTGTATTTCAGCTTTTTGAACGGCCACCTTACTGGCAAGCGGGCGCGCGGCCTCACTGACTGATTTCAAGCCCCCCCCTTCACGCGCATCGAGCGTGAAGTCACTGTCCATTATTGCCCGACGCGAAAGCTCTGAATCCGGGACCGGCATATAGGGCTTGCCCCCTGCGCGCCAACGCTTCTGGCGGTCGCGTTCTGCCGCTTCGGCATCCAGTTCTTCATGATAAAGGGCGAACCGCGTTTTGAGCGTTTCCACATAGCCGTTTGCCGACAGCGTACCTTCGTGTTTCTTATCCTGCTGGTAGTAATCCAGCCCGGCAACAACCAATCCAACAATCAGCGCAAACCCGATCAGCCGCAACGCGTCCATCAAATTACCTCAATATTCATTCACTGCTTATTTCGCGCAGAATCTTTGAAAATTGAGGCATCCTTGTGGCCTAGATACGGAATAATCCGCGCGGTTTTTACCCGTCCCGAGCCGGAAATATTTTTCCAGGGTTCATGATATTGTCGGGATCAAGCGCCTTTTTCACCGCCTCCATAAAGGTCAGCGCTGCCCCTAGCTCCTTGGCCAGGTATGACCGCTTTCCTTGCCCGATCCCATGTTCCCCGGTACAGGTTCCCTCCATCTCGATCGCAAGGTTATTCAACCACCCAACAAACCCGTCCGCTTTGGCCACTTCGTCGGCGTTTTCCATGTCGATCAACAGCAAGGTGTGAAAATTACCGTCCCCTACATGCCCGACAATCGGCGCCAAAAGCCCAAGTTCCTTGGCCTTGTTTCGGGTCGCAGTCACGCATTCTGCCAGTCGCGAGATCGGTACGCAAACATCGGTTGATATGCCCCGCGCACCCGGGCGCAACTGCAAGCTGGCCCAATACATATCATGGCGTGCCTGCCAGAGTTTGTTGCGTTCTTCGGTTGTCGAAGTGGCCGCGAAATCTGTGCCGCCGAACTCTTCGGCGATCTGACCAAATGTCTCAGCCTGCTCGACCGCACCACCAGTCGATCCATGAAACTCCAATAGCAAAAGCGGGGTTTCCGGTAAGGCCAGTCCCGAATAGGCGTTTGCGGCCTTCACCGACACCTCGTCCAACAACTCGATCCGGGCCACGGGAACGCCGTACTGGATCGTCATCATTACAGCCTGACATGCCGCGTCGACAGAAGGAAACACACAACGCGCCGAGGTGATCGCTTCGGGGATGCCTTGCAGACGCAGAGTGAGTTCTGTGATGATGCCCAGCGTGCCCTCTGCGCCCACCATCAGGCGGGTCAAGTCATACCCGGCCGACGACTTTCTGGCCCGCTGCCCGGTTCGGATGATTTGCCCGTCCGGCATCACGGCCTCAAGGCTAAGGATATTGTCCTTCATCGTGCCATAGCGCACCGCATTGGTTCCCGAAGCACGGGTCGCCGCCATACCGCCCAGCGAGGCGTTCGCACCGGGATCAATCGGAAAGAACAGACCCTGATCACGCAGATGAGTATTCAGCTCCTCTCGCGTTACACCTGGTTGCACGACACAATCCAAATCATCGGAATGAACGGCCAGTACCTTGTTCATCTGAGACAGATCGACCGAAATGCCACCGGCTGGCGCGTTCACATGCCCTTCCAGCGAGGTTCCGGTGCCAAAGGCAATCACAGGGACCTTATGCGTGGCGCAGGCCTTGACGATTTCCGAGACTTCCTGGGTCGAATGCGGAAACACCACTGCATCAGGGGGCTGGTTTTCGATCCATGTGGTCGTATGCCCGTGCTGCTCGCGGATCGCCTGACCCGTTTGCAAACGGTCGCCGAATTGCTGTTTCAGAATGCCGACGACCGTTTCAATCCCCGCCTCGTTTCGCCGAAGCGACTTTGCTTGCACCATGCTTTCCCTTTCTGACTGGCCGCTAGACTATTCGCCCAGCGCAATGCCCTCACGTCGCGGATCGGCACCGCCTGTCAGCATGTCCCCGATCTCGATGGCATGAAGACCTGAAGTCAGATCACGTGCGTTGACCTCATAGCCAAGTTCGGTCAGCGCATCCGAAAGCCCTTCGGCCCCGGTGCCCTGTTCCACGTCGAACGTGCCGAAACGATTGACCAGATGCGGCAGTGCCAAGGCCTGTTGCACATCCATATCCCAATCTGCCCAGGCGATGATCGACTTGGCAACATAGCCGATAATCCGGCTTCCACCCGGCGATCCGATGGCCAGAACCGGTGCACCGTCCTGCATCACAATGGACGGGCTCATGGATGAGCGCGGGCGTTTGCCCGGTTCCAGACGGTTGGCAATCGGAACGCCATCGCTGTGGGTTTTGAACGAGAAATCGGTCAGCTCATTGTTCAACAGGAACCCGTTGGTCATCAGCCGCGATCCAAAGCCGTTTTCGATCGTCGTGGTCATGGACAGCACATTGCCATACTGGTCCACGATCGAAATATGCGAGGTCGACGGAAGTTCCAGCGAGATATCATCCGCCCAGTTCGAGGCATGGTCAAATTCGGGATTCCCCGGAACGGCGTCGATCAATGCGGCCTCACCGCTCAGCAACGCGCCCCGTTCGGACAAATAGGCAGGATCGACCAGCCCCTGTGTCGGCATCGGGACAAAATCATGGTCAGCCATATAGCGCCCACGGTCGGCAAAAGCCAAACGCGAAGCATCCCCGATCAGCCGCCAGGATCTGATATCTTCGGGGCCTGACGCTGCCAGATCATAGCCGTTCAACATGCCCAGAATCTGCCCGACCGTCAGCGCCCCTGAGGATGGCGGGCCCATTCCGCAGACTTCATAAACGCGGTAGGTGGCGCAGACGGGGTCACGTTCGATGACCTGATAAAGCGCCAGATCTGTACCAGACAGCACGCCCGGATTCCCAGGCGCGTTGCGAACCGCGCTGACGATCCCGGCGGCAATCTCTCCTCCGTAGAATCCAGCTGATCCTTCCGCAGCCATGATGCGCAGCGTTTCCGCATAGGCCGGGTTCGTCAACCGCTGCCCCTGTGCAAGCGGCTGTCCATCCGGCAGGAAATACGCGGCTGTCTCGGGAAATCGCGACAGGCGTTCCGCGTCATTCTCAACAAGGCTGGCCAATCGAGGGGAAACCAAAAAACCCTCATCAGCCAAATTAATGCCGTCAGAAAACAGGCCGGGCCACGGGCTGCGGCCCCAGCGGCGATGCGCCTCTTCCAACAAAGCCGGGGTGCCGGGTGTGCCGACGGAAAGTCCTCCGACAACCGCATCAAAGAATTTCAGCGGTTCGCCATTCTCGTCCTGAAACAGACGATGGGTGGCCTCAAGCGGGGCGGATTCACGTCCGTCCAGTGTTGTCAGCTTGCCAGAGGCCGCATCATACCAGACCAGAAATGCACCACCACCAAGGCCTGAGGATTGCGGCTCGACCAAACCAAGTACAACCTGCACGGCAACCATCGCATCAGCCGCCGAACCGCCTGCCCGCAGCACCTTGGCCCCGGCCTCAACCGCCAGAGGGTTGGCCGCGGCCACCATCCAGTTCTGTGACGTCACGGGTTCACCGGCCAATTTCGCTTCGAGTGAGGCTATGACTTCTGCGGTCAGGCCTTGAACCTGCCCGTCAGTACCACCCTCCGGTGCAACTGCATCCGCAGCTTCCTGAGAGGCCAACGGCCCGGCAAAGGTCATGGTTGCCAAAAGCAATCCCGAAATCAGACTTCGTTTCATAGTATCCTCCTGAAAAATTGACTTTGTATCGTCAGGCCACCAAGCCGCGTACTATAACATGGACGGAACAACCTGGTCCGGTGGTCGGTGGCCGTCTTCGAATGTCTTGATATTTATGATAACTTTTTCGCCCATTTCGATCCGCCCCTCAAGCGTGGCAGATCCCATATGCGGCAACAGAACCACGTTCGGCAACTGCCGTAGGCGAGGGTTCACCTTCGTTCCGTGTTCATAAACGTCAAGACCTGCACCTGCGATATCGCCTGACCGGATTTGGCGGGTTAGCGCGTTTTCATCGACTACTTCGCCACGTGACGTATTGACTAGCACTGCACTCGGCTTCATCAGCTTTAGCCGCCGGGCATTCATCAGGTGGAAAGTCGAAGGCGTAGACGGGCAGTTGACCGAGATCACATCCATCCGTGCGACCATCTGATCAAGGCTTTCCCAATAGGTCGCCTCAAGCTCTTGCTCTGTCTCCGGTCTCAACCTACGACGGTTGTGGTAATGTATCTGCATTCCGAAGGCACTGGCACGACGGGCAACCGCCTGACCAATCCGGCCCATCCCCAAAATGCCAAGACGCCGCCCACCGATCCGCCCACCCAGCAACGCGTTGGGTGACCATCCTTGCCAGTCCCCTTTTTGCATGACGGACAGCCCCTCGGGGATGCGGCGGGTCACGGCCAATATCAGCGCCATAGTCATATCCGCAGTATCGTCGGTCAGCACACCGGGCGTATTCGACACAAGGATGCCGCGCTGACGGGCGGTTGCGACATCGATATTGTCAACCCCTGCCCCATAGTTGGCGATCAGTCGCAGCCTTTCACCCGCCCGCCCCAGCAATCCGCCATCAATCGAGTCTGTAACCGTTGGTACAAGTACATCCGCTTCTTGTACGGCCGCTACAAGCTCTTCTCGGGTCATGGGTGCGTCGTCCGCACGCAACCGGACATCGAACAGCTCGCTCAATCGGGTTTCAACAGCCTCGGGCAACCGTCGCGTAACGACAACACTCAGACGTTCTCTAGGCACCTGTGTACTCCCACTGCTTTGCAAACTTTCGCGCGTCATGGCATCGTGGCGCAGGATAAGGCGGGGCACAAGAACCCCTGGGCATTGATCCAACCTTTTTTCGAAGCAAAATTAACAGGCATAAGAGCAGACTGTCAGTGAGTGTTCTCCTACCAGTAAATCGCCGGATTCTGGCGCTTTTTTCAGTAATTTTGCTTGTGCTTGGTCCCTTTGTGGCCAGCGCACAGGATAAGCGCGGCCAGGTCACGAATCTGCCTTTGCCACGGTATGTTTCCATGAAAGCGGCCGAGGGAAACGTGCGCAGAGGACCATCCCTGTCGCATCGAATCGACTGGGTGTTCAAACGGCGCGGGATGCCTTTGCAGGTGACGGCGGAATATGGCAACTGGAGAAAGGTTCAGGACCGCGATGGCGCAGGGGGTTGGGTCCATTACGCCTTGTTGTCTGGCGTGCGCACAGTACTGATCGAATCCGACTTGCTGCCGGTCTATTCCAACCCGGACCCAAACTCGCAGGTCAGTGCGCGGTTTGAAACCGGCGTTGTCGCGCGGCTTGGAACCTGCACGATCGAGTGGTGTCGCATCTCTGCAGGTGGATATCGTGGCTGGGCCCTGAAATCCAACCTTTGGGGCGTCGATCCCTCAGAGATTCGCGAGTAGCGCTGATCTCAGAGCAACCGGCAATGAAGTTCCCGATCCGCCACTCTCGAACTTGCTTATTCTTGTTATCTGCTTCGGCATTGGGCGGCCCTACGTAAGCAGGAGGCGCAACAAAGGGGTGCAGCGCCAGAAAGACCACATTCGCGACTGCCACTCGCCCTCGTTAAACCAATCGAAAACCTGCTTCCTGTCCGCCTGCCAGACGAATCCTCGCCCGGCCCAGCCGTTCAACATCTGTCCGCAGAGTCATGCTTCTTTGGCGGAAGAGCCAATTCACAGCCGTTGCCGTCAAACCATGTTCAACACCTTCGGGCAGGAAGAGGTGCTGCTAACATGACCCGTGAAAGATGCTCTGAATTTTTTTTATAACTGGCCTAATTTTTTTGCCTGAAAGCTCTTGAACCCTACCAACAACAATCGTAGATAGCGCCTCACCGTTGGGGTGTAGCCAAGTGGTAAGGCAGCAGTTTTTGGTACTGTGTATCGTAGGTTCGAATCCTACCACCCCAGCCAGTTCATCGGAACATGGAACGACGACAGGCTCTTGGGGGTAAACCCTCCGAGAAATGCCCCCGTTTATGCCCCAGCCACCCGAGCCACCCGTTAGCAACTATAGCGGGTTCTGCGGGGGTGCCCTCCCACGTTGCGGGAGGAGCGGGTTAGCTGTTCCGAAGTCGAGATTTCTGCATAGCCACAGGGCTATAGTTCTTCCCAATCAACCCCGTTCGCCTGCCGGTCACGCTCATCCTCAAGGTTATCCCGGCGGTCACCGATAGTCAGATGGCGGGGATTGATGCAGCGGCGGTTGTGGCAACGATGTCGGATCACCTGATCGCGGGTGGC
>NZ_JBXWMT010000022.1:0-35298 GCF_059609985.1 Ruegeria sp. YTSA219
CGAAACCATCATCTCAATGGATCACAGGCCAATGATGCACTAACAATCAAATTGAACCAGTCAGATGAGGCTGCTCAACGGGATCACTCAAATTCTTTGCGGAGTTGCACTACCGTTTTTTGGGTTTGCCCAAGTTAGCAACTGATCATTTTGGTGAATCGAACTGTGACAATTATAAGTTTCGGCTTTGCACCCCGTACTGCGCCTTCAGTTGCTGAACCGATCCGCAATACACGTCCAAATCAACCTCTGGGGCAATACCGGACACTCGCTCGTTCGTAGAGTGCTGCCAAAACTCCCATTGCGGAGCATCCGGTGCGGGTCTGGCTGCGTATTCTGCCAGCCAGACCGGGTAGTTCCCGAAACCCGAAGTCAGCTCAGTCTCCCAGGTGTTCAGATTGGCATATACCATCGGCACCGTTCCGAAAGCCCTCTGAACGCTGGTAAGCCATTCCAGCGCGAGGCTTCGATAGGCGGCCCCCTGTGCCGTCGGGACGCCTTCAAGATCGAGTGTAAATGGCAGGTGCAGAAGGCCGGATTTTCCAACCGGGCCTTTCGAAAGAACAGCCTGCACTGCATCGATAAAATTTGTGACCTGTGGCTTGGCCGGGTGGCTGATGTGAAGCAGGTGATAGGCGCCGCACAGGATACCCACCTCATTCGCGCCCAGTACATTTGGCTGAAAATACGCATCCTTGATGCTGACGCTTTCGGTCGCCTTTATCAGCGCAAAAGAAACACCCGAGGCTGCGACTTGCGGCCAGTTGATATCCCGCTGATGATCACTGACATCTATCCCTTTTGCCTGCGCCTTATCTGGCGCCGCTTTGGGAATCTGACCCGATGGTTTGCGAAACGACCTTACAATTTTGCCCAGCCTACATGCCATCAGATCGGCCTTTTCTATCTGTCATAACACCGCATCCAACCGACATTTGATCAGCCAATAGACCGAGATGTTGATTGCGCGGGTCTCGGTCTCGCTGGTCAGGGCCGACCCTTTAACGACGTTGCCCGAATTGGATTGGGGTGTGGGGGCGATAACCGGTTCCGGGCCTAACACTCCGTTTGAAACCGTGCTGTCGCTTTGTTCCAGCACATGTTGGTGTTGCTGGAGCGCAGACAGTTGCAGCGACCCTACCCCGTCATATTTCTGGTTCTTTTTGTCGGTTCGGTACCTCTGGTCCTGATCCTTATCGACTTTCCCGCCGGGGTCGACCCCGCGCAGAAAATAGCCCTGGTAATCAGGCAGTCGAAACTCTCCGTCCTTGCCTTTACCAAACAGATATCCGATGGCGGCAAACAATTCCGGATAAGCGGAAATCAACAGAGGTGAGCCGTCGCAAACCTTCCAGCCATACTGTTGCAGATCAGTGGTCCCGCCCGCCAGCTTTTTGGATTGTCCCAGAAGCTCCCCGGAAAAAGCGATCACCGCGCCAACCGGCATTCCCAATACCCGGCCCGGAGACGGACCCCAGCCTTGTTGTGGTTCAAGCGGTCCGCCGGGGGCGTTTGGTCGGGGCGGGGTCGGAAAGCCTGGCGGTCTCATTCTGAATCCGTCTGACCTGGCAGATCACTATCCGCACTCAGCATGCACATATGCGTGGGCACCTGAACCGTCCAGGATTGCGCATTGCCTTCATCGTCTTGTGTATGTTCCGATTTAATCCGGGCCACAATTTCGGCGTCTTCGGGCAGGCAAGGGGCAAGATGATCTGCATCCGGCCAGATCCGGCCGGTGCGCAGGAAATACAGGAAACTGCGCGCGTGCTTTCTGTCGACCGGCGCCAGAATGCGCACACGGTCAGCGCGCAGAAAATCCCGGAACCGCAGGTCGGGTACGGTCTCGCGCAGGGCAAGATCCGCGGGGTCGCCTGTCAGATCGCTGACTTCGTCCTCGATATCCATGAATGTGGCGATGTCGGACCACCCGACCGTTTGTTGCAAATAGTGCCTGATACGCGGCTTGGCATAATCCGGGGCCACGGCATCCTTCTCGGACCCGCTGAGGGTCAAGATTTGCTCCTGGGCCGCGGACAGGATTTCCGTCGTCATCGCCTTGTTCAGGAACGCAGGGTTCTGAGCCTCAATCGCAGCCACCTGTTGTTCCAGTTTGCGACGGTAACCCTCTAGCTGCCGCGCATACGCTTCCTTGATCAGCCTATAGGTTTCGAATTGCCAGTCGGAATAAGTCTGCGCCGACCGTTGGCACGTCACTTCAAGAGTTGCCGCAAAGAAACCGGTCAATTCGGTTTGCAAATGCATTGGTGCAGGATCGGGAACCGGCATATCCGGCGGAGAGTTGGGCTCGGACGATTGTGTGGCTGCGGTTTGCTTGAGGCTGCACAGAATGGTGAACCCAAGCGGATGGCCTTCATCTGCCGGAGAGGTTCCGGTTCCGAACCCTTTATCCAGCTGGGCGCTCAGCACCTGCGCGCCCGAGGCTTGGCTGACAGGCAGGCGCAGTGGCTGCGGTGACTTGTCCGCATGGCCGTTTGAACCGGGCGGGGCGGATTTGTCCCCCGCTTGCTGCGGTTGCAGGGCGACCGAGCCCACGATGACATGGGTTTCTGCGGGAGTTCCGACACTCATCACCGTTGCTGTTGCTTTGATGGGCTCAAAGCCTCTGGGGATCAGGACGGCGCCATCGGCCACTGGCGTATGGCTTTGCACCGTTTGGCTGACCACAAGCTTGAATGGCGGGGCCATACGGGTCTCTTCCACGCCAAATTCCTGAAACGCATCGAGATAAAATATCTTGCCATCGTCTGTCTTGCCAGTCTCATCGGTCAAATCCTGAAATCCGCTTATCCCAAACTCGCCTGGAGATTTCGGTGGGCGCAGATCAAGCTGCCAGGACCGGCGAATATGCCGGACAAGATTCTCACCCGGGCTGGGGACCATGATCTCAAAAATCAAAACCTCGCCCAGACTTTTCGTGCGCAAGCGAAAGCTTCTGTTCACCCAACGATAGATGCCGCGGATATCCGTGCCGTTCCGCCGATTGTCAAAGCGCGTCACATCCGAGTATTCGGTTTCTTCAACTTCGGATAACTCGCGCGTATGGCGCATTTCGCGTGACAGGTTTCGCACCGTTTTCTCGACGATGTCGCGGGCAAATTTCAGGTCGTTTTTCGCGAAGCCTCCGGCTGGCTGCTCTTGCACCCACCAATTCCCAGTAACACTCATCTTATTGCCATCTGTCGGCATTCCGTACTGGGTGTCGTAAGAGTTGACATGCGTGGTCGAGACATGGTCGGCCAACGTCTTTTGCACCTGATTGATCAGGTCCGAAACCGAGGTATCCTCGTCCCGCCGGGCAATTTTGGTGGTCACATCGGAATGTGCCTCATGGCTTTCGCGGCGCTGCAATCTCCGGTTTCGCGTCTCGCGCATTTCACCGCGCAGGACATTTTCGATACGCTGCACGTCGCCCAATTCATACCCAAGCGGCTGATACCGGATCGAACGGGCAAGCCCGTATGAATAGGCGCGCACCCAGCCGGGCTTTGTCAATTTCAGAGGGATCTGATGATCTGTATCCTTTGCTGCAACCGGCGCAGGTTTTTTCGGCTCGAATATGGAGCCAGGCAAAACCAGCGTCGCATGCATCCAAGCTTTGATCTGTTGTCCGGTGACCGGATCGGTCATCAAGCTGGCCTGCCCTCCTTCGGTTGCAGCCAGCGCACGGGTCAGAACGTGATGGGTAGTCAACACCTGAATCAGAACTGCAAGTTCGTTTTTTTGCCAGCCAGCCAAAAGGTTCAGCGCAACGATGCTTTCCCAGATGCGGGCCAGTTCCTTTTGCGCATCCGGTGCATTTGCCAGAACCTTGAATGCGGCCCATCCGCCCAGACGGGCCTTGATCAGATCTGTGATCTGGGCCAGCGAAAAATCCGGCAGCTCTCGCAGAGCCGGCCACAATTCAGGATATGAACTGAATGGCGGGCCAAGCGATTCAATCGAGGAGATGAACCCTTTGGGTTTGCCCGGTTCGGCCGCAGGCTGAGCCTTGCCGGATTGCCCCGCATCCGATGCCGGATGGGGCGAACTATCCCCACCTGGTGTATTGTCGGTGTTCGAGCTTGGATCCACGTAAGTAACCGCCAAAGCCTCCTGCCCTGACCTGTCCCCGGATTTTGAAACAAGGCTTTGCAGGAACACGCTGTTCGCCAGGATCTTTTGCGGAACTTCCATGAAACCCGCATCCAGCGCGCCCGGCGCTATCGACGGCCAGTGTTTCATATAGATGAAGGGGAACAGCTCATCCCAGTGCAGGTTGGCCCCTTGGGTGATCGGGCTCAGCCCTTCGGAATCTGGATCATCGCTGAAGGGATCACTGCCATCTCCGGCGTGATTGTGGCTTGGCTGATCTGGGTCATGCCCGTCATGTCCACCGGAACCGTTTTGCCCGGTGCCAGAGTTCCCACCATCATCGGCCCCGCCCCCTGCTCCGGAATCGGGCGATGGAATATGGCTTGGCTTGCCAAATTCAGACATGAAACCCTGAAAGCGCCAGACACGACCGGTCTCGGGTTCTTGCAGAGCCAAAGCCCCAAGGACCTGCTGAGACAACGGCGTACTCAATCCGCTTTGCCAGGTCAGGGTACCGGTCAACCGCTCACCGGTTTCGAACAGCACATTCAGCGGCGTTCTTTCCTTGTACCTCAGAACAGGGCCGCGCACGGCCTTGCCCGGTGTCTTGGTGAAAAAGAACTGGACGGTCACGAATTCCGGGGGATCGGCACCATGCGGATGGGTTTCGAAATTGGCCACCAACTGGTTACGCAGATCCTCGAACGGCACATCCATCCAAATGAGTTTGGGGTCCTGGCTGGTCATGCCCGTTAAGCGTCTTCCACCGCCAACACGACCTCAAGCTCGCTGATCGCCTGCAGTGAACCCTTAGTCAGCTTGCTGGATTTCAGGCCACTGATTTCCAGACGCTCGATATCCAGTTGCCAGACATCAACACCGGTATGGATATTGTCAAAAGGCGCGTGCGGAAAGAATGCCTCGATCTCGGTGTATTCATACAGGTTGTCCTGAATCACGGCCAACATCGCGGCGCGAGCCTCGGCCAACACCTCAACCATATAGTCGCGAATGCGGTCCAGATCCGCGTCGGACACTTCTGCGAAATAAACCGCGGATCGCGTGCCATCTTCGTCGAAACGGGTCACGACTTCGGTCGCCGGGGCGAGCAATATCTCATGCTCGCCCTCGATTGACACAGGCCCCTTGTCTGCCGCTTCTGGGGGAAGGAACTCGATAAGCGCACCGCAACAATCAATCAGAATTTGCTGGCCGGCTTCGGCAATGAAGTCATCATCCTCCCAAAGCTCAATAGCGATTTCAGGATCAACCTGAGCATATGGCAGAGCATAGCGCCCGCCGCCCTGCAGTTTCTGACCTTCGGGGAAAATTTGACCCCCATTTCCACGCTGGAAAAAGGTCAAGATAGGTCGACGAAACATCAGAAACCGACCAGAGCGGGTATGTACGAGTGCATAAACCTGAAAGGCCATGTGTCTTCTCCTCCGATATGTTAATTCGGGCTGTTGGTGACTTAGTCCAAACCCAATACGCGACGGACGCGGCTCAGCTCGCGGTCATGAACAGTCAGAGCATCCAGAAACAGAGAGACCGCAACCCGGTTATCCGCAGAATAATGCCCGCCCAGAACATGCTCCAGCGCAGCCGGGCAGTGGTCATAGGCATCCGCGATATTGTCGACGCTCAGCGCGCGCATCCCAGTACGCAGAACCTTGTCGCAATAGGCGGCAAAGCTGGCGTTCAGGTCGTTGATCACGATCCGCTCGGTTTTAGGTGAGGTCGACGGCTTGTACGGCTCGTAAAGTGGCACCCAGCTTTCGGCGCGCCCCAGATGGGTCGAGGTGGGCGGATAGCCATTGGCGGTCATGAACATCGTACAGCCAAAACACGAGGCCAGCTTGGTGGTACAGTCACCAACCGTAATTTCATAAGGCGTGCAATGCGGGCCCAGATGATAGGCCTTGTAGATCGCCTGGATCATACCGTGGGTATAGCCCTTAACGCCTTCGTCCCCGCTTTCATCGACGAAATTCATACCCTGATCAAAGCGCATAATATTGGTGATCTGGTCCGACCGGTTTGTCGCCCCGTGATCGGGTTCCCCTTCCTTCGGAGCATCCTGCGCCAGATCGCCGCCAATGATGCCCCAACCAACGCAGTCATGGTCATGGGTATCGCGACGAACGCGCGGGTTCCACAGGGCAGAATCCTCGGGCGGCAACCACCGAGGGTACCATCCCTCGAAAATATTGTCGTCATGATCGCCCGCATCCAGATCAGGGATATGGAACCGCGCGCTTGGCATTGGACCGACCGGATCGGTGTCGCCTTCGACATTTCCGTTATCGACAAACCCGGTATAGGCCCCCAGCCCGATATACTGATAAGCGGGGTCGCGATCCCTTTGCTTGATCTCATCATATAGCACCTGCCCCTTGTCACTGAGGTGGTGTTCGGGGTGGCGGATATCGCCCTCGGTCGGAGGCTCATGCCCGGCCAAGCCATAAACCCCAACGATCACAGCGCCGGTTTTATGATCGACGGCCGTCCCTGCCCTAACAGAATGACCCTGCATGTCGATTTCCAAAGCGGCCAGCTGTCCGATTTTCTGGGCGGCTTGCTGAAGCTGATCCCATTCGCGGGACCATTTGTCGGACCTGGGCATCTCGTCAGAAGGTTCCATTGAAAACTGCACATCGACATTGGCCCGGATCTGTTCGATCGAATGACCTACGATGGCGGCGGCAACGATATAGTCCGCTTCAAGCTTGGGATCAGCACCGCCGTTGGTCAGGATTCCGGATGTACGTCTGTAAGCCATCAATTCACTCCTCCAAAGTTTCGCCCGCTTGGGGCGTCATGAATATTGAATGTCGTAACCAACAAAATTGATCGGATCGGAATTCGGACCCGGCGTGCCGCCATACATGGCGACGCGCATTGCCTGGACCTGGTGCAGATCAAAACTGGCCACACCCGGACCTATTTCCCGGCGGTCGATCCGAAAACCCTGCCGCGTTGTCATATCGGCCGCAAAGTTCAGCCGGTCCGGAGCCCGGAGCACGCATTCTCCCTGCAAAGGCAGGCGGGTTTCGGTCAGGGGAAAGCCGCAGCGCACGACCTGCACCTTGTGCAACCGATGCCCTTTTGGAACCGTGATGGTCAGGTCAATCCCGTCGCCTTTGCGCCGGGGTTCGATCGTTGCCTCGCCACAGACAACTTTGCGATCCACCAGAACATCGGGCGAGATATTGCCCTCGCAGGTGACGAACCTGACCGACAGGGTCAGATCAATCTGAAAGCTTCGGTACCAGCGATACGGGCATTGCAGAACAACCTGCCAGGTTAATGGCCTGATGTGCTGGTCGTGATCCAAACAGTCCCAGAACAGGCCAACCCTGCGCACATTGGGGTTTAATGATCGGTTCTCAAATACGAGTTGGGTTGTCATCGCGCCACCCTGACGAATCTGTGTTATGAACTCGACGGCGGCGGCGACAGCCTCATAATAAAACCAAGCTGTTGAAACCCCGGCTCCAGGCCGGATTTCAGACGCAACCTCAAGAACTTTCCATCCGGCTCGCCACTGATTTTGACGTGGCCGACCACTGTGAAATCTGTTTTTCCCTTATCGCCCTTGGACGTTGACGCTTTGGTATCACTGCTGGACTTGGGTTTGGCCGGTTTGGGAACTTCAACCCAGCCATCACTGACCGCAAGAGCCTGAATTTTGGATGAAACCCCGTCCTTAGAATATGTGTAGTCAGTGAAGGTGACGGTTACGTCCTCAAATTTCCCGGCATCGTCCACCTTGTACTGGACCGAAATCTGAAGCCCGTTATAGGGGGGCTTGTTGCGCCCGGTCTTATGGAAATCGCCAGATTGCCAAACCTGTTTGATGGGCTTCAAACTGTCTTTCTTGTCCGCGTCATCCTTGGGTTTCGAATCCGGCTTTTTGGGATTCGCGGGCTTTACCGGCGTCGGGGTATCAGCGGCAGCCTTCTGATCGCTGTCTTCGTCGCCCTCAGACCGTTTGCGTTTTAGGGCGATTGTTGTGTCGGCAGTTTTGGTCATGACACACCTCCTCTTTCCATAGCTCCGTCAAGCGGTGTGCATCCTGCGGCTAGTAATCCGCCGCAGGGCGCGTTTACGCATTGATGTTTGCCAGCTGGAAATCAAAGGGGGTAGAGTTTTTGCCAGGCCCGCCGCCCGACATCACGATATCAGCGCTTTGGATGCCGAACAGATTGATCTCGGTGTTGATCTGACTGATGATCGCCGAGTCCATGACCTGGCCCTCTTCGATCTGCGACACCACGCCGATATAGATGGTCGGGTGGAACTGAAAGACGCCCTTCTGCCCCGGTGCAAGGTTGGTCTTGGCGGCCAGAAGTTTGCCTTCGCGATAGATATTCGCGTTGATCGATCCCATGGTCAGGTTGTTGCGCAGCTCGACCTCATTCGGCGACGTTGCCGGGGTCTTGGCCAGGCGCAAGATATCCCCGCTGGTGTCTTTGACCATTTCGTAGGCCTGACCGTCATAGGCCGTCATCTGCGGCGTATAGTTCCCATAGCTGTCCGAGGCCGAAACCTGAAACTTCAGCGGGTATTTGAAGGGGTGATAATCCAGACGCCCCAGGTTTTTGATGACTTTCCACGCGATAGCGAGTTCGCCGAAATCTTCGGCCACGTTTTGCTGGAAAATAACGATCGATGAATTATTGGCATCATCCGAGTGATTGACCAATCTGAGTTGAATATTTTCGGTAACCAATTTCAGATTCCTTCCATTAGCGGTTCTTGTCGAGAACGACAAAATCGTGAATCAATGCTAGCTGAGAACTCTGTAATTCGATCTTTGCAGGAATCATCATTTCCTTTGATCTTTGCACTGTTAGACCCCTGCCCGCGGTAACCGGTGCACACTTTGGCCAGCCTCGCGCGCGCAGGAGCATGCTCATCCAGGACGTGTTTTGGGTGATGCTTAGTTCATCGAATTGCGATAGCGCCGATACTCTGACGGCGAGACGTCGAATTCCCGTTTGAACGCGGTCGAAAAGTTATTCGCATCCTCGTAGCCAACTTTGAAGGCGATGTCCTGAATGCTGTGCTGCCCCTCAAGAACCAGGGCCGCTGCATAGTTCAACCTGTAGCGCCGAAACCAAGCCATGGGGCCAACGCCGAACTCTTCCTTGAACCGCTTGGACAAGGTGTTCCGGTTTGACCCGACCACTTGCGCCAAGGCGTCAATGCCGCCTGTAAATTCGGGCTCGGTAGAAAGGAAATTACAAGCAGCATTGACCAACGTATCTTTTGAAAAGTACTCGGCAGAGACATTCTGTTTCATCAATGCTCGCGCCGCACTGAATCTGTGCTGGATTTCGCTGGTGACAAATGGATAGGCAATATAGTCGCTGTATCCTTGCGAATATACTTCGGCACGCGCCGTCGACAAACCCAGGTTGATCAGTGCAAAACTGTGCTGGCGCTTATGCGACCCGGCAGGTTTTGGGGCATTGGCCGGCACAAAACGCTTCAGGCACTGACGTACAACGATTGCTTTTTCATGGTGAGAAATGCCTGTGCTTTCTGCATCGTTCGACACGCGGTATCCCATAGACCTTTCAACTATGCTGCGAAATTCGGACAAAAGGCGCGGTGTAAACTCCAAGCAGATCACTCGGTCACGATCATAAGGACTATGCATAAAATTCCCCATCCAAAAAACTTCTGAAAATTTTGTAGGGCGCCACGCAGAGTGCGACCTCTGCTGATCTGAAAAATCAACTTGAGTCGCTGAGCCGCCACCACAACTTTCGATTGAGTACAAAAGGTCTGGGAACTTCTGTTAACTTATTCACATATTGCATTATTAGACCAATCCAATACGGCATTAACCATAAATGAGTGGCAAATTGCAAAGGGGTCTCCTTGCCAGCCAGACCAAGCTATGCCTTCTTCTGCCAACGCAATGGGAGACATGGCAGATGAGCGAAGCGGTCAAGCTGACACTGGATGAGATACGAAACCTAAGCCTGACCATTCTGTCCGGATCCGGATACGGGCCGGACCATGCAGCGGCCATCGCGGATATGCTGGTCACCTGTCAAATTGATGATTGCCAGTCGCACGGCCTGTTCCGACTGTTCATGTGCAATGACACCATGAAGGCAGGCAAGATTGACGGAAATGTCGCGCCAGCCATTACCCAATCGGATAACGCCATCGTTCGGGTCGATGCTCGCGGAGGTATGTCCCTGCTGGCATTTCATGAGGCACTTCCAATTCTGATCGAGAAAACCCGAACCCATGGTATTGCAGCCATGGCCATCAATCGCTGTTTTCATTTCTCTGCGCTCTGGCCCGAAGTGGAGCGGCTATCTGCTGCCGGCCTTGCGGCGATGGCGATGGTACCAAGCCATTCCTGGGTTGCCCCAGCCGGCGGCACCCGCGGTTCGTTGGGCACCAACCCGCTGGCATTCAGCTGGCCGCGACAGGGCAAGGATCCCTTCACCTTTGACTTCGCAACAAGCGCCTTTGCCCGTGGCGAAATCGAACTCTATCGCCGCGCAGGCAAGCCCCTACCCGATGGCGTAGCAATCGATAAGGACGGCAACCCAACCAACGACCCGCAGGCTGCGATGGAGGGTGCGATGTTGACCTTCGGCAGCTACAAGGGTTCGGCCCTGTCCATCATGATCGAACTCTTGGCCGGTCCGCTGATCGACGACCTGACCAGCCTGGAAAGCATGGAGTTTGCCGGCAACTCAGGCGGCGCCCCCTATCATGGTGAAATCCTTCTGGCCTTCGATCCGGGGCATTTCAGTGGTGGCCGAATAGACCCGAACGATGCAAGGGCAGAACGCCTGTTCGCTGACATCACCGATCAGGGCGCGCGCCTGCCATCTCAACGCCGGTTTGCCGCCCGGGCCCGTAACACGGAACGCGGATATGTAAAGATTGCCAAAACCCTCTATGACGATCTGCAAGAGTTGGCCCAACGGATTTAGCCCCCTTCCCCTCAGCAAAGCAGCTGGCTAAGAAGTCTCTCCGAACGACTGTCAGGAGGCCCCATTGGACCGCATCGCCCGCACCATCGCCACCGAGATCAACGCCCGACCCGATCAGGTAGGGGCCGCAGTAAAATTGCTGGACGAAGGCGCGACTGTGCCCTTTGTTGCGCGCTACCGCAAAGAAGCGACAGGCGGTTTGGACGATACCCAACTGCGCACCCTGTCAGAACGCCTGACCTATCTGCGCGAATTGGACGCCCGGCGCACAACCATCCTGAATTCGATCAAGGATCAAGGCAAGCTGACAGATGATCTTGCAAAATCCATTGCGCTGGCTGGCACCAAAGCACAGTTGGAAGACATCTACCTTCCCTACAAACCCAAGCGGCGCACCAAGGCAATGATCGCACGCGAGAACGGGTTGGAACCTCTGGCTGACGCAATTCTTGCAGACCGGTCTGTCGATCCCGATACCCTTGCCCAATCCTACCTGTCCGAGGCTGTTCCGACCAGCAAGGATGCCCTGAACGGTGCCCGCGACATTGTCACCGAACGACTAACCGAAAACGCCACCCTGTTAGGCGAACTGCGCAGCTTCATGCAGCGCGAGGCGCTGCTGACCTCAAAGGTGATTGATGGCAAACAACAGGATGGCGCGAAATTCAGCGACTATTTCGACCATTCCGAGCTGTGGGCCAAAACGCCGTCTCATCGGGCCTTGGCGATGCTTCGCGCGTCAAAAGAGGGCATCGTGACATTGGACATCGCGCCGGACCCCGAGACCGGCGCTGCTCGGGCGGAAGCGATCGTCGCATCACATCTGCTAACCCGCACGGATTCAACTGCCGATACTTGGTTACGCAAGGTGGCCGGTTGGACCTGGAGGGTAAAGCTCTCGCTGACGATGATGGTTGACCTGATGGCCGACCTCCGCAGCCGTGCCCAGGACGAGGCGATTTCTGTTTTCTCTCGCAATCTCAAAGATTTACTTTTCTCTGCGCCAGCTGGCGCCCGCCCAACCTTGGGGCTGGACCCTGGAATACGAACAGGTGTCAAAGCAGCGGTTGTCGATGCAACTGGCAAAGTGGTTGCAACTGAAACTATTTATCCATTCCAACCCAAGAATGACCTTCGAGGCGCGCAGGCCACAATCCTGCGCCTGATCGCCCAGCACGGCATTGAGCTTGTTGCAATCGGCAACGGAACAGCCAGCCGCGAAACCGAAAAGCTGGTTGGTGATACGCTCAAGGATTTGCCCAAGACTGTCAAAACCCCCACCAAAGTTGTCGTCTCGGAAGCCGGAGCGTCAGTCTATTCCGCATCCGAACTGGCCGCCCGAGAGTTCCCGGATCTGGACGTTTCCCTTCGCGGAGCGGTTTCAATCGCCCGTCGCTTGCAAGACCCTCTGGCCGAGCTGGTGAAGATCGAACCAAAATCCATTGGGGTCGGGCAATATCAGCACGATGTCGATCAATTTAAGCTTTCGCAATCACTGGCATCTGTCATCGAAGACGTTGTGAACGCCGTTGGGGTTGATCTGAATACTGCTTCTGCCCCATTGCTGTCGCATGTGTCCGGGTTAGGCCCGGGGCTGGCAGAATCCATCGTGTTGCACCGCGACATGAATGGTGCCTTTCAATCTCGTGCAGAGCTACTGAAGGTTGCGCGCCTTGGCCCCCGCGCATTCGAACAATGCGCAGGCTTTCTGCGGATACGCGATGGGGCCGAGCCCCTTGATGCGTCCTCGGTCCACCCCGAAGCTTATTCCGTGGCCCGGCGCGTTGTTGCCGCATGTGGGCGGGACATTCGGCAAATCATGGGGAATGAAGGGGCCCTGAACGGCCTGCGCGCCGAACAGTTTGTTAACGACAGTTTTGGCCTGCCCACGGTTCAGGACATATTCTCCGAGCTTGAAAAACCCGGTCGTGATCCCCGGCCAGATTTCAAAACAGCCTCGTTCGCTGATGGCGTGGAAGAGATCAGTGATTTGAAACCTGGAATGACCCTGGAGGGCACAGTAACCAATGTCGCGGCATTCGGCGCTTTTGTTGATATCGGTGTTCATCAGGACGGGTTGGTGCATATCAGCCAACTGGCAGATCGGTTTGTCAAAGATCCCCATGATGTCGTCAAAACCGGCCAGGTAGTTAAGGTACGGGTCGTCGAGGTGGATGCGCCGCGAAAACGCATCGGTCTGACGATGCGCAAGGATGGTGGCATTGAAACCCGGCAAAAGCGCGTTCAAAGCAGCGACCAATCGCGGCAAAGCCATACAAAACAAAAAGAAACACAACGCGCAAAAAACGGCAATAATGCGCAGCAGGGGGCACTTGCAGATGCGCTGAAATCTGCGTTCAAGAAACAATAATCTGCTAAAGGGTATGCACCCCCCTGCCCTTACCGCGATCAGTCGAAAGCGTCTGGCTCTAGCTCTTGCCAGAATTCGAAGATTGCGGTTGCGTTCAGCCCCGAGCGCCACGCATGCGCTCGGAAATGCTCGCGGTCCAGGTCGTTGTCTAGACCGGCAAGAAACAGTCTTTTATCTGCGTCCCTCTGTGTCGGGTTTCGCCGCGAAACCAGCTCTTCTACGATCGAGAGTTTCCGCGCCCGCTCCTCCCGCTCGGCTACCCGTTCGGCATAGGCTTTGTCTTCAACCGCCACTTGGGCCTGCCTCGCCTGCGCTTCTTCCAGTGCTTCGGGGCTGGGCTTCGCTGGCTGTTCCGGTTCAGGTGGCTGATAGTCATCGCGCAATGCAGCCGACAGATAGCCCAATGTGGATTTCACTCCGCCCTTTTGCCTTACGTAATCAAGTTTCTGCGCGACGTAGTCTTCACCATGTTCGGAAATCCACTGTCGGGCCAAACGATCCGAGACCCCTTGATCACGTAGCTTCGTGTACACCTGCATATTCCGAGCACCGTCACTGTCATCAATTTCGAACATCGCCTTTTGCGGGTTTCCCTTAATCCGAAAGCGAATATCGGTGACCGTCCGGCCTTTCTTTTGGAACTCGGGTTCGATCAGAATGTCCGAGCTTTTGTTCACCTCGGCAACCGCCGGTTTGATGATCTTGGCGTTGAGATGTTTGAAGCTGGTATAATAGTCGCTGCCATCTACCCCCATGAGCTTTCGAAAAACGTCCAAGGCCAACCAACCTGTCGACCCGATGCGCACAAAGCGATAGCAGTTTTCATACAGTGCCAATCCGTGCCCAGAACTAAAGTTGCGCTGAATCTGAACGTTGATCAGCGCATAGATTTTGGGATCATACAGCTTCTGCGCCAGCGCCGGTGAGTAGGCATATTCACAAACACCATTCTTGAGCTTGGCAAAACTCAGCAGAGAGGAAACACCCCATTCCTGACGCCCCTGCTCATCCAACATGTCCCATTCAGCGACAGTCTCGGCCAGGGCGCGCAGGCTTGCACGCAAGGTATCAAAATCGTTCGAGTTATAGCCAACCATCATCGCCAGAGTTCGTGCATCGATGGTATGGGTCTGTGCAGATGTCAGCGCATCATAGGCATTGAGAAGCAGGACATTCGACAGCTTTCGCTGAAGCAATGTCAACTTACCGCTGATGTGAATCGCGGCGACGTTCTTTTTCACCGTTTCCCTTCGCAAGGCTCCGGATAGGTGATCCATGTCTATTTGTGTTTCCGGCATGATTCTGCCTGACTGCTCTTTTTTGTATTTCTGCCATGAAAGGTACCTATCAATCAACTTCTATTAGGTGCCCAAATACAGGATCAGGCTCATCCCGAAAACGGGTACCCTAAACAGATATACCTAAACTTATCCCCACACCTATCATCGCGAGCCCGTCATAAGAACGACTCAGACAGGATCGAACGTACTGGAAACGGCTTTGTAAGTGTCTAATAGCGTCGAAGATCCACGTCCCTGCGAATCGGTGCCCTTGTTCCTGTCGAATGGTTCCTTTGGTCCCGTATCTGGGCACCTTTGATCCCGGAATCGGATACCCCAGGAACTGTAAATGGGTCCCTAATGTGGTCTAACTTGTTGTTATAATTATCATATTCTTAATCTAAATCTCTTAAAGACTCTATAAATAATAAACTCTTTGTTGGCGTGTTCTATCATTTTTCTAGAGTTTCGTGGCGAAACCCAGCCTTGCGCGCAAAAACTGTGGAAAACTTCCGATAGCAGGATAGCTTTAGAAGATAATGTTCGCTACATTCCTAAATATACGCCGCTAAGGCGAACATCCTCTGAGGCAACGACAGTGAACAAATCAAACCAACCTCCGCTACCGCCATATCTGAATCTTGATCCCGCAACAGCGGCCGGGAAGTTACCTGATCCTATAGGCACCTCTCGATTCGCAAAAGCAGCGGCATTCTGCGCCAAAGGCCGTGAGGATCTTGCCCGCCGAGGTTATGCCCCTGATGGGGAAAAGCGGCTACGTAGGTTTTCAATCTGGGAAATAACTAAGTACCTAATTCCGGTTGCACCTGCGCATCTCCGCCGTGTCCTCAAAGCACATCCTGATCTTCCTCAAGGCGAGGGTGAAGCCGGTTCAAAATGGTTCACTTTGGAAGAGGTCCTGACCTTGCGCCAGCATTTTGCGGCTGAAGGCGTCAGCACGAAGGAGTATCTTCCCTACCGGCCTGAAGGGCTTCCGGCAAAGGTTGTTTCCGTTGCAAATTTCAAAGGCGGTGTTGGAAAAACCTCGACCGCCGCCCATCTGGCCATGTCCGCCGCCTTGGACGGATACAAAGTTCTGGTCATCGACCTCGACAGCCAAGGATCCATGACGTCGATCCTTGGCGGGTCCGTCGCAGATGAATGGCAAACTGTGTTCCCCTTGATCGCGAAGGATTATGCTCGGGCGGTGCAGGAGGAAAACCGCGTGCGCAATGCGGCAGGTCAACCTGAAATTCCATTGGATGAGACCTTGCAAGAGGCGCTTAAAACGACCCCTGGCGATGTAATTCAGAACACCCATTGGCCAAATATTGATCTGATAGGTGCGCAGTTGAACCTTTACTGGGCCGAGTTCCAGATCCCAGTGTGGAGGATGGGGCTGAGAAGTTGGCCTTTGTGGGACGGCCTGACCAATTTCCTCGAGGATGAAGGTATCCTCAACGATTATGACATCGTCTTTCTCGATACGCCTCCTGCACTTGGGTACCTTACGATCAATGCACTGGCTGCAGCAGATATCCTTCTGGTTCCGCTTGGAGCTTCGTTTCTGGAGTTTGATTCAACGGGTCGGTTCTTTGACATGCTCTATACGACCTTTGCCAGTATCGAGGATGGTGAAAACACGGCACAACGCGCAGCTGGCTTGCCTGAGCTCAAGTTCGAATGGGATGTTGTACGCGCAATCATCACCCGGTTTGATGCCAGTCAGCAAACAGACATGGCGAACGTAATTCAGGCCTATTTCGGGGATTTCATGAATGCCTACCGGCAGGACTATACTGCTTTGGTCGGGCAGGCTGGTGAGCAGGTGAATGGGATCTACGAAGCCGACTACCGTGATTTTAACCGGGATACGTATGTTCGGGGTCGGGAAACGTTTGACCGGACTTACGCAGAATTCAAAGAGGTTCTGATCGGTTGCTGGTGGCGCGACGCTCAGATGGGAGGAGAGGCAGATGGCTAAACGCAGAAGACTGACCGCACCGGACACAACAGAGCTCGAACAGCTTGAAGCGGGTTTCGCGGCGAAACCGTCGATCAGCCCGTTTGAAGCAAGCTCGTCCGCACCTCCAATAGCTCAGGTTGCGGCGGAGGCCGCTACCTTGGGTGGCATGGCGTCCGTGACAGACAGAGTCGCTTTGGCCCAGGACCAAGGTGATGCAGCTCGATGGCGCGATGCACAAACCGCCGGTTTGATTGCGGAAAAAATATCGCTGGATCAGATTGATCCGGATTTCATCCGCCGTGACCGGATGGTTGAAGACGAAGAAGCCATGGCGGAACTGTTGGAATCGCTGCGCGTTCACGGCTTGAGAACGCCAATCGAGGTGAGCCGGGTCGGTGACAGTTTTGGCCTGATCTCGGGCTATCGGCGTCTGGAGGCCTTCAAGCGGCTGTCCCAAAGTGATGCTCGGTTCATCGAGATTCCTGCATTTGTCCGTGAGGCTGGAACAGGGCAGGGCGCTTACGTCTCGATGGTGGAAGAGAATGAGCTGCGCTCGAACCTCAGCCCTTATGAACGCGGGCGCGTCGCGGTTCTGGCGGCAGGGCAGGGGGTTTTTGCTTCAACCGAGGCCGCTGTCGATGTGCTTTTTGCCGCAGCGTCCAAAGCCAAACGGTCCAAGGTCCGTAGCTTTGCTATGGTGCATGAAGCGTTGGGGGATTTGCTGCAGCATCCCGTGTCGTTGTCAGAAAAGGCCGGACTCAAGCTTGCTTCGGCATTGCGGGACGGGGCACAAACCAGATTGCGTCAGGCATTGGCTGGCGCCGGCCCGTTGGATTCCAAATCCGAATGGGGTCTGCTTGAAGCTGCGATCAAGGGCGTGCCGGACGCGGAAAAAGCTAAATCGCGAGGCGGGCGCCCGCAGCAGGTGCAACGATTGACACCGATTGTCCTTCCCACAGGCGGCACAATTCAGGCCGAGGTGACATCTGGGGAACTCCGCCTCAGGATACGCGGGCGGGAAATTTCAGTTGATGAGGCTCAAAAACTGATCGACCAGATTGGCAACCATCTGGGCTAGCCCTTTGACGAGACCGGGATAGATCGATCTCGTCGCCAAACAAATCAAAGAGCTGACTGGATTGGTTCGCAGAGGCGAGTTCTACTACTGTCAAGGTAATGATCAAAATGTGGAATAAATGATCATTGTGAATTCAAGATCCTTTGGAGGTGCTCGCTAGGGATGTGTCGCAAACTTTTGCAACGACCATAGGCAGTCAACTACCGGAGGTTCTGTCGCAAACTTTTTAGATGGCAAAGCATCAGTGGATTTGGCGAGCAGTTTATCCCGCCAGTTGGATGAACTGCTGAAACGGACGGAGTCCGGGCGTGAATTGACCTTTGCGGATCATGTTGACCAGTTCTATGCCTGGCAGGACAGATGCGGTTGAAGCGAAGGATTTGAATCCCAGCATGGGTCTGATCCTTCGTTTGATAAATCGGTGATCCTGTTCAATGATGTTGTTGAGGTATTTCCGCCTGACCATATCGATTGGGATCGGACAACCAAAGCTCTTGAGCATCTTGTTGATCGCTTTGCTGCCAGCTGTATTGGCACCACTTTTGTCGATGACGATCTTGCGTGGCAATCCGTTCACCTCAAGCGCGGGGGCGAAGAACTTCGTCGCAGCGGCTTTATTCCGGCGCTCAGACAACATGAAATCCAGTGTCTTGCCGTGTTTGTCGATCGCTCGGTAAAGATAAACCCATTCGCCTTTCACTTTCACATAGGTTTCATCCATGCGCCACGAACGGTCTGTGGGACGCTTTCTGTACCGCGCTGCTTCAGCAATGAGGCCTGCGTATCGAATAACCCAGCGGTTCGGCGTTGCGTGATCCAGATCAACGCCACGTTCCGCCATGATTTCTCCCAAATTCCGGTATGAAACAACGTAGCGCAAGTAGAAGAAGACCGCGTGCAAGATGACGTCTTTCGGAAAATGTGCGCCCTTAAATGAGATCGTCACGGCCTGCTCCTGTCAAGTTCTAGCGCGCTACCAGAAATGCACTCGACCTGACAGGTAAGGACAAAGTTTGCGACGGAACCATTGCCGCCTGTAAGAACGCAGGCGCCGCTTGAGTGCTGGTGCGCGCGTGAACTTACTCCGAGGGCATTGGACGGCATCGGGGAATCCACATCCAGTGTGACTGGCCCATATGCTGCGCCTCTCATGTGGGGGCATCCGAACGAACAAGTGTAGAGCCGGGCTTTCAATAGACCAGACAACGCAAATTTGCTTCGCGAACCTGAAACAGAGCCTCCCGTGTTGCGGGGGAGATGGGTGCGCGAAAAAAACCATAGATAGGAAAGAACCATGAAACACGCAGAAATCGATGCCATCCTGGAAGTTCACAGACTGGCGTTTGGAGAAACAGAGGGCGAAGTAACCGCTCAACTCGCCAAGGACTTCCTCAGCCACCCGGACACGATCTCGATTAGTGTCAAACGGGACGGGCAGATTGCAGGCAACGTGCTGTTTACGCCGTTCGTCTTCCAGGACCATCCGGACACAAAATGCTACCTGCTCGCACCTTGCGGCGTGTCGCCGGTGTATCAAGGCCATGGAGTTGGCAAGGAGCTGATGGAAACCAGTATCGAACACCTGAAGTCCATTGGAACGGATGCTGTGTTCGTGCTGGGCGTCCCCGACTTCTACCCCCGGTATGGTTTTGCCCCAACTGACAAACAGACGCCTTATCCTGATCTGTTGACGGCGCATGAAGCAAGGATGGCCCTTGAGCTGACAGCCGGAACGGTCGAGTGCTTGAACGGCACGACGATGGCGATCCCTCAGTTCATGCAAGCGCATTGGTGGGACACCTCAGGGCGCGAGTGACGCAAATACCGAGAACCAGACATTGGGCATTGATTGTTTAATGTCTGGTTTGTCCCGTATAGCAGACATCGGCGCTCCTCATTGTGAACTCTCGAATGTCTGCTGAGAGCCCATAGCGTGAATACGATTTTCACGCTGCGCGTGCTCGCAACGCCAATTTCACTCCGTCGTCTTTGTGTCCCATGCTGGGCATCCAGCATTCGACTTGGACACCTGCCTCAAAACGACTCAGCGGATCACGTGGACAGAACAATTGGCGTGGTGAACGACCCGGTTCGCAGTCGACCCAATAAACATGTTCTCGATCCCCGGCTTGTGTGAGGCCAGCACGATGCAATCGATGCCATTTTCATTTGCGAAATCAACGATCGCTCGGCCAGCGCTCCCCGAGATAAGCCGCGGTTTCGCCCCCGGTAGCTCTGCAGCGTTCCGATGTATGCCCTCCTGAAGCTCTTTTCGCGTGTTTGCCAGAACTTCCTCAGGTATCTGGGATGCCACATATGCAGGGATCGGCTCCTGCACATGGAGCACTGTGAATTCCGCATCGGCACTCGCCAGCAAACGAGCAGCTTCAAATGAGGCCTGTGTATCGTGATCGTTGTCAAGCGCGACTGGAATCAGAATGTTCTTATACATGTTAGTCACCTTCGATTGCTCCAGCTACGATCATTCCGGCCTCCGCGGTGATACGGCACTCTAAACCGGTTCGGATTTCGAAGACTTACCCGCTTTCTTTGCTGTGCTTGCAACATCATCTATTGTTTTTTCCACAGCTTCGGCTTCGGTTTCCGCTGCAAATGCTGCACATCGGGCAACTGTTTCGAACCATTCCTGAGCGTCAGCCACGAGGCGTTCGGCTGAATGCTTCTGCCACTCTGCTATGGATTGCAGTGCTTTCGCCGGATCAGTCGGGTCTGCAGCAGACGCCGAGCGCGCAGCTTCTAGCGCGGTTCGAACAGCCTCGTGGCGCCTCTCAAACCAATGTTGAGCAAAGGCCTCTGCCTCTTTCAGTGATTTCTCCTGCGTGTCCCAGAATTGCTCAAGCTGTGCGCCTAAAAACGGATTGGCCGTAGTAGTCGGCTGCATCTGCTTGAAAACATCAACAAGTGGGTTGGAGTAACTTGATTTTGGCTTCTCTTCAGGCATCGGAGATTCCTCCTCATCTTCCCAATGCTGAATGTTACCAAATCCCGTAGAAAATAACCTTAATGTAGATCAACCGGCGTCAACAAACGTGGGCAGTGGTGCTCTACAATCTAATGGCAGCATTTGTACCAACCTACTCGATTTGAATAGACTCCAGATAATAGATCACATTTGCCAACGGCACACCTGCGAACATTGGCTGGCCGTCAGGCATGGTCAGCGCAACTTTTTGGTCCGAATCCAAAGCTGGTCCAAAAATGGGCATTTCTCCGCCATGCGCGAGCAATGGTGCGCGACCATCAATTTGACGCGCCACCTCCTCAATCGGAAAAACACCGTCGTTTTGGGCCGCAAGCCTGGTCAGATCAGGCGTCCTTATTGCCAGCATCTCCGCCATTGGACCATCCCCAGTGGCCTCAAATCCATGGCATTGCCAGCAATAGGTTCTGTAGAGATTGTGCCCGTTTTGAAGGTCAATATCCTGCGCCAGTGCAGCACTTGCAGCAAATATTGACAAAAGAAGTCCGCGATAAATTGGCATTTGTTCCTCCTCGAACGTCAGCATTTCGCGTTTAGACTACGCGGTATTGAGCGAACGCTTCATTGATCTCGCTCATATTCAGCCTTTGAGTACCAGCTGGGAAAAACTGCGACGAAAGTAAGTACACTGCAGTCGGTTCCGCTTGGCTGGTCGGTTCTTGGCGACCAATGACATAGATCAATTCAAAAAGGTACATTACATAGTAAAGCATGAATGTTTCAGCGGGATTGCCGTTCATCGCCTGCATCCAAATCAAACATGGTGATAAGCGGAATTGCAAAAGCGTGGAAATTCCACCGCAGGGGCTCGGAATGAATGGTGGCGAGCCCCTCGTTAGTGGCTGGTGTACTTAACCGCGCTGTAGCTCGGTACACAGGCGTTTGTTCATTGAGGAGTGAAGCCAATGCATACGGCCGATCCACCGACACCTAAACTCCGACGCGCGCTTACTGCCCCGTTGCTTACGCTTTACGGACTAGGTGTCACCGTTGGTGCGGGAATCTATGTGCTTGTCGGTGCCACCGCCGAGGTCGCTGGTCCTTACGCCGCTGTTTCGTTTCTCATTGCAGCTCTCGTCGTTTCGCTGACGGCTTTGTCGTACGCCGAACTCGCGACACGTTATCCTGTAAGCGCGGGAGAAGCGGCATACGTCGAAGCGGGGTTTCAAAGAAACTGGATTGCCGTGTTGGTGGGTCTCGCCGTCGCTGCTTCGGGAGTGATATCGGCTTCGGCCGTTGCGATTGGAGCGGCCTCCTATCTTCACACCCTGACCAACCTTGGCACCACGTTGCTTACGATCGGCATCGTGTCGGTTATGGGACTGATTGCACTCTGGGGCATCGCGCAATCAGTATTTGTGGCGGCAGTGATCACGATCATCGAGATTTCGGGGCTTCTGTTTGTGATTGGCTGGGGCATGTCCGTGCAGGATCCGCAAGGCTATGCGTTCAGCGAGACGATTCCAGGTTTTGAGATCAACGCTTGGCGGGGCATTTTCGCGGCGTCGCTTCTGGCTTTCTTTGCCTTTGTTGGATTCGAGGACATGGCAAACGTCGCCGAAGAAGTAAAAGACCCAGTTCGCACAATTCCTAAGGCAATTCTGCTGACGCTCGTTCTGGCGACGGGTCTGTATCTGGCGACCTCAATTACGGTCCTGCTTGTTGTTCCTATCGATACCTTGTCGACGTCGACTGCCCCGCTTGCTTTGGTTTTTTCAAATGCACCCGAAGTAATCAAACAGGGGTTTGCCGCAGTCGCAGTCGTTGCAACAGTCAATGGCGTCCTGATCCAGATGATAATGGCGTCGCGGGTAATCTACGGTCTTGCCGACCGGGATCATCTGCCGAAAATACTGGCGAGTGTCCCGCAGGTAACCCAGACACCAGTCGTCGCAACCCTGCTGGTTGTGGCGCTAATCCTTCTACTGACCCAAACACTGCCGATCGGCACCCTAGCAGAACGCACATCTCAGATCGTCTTGGGGGTGTTTGTGCTAGTCAATTTCTCGCTGATCTTTTTGAAGTTGAAACCGGATTCAACCCGACAACATTTCCACGTACCTCTTGTCGTGCCAATCCTTGGTGTTCTGACCAGCACCCTACTTTTTGGCGCCGGGTTTCTTTGAGAGAAAATCCGACGGCGTTAGGTCGCCAGAACGGGATCCGAATGACATATGAACACTGATCGACCTACACTTGGAAGGCGGCTCTCTGACTGGTGGCACCGGACATTCGTTGATCTGGTCGCGCAATTACAATGGTCCTACATGCCACCGTTAATGGTGTACTTCGCGGCCGGAGTTTCGGGACTGACATCCGTCGTTGGCGCGTTTTTCCTCAAGGACTATCTGAATCTATCTGCTGCTTTCGTGGCGGGCTTGGCATTTTGGGCCGGATTGCCCTGGATTTTGAAAATGCCGCTTGGGCATCTGGTGGATCTGTTCTGGCGTTGGAAATCGCTGCTGATATTGGTTGGCGCGTCTCTTATCACGGCCTCGTTGCTTATCATGTATGGACTTGTGACCGCGCCTGCCCAGATGGCCGGGGTCATGCTGCCTGAGCATTGGTATGTCGTTGCCTTGATCCTGGCACCTTCTGGTTATGCCATTCAGGACGTCGTGGCAGATGCCATGACGGTCGAAGCGGTACCACAAACCAACCAAGACGGGTTCGCGTTTACGCATGAAGAAGTTCGTGCCCGCCACACTACTATGCAGACCCTGGGCAGGATTGCGATCATATCCGGGTTTGCGGGAGTCGCAGCGGTTAACATCTGGATTTTTTCGGGCGCGGAGGATCTGGAGAAAAGCGATCGTTTGGTTCTCTACGGTCAGGTCTATCTCGTCGCTCTGGTTGTCCCCTTACTGTCGATCAGCGGAGTGGTTCTTCATGCTCTGATACAGCGTCGCCTCGTTAGTCTTGGGCACCTTCTACACAAACCGGATCAAGCCACCGAAGTAAGGTGGCCAATACTGCTGGGAGGTCTCGCGTTTGTTGTACTCAGCGTTGTGTTGGGAACCGCAAATTTCGCCTTTGCGCAAGAGACTGTTTTTGCGGTTTCGCTCACGGTCATTCTCTATCTCATGTCACGGCTGCTAAGGGAACTGGAGTCGAAACAGGCCAAGGTTCTGATCGGGACGGCGACAATCATTTTCGTTTTTCGCGCGGTCCCGTTGCCTGGTCCGGGATTGACCTGGTTCGAAATCGACGAGCTTGGGTTCGACGAACAGTTTCTGGCAATTCTGGCGCTCCTGACCTCACTACTAGCGCTGCTTGGCCTGATCATCCTCAGACCGTTTATGGCCAGTCGTTCCATCGCGCAGGTGGTGGTACTGCTCACCATTGCCGCCGGAGTGCTGGCCCTGCCTAACCTTGCTTTATACTACGGAGTGCATGAATGGACGGCCGCGCACACAGGCGGGGTTGTGGATGCAAGATTCATCGCCATACTCGACACAGCCGTCGAGTCACCGCTGGGTCAGATCGCGATGGTCCCGATGCTGGCCTGGATCGCACGTAACGCCCCGACACATCTCAAGGCGACCTTTTTTGCTGTCATGGCGTCTTTCACCAACATGGCATTGTCGGCAAGCAGCTTGGGCACAAAATACCTAAACCAGGTATTTGTCGTGACTCGTGTCGTGACCGAACCCAGAACGGGTACAGTTGCATCCATCGCTGACTATAGCCACTTGGGGAATTTGCTGATTACCGTGGGCCTGATCTCTGTCATAGTCCCACTGATTATGGTTTTTCTTGTGCAAAATTCACCATATCGGACAGGCGAATGAATACGCGGATCAGTCGCTTTCATTGAGAAGTGTCTTGAGGTGCGACACCGGAACGCCAATATTCGAACCACCAAACTCGGGTAAGATCGCGGCGTTGATCGCAACCACCTTACCGTTTCGGTTCAACGCAGGTCCCCCGCTTCCTCCAGATGTGGTCTCTGCATCATAAACAATGGCGCCGGGACTGGTCTGGGCTACGATTCCCCGGCTGGCCAGGGGTCGGATTTTATTTTGTTCCGAAAGATGGGTCGCAATTGTCCAGAAATCCACGGCGCCTTTATTCTCTAGCGTTTTCAGAAAGCCCGGACCGGCCTGCGCGATAAGAGCCTTCAGGCCGGTTGGATATCCAAGCAGGAAAACTTCCTCTCCCGCTCGCGGTGGCTCATCTGCAAGTAACAGCCCAAGACCCCGAACGCGTGTGGCGTCGATAGAGAGAAGCGCCAGATCTGCGGTTTCGCTTGCTTTATGCAAGACAGCCTTAATTGGCACAGTTTGATCAGGCAAATAGACCAGCAAACTCAGCATCTCGGCCTCCAGCGCTGCGGCCTGAAGGGCTTGTGCACGGTCGCCAGTCGTCCAGGGCAAGGCAACATGACGGTTGGTCACCAACAGAGGCGGGTCCTGTAGAAGAAACCCGGTTCCAGTAAACTGAAACTCAGCAGGTTCGCCCATCGCATCTGGTTCGAGCCACGGTTGTCCAAATGGCGTTTGCAGATTCTTTCCATCGGGGCCAACCACATGCCGCAGCAATTTCCCGCTTTTGATCTGCCGCAATCCATAGGCGCCCTGGACGAACGCGACGGAACGCGTAGAGGCTGTGATAATCCGCGTTGATGCGCCTGCGCGTTCCTCCAGCGTGCCAAGACGCTGCTCAGTGGACAGCACCTGACTCTCGAATGCGTCTTTGAGTGCACCCAAATCCTCTGGCGTCAACGAGTCTTCCCGGGTCTGTGCCAGCATAACGGCAACTGCTTCGATCTTTCGGGATTCTCGTTCCAGGCTGTCCGCCAGCTTCCTGTCGTTCTGAAACAGTAAATACCCAAATACGGCGATCAGAAGGATTGCGCCAATAACGGTGATCCTGAAGAGAATTGTGGTTTGTGATGTTAGCCGACGCCCACTGTCGCGCAGTGCACCGGAAATTTTCCTTGGAAAGGGTCGACGGCTTGTTCTCGCATATGCGTACGCGTCGCTTAGGATATCCTCGACCGTGCGATGTGCAGGGAATGAGTGTTCGCATACCCTGTAGCGGGACATCGGGCCTTTTTCGCCGAATTCGATCATGTCACCGTGCCTGAGGTCAGCCGAAGCGACCTTGTGACCGTTGACCCAGATATTCCGATCAGACAACGCGTTTAACGTGTAACCGTCATCTGACCACTGAAGAGTCGCAATGTCTTCGTCATAAGCTGGCACATCTTCTTTCGGTCTCAGCCTCAAGGTACGGTCCGGACTGACCGAGGCCGACACAGCGTTGTCGGCAAGCCAGACTACGGTCCCGCGGGACGGGCCAGTCAAGCTCTCCAGGAATGCGCGGACATTACCGGTATCAACTCCTGTGTCGCTTTGGTCCGGTGTCCGCATGGCCCATCTCTGTTTAATAGCGCTATACCCACTCTATCATGGGCAAACTCGAAACTTCCACGTTTGGCAATAAAGCACACATTCAGAGTATGCCCGGAAGCGGTTCTCCGGCGGTTAATTGTTACCGTCGAGTTAATTGCAAGTAGGTGATTCCATCAGGAGAAGTCCAATCACCGACCGACCAGCCTTCTGTACATGTTGACCCGATCTTGGTGAACGTGCGTGCGCTTCAAATTTGCTTACTTGGATGAGACCTTGATCTTACGCAAGCGGGTGTTCTGTCAGCCGCCTAGTTTGGCTCAGGTGCAAAAACTTATTTAGGTCTCTTGTGCAACCGAGCGTCTAAAAAGCAGCAGACTTGTTGCCAGAAGGATCGCGCCCAAGCACGCCATCCATACAAACTCTGCCCAGACCGTCTCGATCCCGGCACCTTTGAAAATGATGGACTGACTGGCTGACATGTAGTGACGGGATGGGAGGATAGATGTTCCAATCTGAAGCCAGCCGGGCTGCCCTTCGATTGGCGTCTCTCCTCCTGACAGCATCAACATTGGAAGCACCGTCAGCATAACCAAAAGTGCGAATTGAGCCATTGAGCGCGCAATCGTCGCAAGAAACACCCCAAGCGCCGTCGCCGTGAAGAGAAAGAGAACTGTGCCAAATAAAAACAACACCTTCGATCCCGCGATGCTGATCCCCAGGAAGTCTTGCATAACAAAGGTCAGCGATAGGGCGGTCGCTACCAGAACCACCGCCGCGTTTGCCCAGATCTTGGCGACCGCAATGTCAAATGGAGTAAGCGGCATCGCCAGCAGGTGTTCGATTGTTCCATGCTCGCGCTCACGAATCATGGCAGCACCGGTAAGGATTGTGGTCAGCCACATGATCTGACCGATCAACGCGACGATACCGGCGAAACGAACAGTGTCGCGATTTGGATTAAATGCGCTGCGCACAATGATATCGATGGGCGGCGGGTCTAACAATTCTGCTCCGACGGCAAAGCGCCGGATCTCGGCGCTCAAGATATTGATGATGTAGTTCGCTCCAATTCCGGCCTGCTCCATCGCTGTCGCATCGATCAAAACCTGAATTTCTGGCGCGCGCCTGGCTCGAACATCTTTCTCGAACCCTGGTGGCACTGCGACTACGAACAGGAAATGCCCTGCATCCATCTTTTCGGCCCCGGTGCCCGGTGCGATCTGGACAACGGGTTGGAATTCAGGCGGAAAAAACGCTGAGGCAAGCGAGCGTGAAAGAGGCGAGCCATCCTCGTCGGCAAATGCAATGGATGCATTGTTGACCGAGTTTGAAACGCCCGTTGCCTCCATTACGGGCGCCAGCGTGAATGACCAGACAAGCAGCGCCATCATCACCCAGTCGCGCCGAAGGCTCATCATTTCTTTCAAACCAAGCCAGAATATGCGGGACAATCGTTGCATTCACTTCTCCTGCGCTCGGAGTAACAGTGCAGCGATCAAGGTTAGCGCGGGCCCGAAACAGGCAAGGGCCAAAAGGTCGGGGGCAAGTGCATCCCAGCTAAGACCTTTGGTGAACGCGCCGACGTTTAGATGCAGGAAATAGGAAGAAGGCCAAAGCGATCCAATCGTCTGAGCGCCGCCTTCCAACGTCGAGATCGGTTGTAGCAGCCCGGAGAATTGAATGGTCGGCACCACCGACGCGATAGCGGTGGCAAAAGTTGCGGCTACCTGGCTCGACGTTATGGTCGCAATAAGCAGTCCATAAGATGTGGTTGCCCAAACATATAGGAAAGCACCAATTGCAAGCGGCACCGGATTTCCTTTTAGGGGCACGCCAAAAATGAAGATCGTCATCGCTGCCAAAAGTAGGAAATTGACGAACGCTATCGCGATATAGGGGATCTGTTTGCCAACCAGAAATTCGAGCCGCGTCGTTGGCGTTGCGTAGAAATTGGTGATCGTGCCCAACTCTTTCTCCCGCGCGACACTAACAGCCATCAAAACGGCCGGCAGCATTATCAACAGGATCGCAGGCATGGCAGGGGCCATTGCAGCGATACTTTCAAAGCTTTGATTGTATCGGAAGCGCGGTTCGATGCGAGCGATTTCGACCGACTGCTCGCCACTTTGGCGGGCCAGTACTTCCAGAAACGTACTGTGAAGCCCGGCCACATAGCCCTCTATTGTCTCACCCTTGAACGGTATCGCACCGTCCACAATTGCCAAGACTTCAGTTGGCTCGCCGGCGCGCAGCTTGCGACCAAAATCGGGTGGAAGTTCGACAGCCAGCGAGATGTCTCCTTTGGCCAACCGCTCGCGGCCGTCTTCAAAACTGGCCAGTGGCACCGTGGGGTTGAAATAGCGCGAACCAGAAATCTCGGCGATATAGGTACGACTCTCAGGCGTTTGAGACAGGTCGAGTACCGCGAAATCCAGGTCTTCTATGTCCAGAGTGATCCCATAGCAAAAGACCAACATCAGGATCACCGAGCCAAGGAAAGCAAAAGCCAAACGGACGCGATCGCGCAGAACCTCGGTTGTTTCGCGCCGTGCATAGGCCAGTATGCGCCCGATACTTCCGGCAGCGCCCGGGTTGACAGCATCAACCGAAACATTGGGTGCTGCTACCGGCGCGGGCGGCTCAACGCTCTCCAGGACAGCGATGAACGCACCTTCCAGACTGTCCGACTGCGCCGTTGCGATCAACTCATCTGGTGTACCTTCAGCTAATACCCGGCCTGCATGCATGAAAGAAACGCGATCACAGCGCTCCGCTTCGGTCATGAAATGTGTCGAGACGAAAATCGTTACATCATCGTCTCGCGACAGCTCGATTAACAGCGCCCAAAACGAGTCGCGCGCCTCGGGGTCCACGCCCGAGGTTGGCTCATCCAGGATCAACACCCGAGGCCGGTGGATCACGGCGACGGCAAGGGAAAGACGCTGCTTGATACCCAGCGGAAGCGCCGACGCCAGCGTGCCCATATGTGCCTTCAGGCCGAAACGTTCGGCCAATTCATCAATGCGTTCCACACGATCCGTGATCGCAAAGATACGGGCGTGCAACTGGAGGTTTTGTTGAACGGTCAGCTCGCCATAAAGCGAGAATGCCTGGCTCATATACCCGATCTCGCGGCGCATCCTTAGATCGCGCGCATCCACCGGTCTGCCGAACAGCAGCGCCTCTCCCTCACTTGCTGGCAGAAGACCTGTCAGCATTTTCATGGTGGTTGACTTGCCGCAACCGTTTGATCCGAGGAAGCCAAAGATTTCGCCTCGGTGGATCGAGAATTCGACGTTGTCGACGGCAGTAAAATCGCCAAAGCGCCGGGTCAACCCACGCGCCGTGATCACCGGGTCTGCACCTTGATGATGCATAGGTACCTTGTTCGACACAAACCGGGGTTCCCCTCGTGCCTGTAGTTGCCTGTAAGATGTTTCAAGATCCCGGGCTTTACCCTTCAGCTTGGCAGGGGGGCCGTGAAATATCACCCGACCGGCATCCATCGCTACGATAAAATCGAATTGTTCAGCTTCCTCCATATAGGCCGTTGAAACCAGAATGGAGAGACCGGGCGTTTCTTCTCGGACCGCGTCTATCAGCGCCCAGAATTGGCGCCGCGACAGGGGATCAATTCCGGTCGTCGGTTCGTCCAGTACCAGAAACTTAGGGTCGTGGATCAGCGCACAACACAGTCCAAGTTTCTGCTTCATTCCGCCCGAAAGTTTGCCCATAAGCCGGTCCGAAAAGGGCGCAAGTCCGGTCGCTGACAGCAAGGCCGCGATCCTGATTTCACGTTCCTGTTGCCCCTGTCCGAAAAGACGTGAAAAGAACTCGAGATTCTCACGCACAGACAGTTCCGCGTATAAGTTGCGGCCCAACCCCTGCGGCATAAATGCGATCGCCGGGCACACGCGGTGACGGTGCGCGCGGTCACCTATCGATCCCCCGAGAACATCAATTTCCCCGGACTGAAGTTGCTTTGCGCCGGTAATCAATCCCAGCAGCGTTGACTTGCCAACCCCGTCTGGCCCGATCAATCCGATAAGCTGGCCAGTTGGCAGAACCAGCGAAAGGTTATCCAACGCAACATGCTGTCGGTACGTGTGTGTGACACCGTTGATGCAGAAACCAGATGAGCCCCCCTCTGCGCTCATTCGAACAGCTCGGGTGGAATTCGTCTATCCAGAACGTTTGGCCACGCGCCATCGGAAGTAAGTCGGATCACTGCAATGCCGCGAAGGCCGGTCTTCACATGCTCAATCCGCGCCGTAACCAAATCCCTGGGAATGCGAACCCGAACGCGAAACACCAGCTGCTCCCGTTCGCTCAAAGTTTCTACCTGCTTGGGAGTAAATTGAGCTTCGGGAGAGACGAAGGTTACGGTTGCTGGGATGGCAAATTCCGGCAACGCATCAAGCACGATGCGCGCCTCGGCACCGATGGGCAATAGCCCCGCTTCGCGTGCAGGCAGGAAGACCTCCATATAGACGTTTTCCAAACTGAGTAACGTCAAGATCGGTTCGCCCGCTCCAACTACCTCGCCGGGCTCGGCCAGTCGATACAGAATACGCCCCGGCATGGGAGCGATGAGAGAACCATCCTCTATTTGTGCCGCAATCCGGCGCACCTCGGCCTCTGCGGCGGCAATCTGGCTATCCGCCGTTGCAACCCGGGCCTTGGCCGCGCCCAGCACGGCATCCGCAACCTGAAACGCGGTTTCACGATCCTCAAAGACAGTCATCGAGATATTCTGACCGGCCAGCAACGCCTTGGCCCGGTCAAGCTCCTGCGAAGCGCGACGCTGCTGGCTTTCTCGCTGGATGACCACGGCTTCGGCTTCGTCCTTGGTTTGGCGCGCCAGCGCAACCTCGGCACTGGCACGGTCAAGGGCTGCAGATAATTCATCTGTATCCATTTCAACCAGCAGTTCACCCGAAGCAACCAGGCTGCCCTCTGCTGCCATGACCCGAGCAACGCGCCCGGCAAAGGTTGGAGCGATTTCTACTTGTTCAGCCTCGATCCGCCCATTGCCCTGTACAAACCCAGCCGGCAATTCATCACTTTCTTCTGCGACGAAAAAATAAACAGCTGCACCTGCAAGTAGGAGCGCTATGGCGGTCAGAATTGCGCGTACGTTCTTTCTCATGGCCCCGCGCACATTTGTTAATTTCCTATTCTAATTTAGCTTGCTCTCGACGTGATGCCTTGAGTTGGATCAAACAGGTTCTATCTGATGATTGTCCAAGTGCTTATCGGGTACGAAATTGCGGCACAGGTCTGGTTGTTGGCCCACATCCACGGCCCAATGAGGCTTTCGGGGTGTGACTCTCTATGACGGCTGCGCCAAATTGGTCGCAATGATGCGCAAGGGCAAGCATCCCGAAGTCGAAATAAATGCCCAGTTGTCCATCTGTCGTGTCAAAGCTCTTACGAGTCACGCTTCCAACGTTCAGATAAAACAAACACTGCGTCAGCGTTGCTGGCTGTCGTTCCTACTTCGGCAACATGAAGAACTCTTCAAGTACAATTTTCCCATCTGCTACCGAATAAACTGCGATCTCGCACAAGGTCATGTGTTGCCCTGTAGCCTTCTGCGTTACGTTAACCTTATATCGAACACCGAAGCGGTTTGGGGGATGAACATAGGGGCCATCCACGTCGAATTCGACGATTTCATGAGCTGCCAGCCAGTCCTCTCTTTTTCCCTTTATAGCATCCCGGCCCTTGGTGATGCGAAACTGTCGAACCGGAGGCACAACCGCCTCAATAGATTGAGCGTTTTCGGCATACATTTCACCAACGTTTGCAAGACCTCTGCGATCACGCATTGCCTGAACGAATGTTCGTCCAATCTCGACTAATTCTTCCATGATAGCCCCCCAATTTCAGCCTCAACTGTATCACATCGTACCTTTGCCAATCTTGACAGGGATCAATAAAACTAGATGTTCGCGAAGGATTTAGATCAGGATCGTGAGGACGACTTGCACAGTGGAAATGAGCGGCCCAATTCCCGGCGCCGTCTTCAGCCAGTGCGCTATTAGACAACGCCTTCAGAACCAACTGTTTCCGATCATTTCTCTCCGGCGGGTGCTGAAATCGAAGAAGCGGATCTTACCGATTTGTTCCGCCAAGATAAGCAAACCAATAGGCCAAGGCAACTCCTCCCGCCCCGCCGACAATGTTACCCAGAGTGACCCATAGCAGATTGGCCGCCGCTGCGAAAACCGGCACAGTTGCTCCCGCTGCCCAGCCCTGCGGGAAGAAATACATGTTGGCAATCGAATGCTCGAGCCCCAGCAACACAAATGCAGAGACGGGCCACAGGACCGCTAGAATTTTTCCGGCGACGCTCCGGGCGGCGAAGGACAGCCATACGGCAAGGCAGACCAGCCCGTTGCACAATGCGCCGCGGGCGAAAGCCTCCATCGGTTCCAACCCCGCTTTGGCATCGGCTACCATTATGGCAGTGCTACCCATCGGCCCCTCGAGCAAGCCGGTCAGGGCGAAGGCCAATGCAAGCCCAACGGCACCCACGAAGTTACCAACGTAGACGATGCCCCAACTTCGGAACAGCAGCCGCAGCGGTATCTTGCGATCGACCGCTGCGATCACCATCAAAACATTTCCGGTGAACAATTCTGCACCACCTGCGATCACCAGGATAAGGCCCAGGGAAAACACTGCTCCTCCCAGAACGCGGATCGGCCCCGAAGCGCTGTCTGCCCCCGTGACCGCCATCGTATAGGCCGCTGCGCCAAACCCTATAAATGCTCCAGCCAGCATCGCAAGAACGAACATGGGTGCTAGTGGCAGCTTTGCCTTTGCGACCCCGGCAGTCTCAACTAACGTTGCAATTTCAGCGGGTTTATGAGCATCGAACAGGGCCGGGGGGTTCATGTGGCGCTCCAGAGTTGGCACGAGTTTACGTAGCAGGAAGTTTAATCCTGTCTTCTGACCTTGAACTAACGCGCAAATAAAACCGGAAGCCTATCTGTTCCCTCTGAGTTCGGATAGTTCCTCCTAACACAGTTTGGCGCGCGGTCATGGCCATAGGTACCCATGAGATCTACTTCAGCTTCCGCTTTCGCGAGATCTCAACGCAGAACTTTTCGATCCTCATCGTTTAGCGCCGATTGGGGCCAAGTTTGAAAATCAGGCAACGGTTAGAACAGCACAAGTGGCATTCTGACTGATGCCTAGAGAGGTGCTCCCTTGAATTAGGCTCCCAATGCTTCCCAATCCACGGCGACCCGTCACAATCAGGTCAGCTTTGCATTGCTCGGCACATGCGATGATCTGGTCGACGGGATCTCCGCGTTGGGTATGCGTTTGCGAAACCGTCTGATTGTACTCTTCGACAATCTCTCTACCAGCGGAAATAATCTTGGTTGCTGCCTGATGCACCTCTTCGTCTGAAGGCATTGTCGTGACGGTGTGATAGCCAGCCAATGCGCCCATTGCGAACGCCACGGTTTGGGGCTGAGGTGTATGAACAAGGTGAATTTGGGAGCCATATTTGCTTGAAATATCACAGGCAACGCGCAGAGCTGCTTCTGACGCCTCAGATCCATCCAAGCCAACTACGATCTTTTTGAACATGTTGCACTCCCTCCTTAGTGAGGGGTTAGTATGGGCGAGCTTGAAGTAGTTAACTTTGACTCAAATCAACACTTTTCACTGCAGGTTCGAACGTAGTCGTCCGTCTATTTCTAGAAGATACACGGTAACTGAACCAATTTTAAAGAATGTTAGGAGTTGCAAACGGGTCGTCCCAAAGGGGCAACAGCGCATAATTATTGCGAAAAACCTCGCGCAGACGCTGCATTTTTTCAAAGGGTATCAAGTTAAGCCCAATGATAAAGATCAAGGGAAATGGCGAGAAGAATTGCTATTAGGGACGTGCGTTTCAGTTCGTTTGGCAAGGTTGGCAGATTGCCCACGACATGAGAATCAATCTTATTTCTGGGGAATACAACGATGCCTTCCTCTCCGCCTTGGGTTCGCCCAGTTACGATAGCCGCAGTACTCTTTGGTCTCCTGACCATTTTCTCAGGAGGAACAGCCCTGTTTGGGGGTGCTGCTGCCAGAGCTGCAGTCGGAGATGCAGTTCCATTCGTGCTTTGGTTCAATTTTCTGGCTGGATTTATCTATTTGCTAGGCGCTTTCGCGCTCTATAAATCCACAATCTGGGCACAACGAATTGCCTGGTTGCTTGGCTTATCTACACTATTGGCGTTCGTTGTTCTGATACTAGTGGCACTTAGTGGAACGCCGTTTGAATGGCGAACGGTCGGCGCAATGACCATACGCAGTGCATTCTGGTTAACTGTAGCTTTCGCGCTTTCCAAAACCGCATAAGCCAGCCAATGGGTGCCTCACCCGCGCCCAAATAACTTGGCAAGACAGGCACTTTTGATTGGGATCAAAGGTATTCCTCTCGGCCATCGCTCTCGCTGCTACAGTCCTATTCTGGCTGTAAATCAATGAGTCTGGAGCCTACGGAACCGTAGAAGGCTAAACGGCTAAGATTGCGCATTTATCAACGATGTAGCCAGAGAAACCGGTTACGAAACGAAGCTGATCAACGCCGGCGGTCACCCCCGCTGGTCGTGGTTTCTTGGCTCGTAGCCTATCGAAACGGGACGTTGGCAAATCTGAAATGGTGGCTTGCCGGAAGCACTGCGATCACCGTGTTGGCATGGGTCAACGTGTTCAATGAGGCTCAAATCAACGATTATCTAATCATGCAGATGTGAGACAATGACAAAACAAACTGTGGTGCTGGATAGCACTTTGACCTGCCCTCGGTGTGGGCACGTTGAAACCGAGAAAATGCCAACTGACTCGTGCCAGTGGTTTTATGAATGCAAATCATGCAAGGCAGTCTTGAAACCGTTAGAAGGCGATTGCTGTGTTTTTTGTTCCTACGCAACTGTCCCGTGCCCGCCAATTCAGTCAGGTGACTGCTGTTGTGGATAAGCGGGCCGCAACCGCAACATCCGAGAAAGGTGTTGATTGTCCGCATTGGCTCGTCGGCCAAAGTTTGCAAAGTCTGGTTTCTGCGCATCGCGACCATCAAACTCGCACAACTCTGCGCCAGTGCTGAGCCTCCCCAACTGAACTGGTCCCCCGTTATGTTTAGGAAACGGAGGACCTAGAATGGCAAACAAGCG
>NZ_JBXWMT010000023.1:0-19288 GCF_059609985.1 Ruegeria sp. YTSA219
CAGGTGCCCGAAGGTCTTCCTCTCAGCAATCGCCATCGCAGCTCTCGTCATCTATTGGCTATGAGTCCTGACCCTAGTTGGAAAGAAGAAGATAGAATAAGAATATTGCCCGGTATTGTAAGTTTGCTCGAAACGGACCGCCCGTTTTTATTTGCCCTGTAGGAAGAGCACACGCAACGATGCCAGAAGCCGACGTTCAGTCTGTGACCATCAAGGTCAGCTTCGTCCGCGATGTGTGAATTCAGTCCCTGATCCTTGCTGCACTCTGCACGAATGGCGGCTTTTCCCGCTGCCCGACAGCACCATACTTTACGCTACCGCAGCATTTCCCACACCGCGAGCGCACGCAGCATGAAAATCGGACTCACGAAATGGGCTCTTACCACCAGTTGAAGCGCTCCGCAGAGAGTGGCGACAGGAGAGCCCATAGTTGCAGACGCAGCAACGTGATCCAATGTCTGCTGCTGCTATGCTATAGCCACAATCTGAGGGATTTTACGACCATGGGACAATTCGCCTACTGATTGGATCAACGCGTTAGCGTCAATGCGGAAATGACGGTACAAATCCGCAATTGACCCGGTTTGGCCGAAATGCTCCACACCGTGCGGAATCGTTTTGTGGCCATGAACGGCACCCAACCAGGACAACGTTGCCGGGTGTCCGTCGATCACTGTGATCAATGCGCAGTCGCGCGGCACATCTGCCAGCAGCGTTTCGATATGTGCCTCAGCGCCCCGAATGCCATTTGTGCGCGCCCGTTGCGCTGCAGTCCAGCCGGCGTTCAACCGGTCGGCAGAGGTCACTGCCAGAACGCCGACATCCCGCCGCCCCTGGGCGATATGGCCCGCTGCCCTGATGGCCTCCTGGGCAACCGCGCCCTGATACGCAATGACAACTTCGCAGTTCGGTCCCGGTTTGCGTAGCCAATAGGCACCGTCGATGGCCCCCTGACGGAAATCGTCATCCACGCGTTTACCGGGCTGCTCAATCGGGTTGGTCGTCAGACGTAAATAGACCGAACCGCCGGTCTCGTCGCGCAACCAGGTGCGTTCATCGGGATCTCCCTCGCCATCTTTTTGCATATAGGCAAAGGCCCATTCCATGATGACCGCCAATTCATCCGCAAAGGCGGGCTCAAATGCGGCCAACCCGTCTTGCGACATGCCAATCAGCGGCGACGCGATTGATTGATGCGCCCCGCCTTCCGGCGCCAAAGTGACGCCAGAGGGCGTGCCCACGATCATGAAACGGGCATCCTGATAACAGGCGTAATTCAACGCATCCAAGCCACGGGACACAAAAGGATCATAGACCGTTCCAATGGGAATAAGCCTTTTGCCAAAAACCGAGTGCGAAAGCCCTGCCGCCGCCAGAAGCAAAAACAGGTTCATTTCAGCAATGCCAAGTTCGATATGCTGACCATCTGGTGTAAACTCCCACTTCGCGGTGGAGGGGATATTTTCAGCCTTGAAAGTGTCGGATTGATGGGTGCGCGCAAACAGTTTCCTGCGATTGACCCAAGGGCCAAGATTGGTTGTGCCGGTCACATCCGGAGAGGTCGTCACGATCCGCTCGGCCAGCGCGCTGTTGCCTTTGGACAGGTCATCCAGAATCTTGCCGAATGCCATTTGAGTCGAGATTTCACGACCCGGATCCAACTCAACTGAGGGGACGTCGATAACGTCATCTGAGTATCGGCGCGGCCCGCTGGCGAAGAAGGGCGTCTTTGCCAGCATTTTCTCAAACGCTGCCGGGTCTGCGATGGTGGCAAAGCGCTCCCATTCATCACCCTCAGTAACACCCATGAATTTCTTCCATTCGGCCATCTGAGTCTTGTTCATCAACCCACCATGGTTGTCCTTGTGGCCAGCAATCGGCGTCCCCCAGCCCTTGATCGTATAGGCAAGGAAACAGACCGGGCGGTCGTGATCTATTGCGGCGAAGGTATCTGCCATGGTGGTGACGCAGTTCCCACCCAGATTTTCCATCAGAGCGGCCAGTTCGTCATCGCTGCGCGCATCAAGCAACGCGCTTACGTCGCCTTGATCGCCGAGGGTTTCCATCAGTCGCTCGCGCCACACCGCGCCCCCCATGAAGGTCAGTGCCGAGTAGAGCTGGTTGGGGCACTGATCAATCCATTGACGCAGCTTCTCTCCGCCCGGCTCTTTAAACGCAGCGCGTTGCAAAGCGCCGTATTTAACCCGCACAACATCCCATCCGAAGGCGTCGAAGATTTGCTCAATCCGTTGGAACAGTCCTTCACGCACGACGCCGTCCAATGACTGGCGGTTATAATCAATGATCCACCAGCAATTACGCAGATCGTTCTTCCATCCCTCTTGCAGTGCCTCATAGATATTGCCTTCGTCCAGCTCAGCATCGCCAACCAATGCGATCATGCGTCCAAGCTTTTGCGTATCGCCCCAGGATTTGGCCTGTACATAATCCTGCACAAGTGACGCAAACGAGGTGATAGCAACGCCAAGGCCCACCGAACCGGTCGAAAAATCCACGTCATCGATATCTTTCGTGCGGGAAGGATAGCTTTGCGCGCCACCAAATCCGCGAAAGTTCTCCAACTTCTCACGGGTCTGGTTGCCCATCAGATACTGAATCGCGTGAAAGACCGGCGATGCATGCGGTTTGACTGCTACGCGATCTTCCGGGCGCAGGGTCTGAAAATATAACGCGGTCATGATCGATACCATCGACGCCGAAGACGCCTGATGCCCGCCAACCTTGATCCCGTCAGCTTTGGGCCGAATGTGGTTCGCATGGTGGATCATCCAGTGGGACAGCCACAGCAAACGTTGTTCAATTGTTTTGAGATCAATGGACATGGTCAATTTCCTTAAGCTGCGCTGCGGACAGGGGGTCTTGGCAAGGCTTGTTCGAGATCGTGGATCACGTCGTCGATCCCCTCCAGGCCAATGGACAATCGCACCAGCCCATCGCTGATGCCATGTGCGGCGCGTTCTTCAGGCGTATAGGTAGAGTGGGTCATGCTGGCCGGGTGCTGCACCAGTGTTTCAGCATCTCCCAATGATACGGCGCGGGTGATCATTTGCAGTCTGTTCATCATCGCGCGCCCTGCTTCCAGACCGCCATCCAGTTCAAATGCAATCATGCCGCCGAATTTGGACATCTGCCGCTGCGCGACATCATGCTGTTCGAAACTGCTCAGTCCCGGATACCAGATCTTTCGCACACCGGCGGATTGCTCCAGATATTCGGCGATGGTCGCAGCGCTGCTGCAATGCCGATCCATGCGCAATTCCAGTGTCTTGAGGCCGCGCAGTATGAGCATCGCGTTAAACGGGGCCATGACCGCGCCGGTCATATCCTTCATCCCATAGAGGCGGATTTCAGTCACCAGCTCGGTCGATCCGGCCAGCAACCCTGCAACAACATCTCCGTGACCGCCTAGATATTTCGTCGCCGAGTGCAGAACGATATCTGCGCCATGTTTGATTGGCTGGGTCAGATAGGGCGTGGCATAGGTATTATCCACCACCACGTAGGCGCCGTTGGCATGGGCAATGGCTGATACAGACTGGATATCTACAAGGCGCATATTCGGATTGGCGGGTGTTTCAAAATAGACCACCTTGGTTTTTCCGCTGATCGCCTCTATCAGGTTTTCCGGCTCCGTCAGATCCACATGGGTCACTGTCACACCGAATTTTGCCAGCCCGTGCCGCATGAAGGAAAATGTGCAGCCATAGAGCGTCTTGTCGAGAATGACCTCATCCCCCGGGGCAAGAAGAGTCCACATCGTTGCAGTGATCGCCCCCATCCCCGAGGCCAGGGCCAATCCTGCCTCTGCCCCCTCAAGCACCGCGATGCGTTGCTCCAGCAAATCGCAAGTCGGGTTCGAGATGCGCGAATAAACATGCCCTGCCTGCTCGCCCGCGAACATCGCACCGCCTGCTTCCGCGGTTTCGAAAGCGAATGTCGAGGTCAGATGCAGCGGAGGCGTCAACGCTCCTTCGTTTTCCATCGGGTTATAGCCATGGTGAATGGCAAGAGTGGAGAAGCTGTCGGGGCGGTTGCGCATTGGGTGACTCCTTGGTTTTCAAGAAGCAGAGTATGACGACACGAGTGGCAAAATATTCCAAAAATGTCTTATACTACCTCGTTTGTAGCAGTATATGCTAATCTATGAAAAAAATAGACCGTAAAGACCAACAGATCATTCGAGCGTTGCAGCGCAATGGTCGAATGACGAATCAAGACCTGGCAGCAGAGGTGAACTTGTCACCTTCGCCCTGTCTGAGGCGGCTGAAGCTGCTCGAGCAAAATGGAATCATCACCGGCTATAGCGCCAACATAGACGCCGAGGCCTACGGGTTGCCGGTAACGGTATTCGTTCACGTCAAACTGGAAAGCCATACTGAAGCGACAGTAAAGAAATTCGAAGCAGCCATTGCGCGGATTGACCAGGTACTGGAGTGTTTCGTTATGACCGGCTCATCGGATTACCTGCTTCGTGTGGTCGTGGCTGATCTTTCAGATTACGAAAAATTCGTTCGCAGAAAGTTGCATCCTCTTGGAGGTATTGCCTCCATGGACAGCAGCTTTGTCTACGGAGTTGTCAAGAAGACAAATGTATTTCCAGTGACAGAGTAACGTTGCTTGATGAACTGAGATGAAATGATTGCGGACATTAGCGCAGATGCAGCGAAAGCTCGCTTTATGCGTCATTCCAACAAATGCTGCACATCGAACGAATGAGTGGATTAGGTCATTCTATGGGGAGTACTTGAATTTATCCCTAACTAGGGATACATGCGCAACATGAGACATAAAAATCAAGCCCGAGAAAACCAAACCCTGGTGCTGGCCCTTCTACGCAGTCAGCAATTATTCATGCGCGCTATGGTGTCTGCGTTTCGTTCGGCGGGCCTTACAGCGCCACAATGGGACGCGCTGGAAACACTTAGCAACAAGGGTCCGCTGTCAATCAACGATCTGATGCGGCTGACACTGTCTACATCCGGCAACCTGGATGTGGTTGTCAAAAACCTGGTTCAAGCCGGATGGGTGGAAAAGAGTGTCGATGAAACCGACAGACGGGCGCGTGTTCTGTTATTGACCGCAGCCGGGCGCCAAAAAGTGGCCGAATTCCTGCCACTCCACAATCAAGCTCTGGAACAGATTTTTGGTGATCTCAGCGTGCAGGACAAACGCCAGACGATCAAGACACTCAACCAACTCCGAAAAAAACTGCCTCAACCTTAGAAAGTCGTAACATGCCTAACAAAACACTCCTGACCGTGCATGGCGTGATTTACATGTTGTTCGCGCTCGCGCTGTTCTTTGCCCCGGCCATCCTCTGGCCAAACTACGGCCTGCAATTAAACGACCAATACGCTGTTTTCCTGTCACAGCATAACTCGATATTTCTGGGCGGCATCGGGATCATCAGCTTCCTGTTTCGGGACGTAGAACATGGCAGTGAAGCTGCAATCGCCCTTCTCACAGGATTGATGTGGACCAATCTACTTGGCGTCATCATCACGCTTTACGCCTGCCTGACAGGAGTTTTCACCGGGTTTGGCTGGTCTGACCCCATCTTCTTCGCCTTGCTTGCGGTCCTATGCTTCTACCAACTCGGGAAAAACCGCTGAACTTTCCCAAACTCACAAAGGAAACTAAACATGAGTACACTGAAAGTCTGGGATCTGCATATGACCTATGAAGGTCCGATCACAGAAGAATTTCTCGCCGGCACCGAGCAACTTGCAAAGAGTATCGCGGAGGAGCCAGGAATAATCTGGAAGATTTGGACTGTCGAAGATGGAACCAATCACTATGGGTCCACATACCTGTTTCGGAACCGCGATTACCTGGAAAGCTATAAAAGTATGCACCTGAAGCGCCTGGAAGCGATAGGGATCACAGTGACCGCCGACCATGTTTTCGACATTATGGAGGAGGTCAGTCGCGTCAACAGAGCCCCACTTGAAGGCTAGCGAGCAATGACCGGACATTGGCACGCTAAACGTTGATGTCCGGTTCGTCCGCTATCCGGAATTGCAAAGTTTGGTCTTGATTGTCCGTTTCGGCTGAGTCTGTCATTTGTCGCGTTTGGTATCACCGCTGCTTCATTAAGATACTCGTGATTTTGCTTGAGCTGGCGTCAACACGACCACCATGCTTTATGACAGATCAGACACATTGATAAGGTAGACGAAAACCATGGCAGAACGATTTGAGCGTCACCGTCAAGCTTGGACACAAGAGGAAATTCAAAAATTGCACCTACTGGTGTCAAAGGGGATGGGCTTGAAGGCCATTGCCAAAGCTCTCACGCGTTCTGAGGAATCGACCAAGAGCAGAGCGAAGCTTGACAAAATAAAGATCAAGAAAGCACGCTGATTTTGGTGCCTTTAGTGTACTCCTGTCGTTCTTTACTGCCACGACCAATGTCCGATTTGGGCTGATTGAGCTAAAAAACCCAGATTTTAGTGAAGATGGGCGAAAAACTTGCCCGCAGAAGGCCTTTCCGAATATTCGTCGGGGGTCGGCCCAATACTCTCGTCGGCAATGTCCGAAGCTTTCAGTGGCCCTACCAGGCACTGGGTTGCAATTAGGGCGCCACAACGGGTTCTGGCAGAATGGAATTCAGTTGCTCGGTTTGTTAGGGTTCTGCACCCAAACACCCAATTTAAAAAGCTGCCTTACGGATTAGCGTAGTAAAAAGAAGGAAAGCTATGCCTTGCAACGATCCTAACTTCTGCTGATACAGTGGCGAATTGACCGACAACTTGGCATTCAAAAATCCCGCCCGGTGCTTCGATTGTCACGGACCTGCCGGGAGATAGTGACCCGTTGCCCTCGCACGCCACCACAACAGACAATGCGCCTGTCCCCCCAGCCGAATTTGCCAGTTCTCCCTTTTCAGAGGCCCAGACAGTTTTAATATAGTTCTTCCCTGATTTCGAACTGAACATGACCAAGTATTTACCGTAGCTGCCGCCAATGCCTAAATTAGACATCGGGAATTGTTTACTAGCCGCCCCGCTTAACTCAATTGCAGCGTTGGTCAATTTTTGGCGCTCACTAAGCGAAATGCCTAGATAGTCTGCATCGACAACCAAATACGGCAACCCGGCATCGACTAGAGAAACTGGAATGTTTCCATCTAGAGGAAGATTCAATATTTGATTATTAATCAATAGCTTGGGCTTGACAGTAAACCACTTGGCATGTGTCATAACGCTATCTGTTCGGGTTACTTGTACTTCCATGACACCATTTGCTGTTTCCAAAGCAACAACTTGTTGATCTTTGGCTAATGCTTGACGCTTCGCGCTCGCAATTATGGTGGCTGCAGCCATGAGTGCGGTTCCGGCATATGGTGCGTATGCAAACTGAGAGGCTAGAAAAAGTGCCCCATCGGTACCTTGCTCAAAGGGTGGATAGAGTAAGCAAGAGTTGATGAGGTGGTTTCCATTTGGTGGGAGGTTCAAAAAACCCCGAAACTGTTCATGATCCGAACGAAGCTCCAGCAAGGCGCCAGCCGCGTTGCTAGAAACTAGTTTAGGAAGACCAGAAACTGCCACTCGAAGAATATCTCCAGCGAGATCAACATCTATCGCAACCGTTTGTCCCTGGTGCTTTTTTGGCATTGTTCGGCGTCCTGGATATCGTGTGCTACCTTGTAGCTTCTGGCTGCAAACATCCATGCTTGCTTTCAGCTGATGGTGTAATGGACTGAGGCTGTGTGAATACTCTGGTTGATGTATGCTTTTCGGCAAAGGCTGGAGGCATGTATGTCGAGATTTCTCGTAAGCGCCAAACGAAGTCAGTCGATGCTTTTCCCGACCAGCTTGAAGATTGGACCAACGGGTGCGTAGCCACACCACGACGTCAATAATGCTGCAAAACCTCACTTTGTTGCGCATCTCGGACTACAAAGTTTAATTGTGAAAGTCCGCTAAATAGCGCACAGCGGACGTCGAGATTTTTCAATAGCTAGGTGGATGCTACTTAGACGCTAGAGGCCTCACCAATACCAGTAGTTGCTTTCCAAGAAGAGGCATTGTTTCCATCTCAAACCTGAGCGTCGTGAAGGCTCACAACTTGAATTTTCCTGGAAAAAGTCCGCCTAAAAATCTTCGAATAAGTTCAGCAGAGCGTCGTCGCGAAAAAACCTGCATATCGGTAAGGTAATTTACCCACATACCTTCCAGTAAGGCCAACGTTCCGCTGGTGGCATCATTCACCAAGTTCGGATCATGTCCGTTTTGTTTGGCTATCTCCGTGAACGCACGCCGCAAAGTCTCGACAAGTTTGGGATCCTGAGTGCTGCTGTATCGGGCAATACCTGGGTGTGAGCTCGCGATGCCTCGGAATGCATGCCAGATTTTCGTACTTCGTGGATTGAGCAAAGCTTCGGATAGATCCGCCTCGATCACAGCCATCACTCGCTCTTCGGGCGATGCATCCGAGCCCAGTTCGGTCATTCTGTCCATCTCGGCATAATACTCGGTACTGAAATGCTGGGCCGCTGCGGTCAGCAAATTGTCCTTCCCCCCGAAATGCAAATGGATCATTCCGCGCGACAGACCTGAGCGCTCGCAAATGCGACTGACCGAGGTATCGGTGACCCCGATATCAGCAATAGTATCCAGTGTCGCCTTGATCAGAAGCTGCCTGTTGGCTTCTGGATCGCGCTTCGAGCTACGCTTTCTTCCTTTAGGCTCTGTCACTCTATTCAATGATTCCATTAGCTTAGGGTCTTCTCATATGGGTGGCTCACAGGAAGATTGACACGAAAGGCCTTTCTGGCGCAACATTAAATGGACGATCGTCCATTAGAGACTCGTAAGTACCGAGATGGGAGATAGGGTGATTTTTCGTAGCGAAGCGTCCCGGGGTTATACCCTCAGCGCACCAGCCACGGCCTACGTGGGCTTTCTGGTGGCGGCGCCTTTGGTGATCCTGATCGCCTATTCGTTCTGGACCCAAACCTACGTAACGCTCGACAAGACACCGACGCTGAAAAACTATAGCGACGCGTTTGCCGATCCGCTGGTTCGACATTTAATGCTAAGGTCGATCTGGATTGCCGGAGCAGTTACGTTAGTCACTGTCGCACTGGCCTATCCCATCGCGTACTTCATCGCGATGAAGGCCCGGAAAAAGACCATCTGGCTTCTGCTCATCACCATTCCGTTCTGGTCCAGCTACCTCCTGCGCGTATTTGCCTGGAAACTCATCCTTGGGTTCAACGGGGTGATGAATTCTGCACTACTGATGCTTGGTCTGATCGACGAACCGCTCGACTTCTTGCTCTATAATGAATTCGCTGTCGTACTGACGCTTGCCCATGCCTGGGCACCTTTTGCGATCCTGCCGATCTATGTCTCGTTGCAGAAGATCGATCCAAGCCTGTTGGAGGCCGCCACCGACCTCGGCAACAGTCCTTTGCAACGCTTCATGCGGGTGACGCTGCCGTTGACCATCCCAGGGATCATAGCGGCTTGCCTGATCATCTTCATTCCGACTGTCGGTGACTACGTGACCCCAGCGCTGGTCGGCGGATCGGACGGGAAGATGATTGCCAATCTTATTCAGGTGCAATTCGGGGCCGCTAACAACTGGCCTCTCGGCGCCACACTGTCGCTGATCGCGATGCTGTCGGTCGGCTTCGTCGCCATCGTGTTTGTCATTACCGCCACCCAGCTTGGGAGGAGGATCAGATGAAGCGCCCCTCGACCCTTACAGCCTATGCTTTCCTGTATTTGGTGTTTCTATACCTGCCAGTTCTTTTCCTACCGTTGTTCTCGTTCAACAGCGGTACAATCGTTGCCTTTCCGATCAAGGGCTGGACGCTGGACTGGTATCGGAAGCTGGGCGAACAGGATACGTTGATCCAGGCCCTTTGGAATTCACTTGGCGTCGGCACGGTCGTCGCACTTCTATCCACTGCTATGGGGCTGTTCGCTGCCCGCGCCTTTGTTCGATACCGTTTTCGGGGCCAGCGTGCTGCTGAAGGTTTGGTGATGCTGCCTTTGGTCATACCTGGCATTATCGTGGCCTCGTCAATGCTGGTCCTGTTTCTGTTTCTCGGTCTAAAGCCGTCTTTGCTGACCGTTGTTCTGGGCCATACGTTTCTTGCGCTACCATTTTCCGTTTCGATCTTGAAGTCCGCGTTCGATGACTTCGACGCGTCGCTGGAAGAGGCATCCTACGATCTGGGCGTCGGCGTGTTCGAAACCTTCCGTCGCGTGACGCTGCCGGTCGTTTCCCCCGGTATCGTAGCCAGCATGCTGGTCACTTTTACGGTCAGCTTCGATGAGTTCGTCCTGGCCTTTTTCCTGTCCGGCAACCAGCCAACCCTGCCGGTCTATATCTGGAGCCAGATCCGTTTCCCCGCCAAGCTTCCAAACGTTTTGGCCTTGGGTTCTATCCTGCTGCTTACCTCGGTTCTGCTATTGGTGCTGGCCGAGTACTTCCGCCGCCGCTCATCCGCATCAGAGGTCCGATGACAGACAGAAACATCATAGAACTCAGGGGCGTCGAAAAGCGCTATGGCACATTCCTGGCTGCGAGCGGGATCGATCTCGATCTCAAAGAGGGCGAGTTTTTCTCGCTCCTCGGCCCCTCGGGATGCGGCAAGACCACGGTATTGCGGATGATCGCGGGCTTCCAGGAACCGACCAAGGGTACCGTGCTGATCGACGGTCAGGATATGGAAGGTGTGCCTGCCAACAACCGTCCAACGAACATGGTCTTTCAGAGCTACGCGATCTTCCCGCATCTGAACGTCGGGAACAACGTGGCCTATGGATTACGGGGCAAGGCGCCCAAGGCCGAGATCGAACAGCGCGTAGCCGAGGCCCTGGAAATGGTCGAGCTGGGCGGTCTTCAGGATCGCGGCGCAAGTGAGTTGTCGGGTGGGCAGCGGCAAAGGGTGGCACTCGCCCGCGCGCTGATCATGCGACCCAAGGTGTTATTACTGGACGAGCCCTTGTCAGCTCTCGACAAGAAACTACGCGAGCAGATGCAGTTTGAAATGCGCAATCTGCAGCAGTCGCTTGGCATCACCTTTGTGATGGTCACCCATGACCAATATGAGGCAATGACGATGTCCGACCGTATTGGTGTGATGTTCGACGGACGGCTCAAGCAGGTGGATACACCAACCACGCTTTATGCCCGTCCCTGTGATCAGCAAGTGGCCAGTTTCATCGGTGAGATGAACATACTGCCTGCCCAGTTGTCGGGCGAAACCGGCAATATGTTGTCGATCGATGCAGCCGCCTTCGGGCGGATTGAGATTGAGAGAAATCCCAACGTTGCGACCAGCTCTAAAGACATGAACATCGGTATTCGCCCGGAACAATTGGAAATCGCTGCTGAAAAGCCAGAAGACTATCCATCAACGGTTCAAGGCACTGTCAGCAATGTCGCCTTCTATGGCGAGAACATTCACTATCACATTCAGGTTGCGGGAGCCGAAAAGCCAATCTCGGTCTCGGTTCCCAACTACTTTCACACGGTCGATTTCAAACGCGGCGACGCAGTTTGGCTGGGGCTTCAGGGTGCAAGCGTGATCGATCTTGGTACAGACCATAGTAAAATAGTGGGAGGATAAAATGAGAGTTCAGGGAATTGCGGCCTTCGCATGTGCGACGGCAATAAGCACGGGAAGTGCCATAGCAGGTGGCGCTGATCTAACGGTTTTTGACTGGTCGGGATATGAAGACCCCGGGTTCTTTGCCAGCTACATGGAAAAATACGGGGATGAGGCGCCAAGCTATTCCTATTTTGGAAGTCAGGAGGAAGCGTTCACGAAACTGAGTTCGGGTTTCACGGCTGATCTGGCGCATCCTTGTTCTGACGCGGTCCGGAAATGGGTCGCAGCCGACCTGATCCAGCCCCTGGATGAAAGCAAACTGACCAACTGGGCCGATGTTTTACCTGAGATTAAGGAAGTCGACGCCATCGTCCTGGACGGCCAGCTTTACATGTTGCCGTTCGAGTGGGGGAACACGGGTCTTATCTATCGTACCGACAAAATCTCGGGGGATGATATCTCGCTGCAATTGCTGGCTGACCCGGCCTATGCAGGTAAGATCGCGATCCCGGATGCGGCGTCGTCTGCATATGCCCTGGCTGCGCTGGCCACTGGAAACGCTGATGATTACACAAATCTGAGCGATGAGCAATTCAAAGAAGCATCGGATTTCCTGCGCTCAATCCACCCAAACATGCGCTTTTACTGGTCCGATGCGGGTCAGTTTGATCAGGCCATGACCAGCGGTGAGATCGAAATGGGTTGGGCTTGGAACCAGTCCGAACTGAACCTGATCTGGAACGAAGTGCCTGCCGCCATGATGCGTGACGTCGACAAAGGTATCGCGACCTGGGCCTGTGGCTACGTGCATCTGAAGTCTTCCACGACACCGGTCGATCAGGTCTATGATCTGTTGAACGCGCTCACTGATCCTGCAAGCGGCCAATACATCATCGACAACTGGGGCTACCCGCATTCCAACGCAAAAGCGTTCGAAGTCGCCGATCAAGCCAATATCGAAGCCTATGGTTTTGCCGATCCGAAAAGCTTCTTCGAAAGCAGTTTGTTCTTTGACGCGGTGAATCCCGAGTTGGAGACAAAAATGCTGGCAGAATTTGAACGGATCAAAGCCGGATTCTAACACAACCATATTTCCGGGGCCTTCGGGCTCCGGAACCCAAATATAGGAAAAACGCGTGATTATGTCGGACGCGAACCCATACGCTCTGCTCTTCGAACCGATTCAGATCGGGCCCGTCACAGCCAGAAACCGCTTTTATCAGGTGCCGCATTGCACCGGGCTGGGACACCTCAGGCCACGGGCGGATGCTGCCGTCCGCGGAATGAAGGCTGAAGGTGGTTGGGCAGTGGTTTCCAATCAGGAGACCGAGATACACCCGACCTCGGACTTGTCCCCCTATGCCGAGGGGCGATTGTGGGATGGGCGCGATGTGCCTGCGTTGCGGCTGATGACAGATGCAGTACATGCACATGGTGCGCTGGCAGCCATCCAGCTGGTGCACAATGGCAACCATGCGCAGAACCTGCTGACCCGCGCCCCGGTTTTTGCTCCGTCCGAGATGTCCGTTGATATGACGCATCCCAAGCAGGCGCAGGCCATGGATAAGGCCGATATCCGGGAATTCCGCCGCTGGCATCGCGAGGCCGCCCTGCGCGCGAAAGATGCCGGATTTGACATCATTTACGTCTATGCCGGACATAACATGACTTTGGCGCAACATTTCATGCTGCCTCATATGAACCAGCGTAGTGATGAATATGGCGGGTCGCTTGAAAATCGCGTGCGCCTGACGCGCGAATTGCTGGAAGATACCCACGAAGCTGTAGGTGACAGCTGCGCTGTGGCGCTCCGCTTTGCCATTGATGAGATGGTGGGCGCCGACGGTATGCAGGCCGCAGAAGAAGGCCGTGCCGTGGTCGAGCTTTTGGCCGATCTTCCTGACCTATGGGATGTGAATGTGGCCGACTGGTCCAATGACAGTGCCACAACCAGATTCCAGCCGGAAGATGGTTATCAGAACGCGTTTCTGTCCCACGTCAAACAGATCACTCGGAAACCCGTGGTAGGTGTCGGTCGCCTGACCTCCCCCGATATGATGCTGTCGATGGTCAAGAAAGGTATTGTCGACCTTATCGGAGCGGCGCGACCTTCTATTGCGGACCCGTTCATACCGAAGAAGATTGAAGAAGGCAGGATCGACGAAATTCGCGAATGCATCGGCTGCAACATCTGCGTGTCTTCGGACAATCTGGGTATTCCGATCCGCTGCACCCAAAACCCGACCATGGGCGAGGAATGGCGTCGCGGCTGGCACCCCGAGATCATTGCAACGAAAAAAAGCGAGGCGGAAGCACTAGTTATCGGTGGCGGACCCGCGGGTCTTGAGTGTGCCATGCAAATCGCACGGCGCGGCTATCAGGTGACCTTGGCCGAAGCCTCAGCTGAATTTGGTGGACGTGTTGCAAAGGAAAGCAGGCTTCCCGGCCTAGCGGCCTGGTCGCGCGTCGTCGATTATCGCCTGAATGATCTGAAACAGCGCGGCAACGTTCAGTTGTTCACCGACAGCAGACTTGACGGCGATCAGGTGGCAGAGCTTGGCGTCGAACACGTCTTTGTCGCCACCGGCAGCCGTTGGCGTACGGATGGCATGGGGCGAAACACCCAGCGCCGTATACCTCATATCGAGCAAAGCGCCAGAGTGCTGACACCTGATGATATCATGAACGGCATATTGCCTCCGAATGGCCCGGTGATGATCTATGATGATGACCATATCTATTTGGCAGGTGTGATTGCAGAAAAACTGGCAGCTGCCGGATATCCGGTGGTCTTTGTCACGCCGGAGAGTTTGGTCTCTGCTTACGCCGTATATACTTTGGAGCAGCCTCGCATTCAGGCCCGCCTGATCGAGCTTGGTATCGACATTCGCTGCAATCAGGTGCTGACGGCGGTCGAAGGTGACATCGCGCGCATCGGGTGTGCCTTTACCGGTCGCGTAACGGATATTCCGTGTGCCTCGACAATTCTGGTCACCGAGCGCCAGCGAGAGACAGCGCTTTACGACAGCTTGCGCGGGGTTGGGTTGAAGACCCTCGAACTTATAGGCGATGCCGCGTCTCCGGGACTGATCGTCGACGCTGTCTTCGCAGGCCACCGCGCGGCCCGCGATTTTGAACGCCCAAAGGCAGAAGCAGACAAGGATTGGTTTCGCCGCGAGATAGTCGATTTGGAGGAAACGTGATGAACAGCCGACCGTTTGAGTTAGATGCTTTGATAGCCTCGCACCAGCACGGCCACGCTCTGCCGCGCGGATTCTATACCTCGCAAGACATCTATGACTATGACATCGCCCAGGTCTGGAACCGTAACTGGCTTTGGGCAGGGCATGTCAGCCAAATCCCAAACCCCGGAGACTATTTCCTGTTCGACTATGGCCCGGAGAGCATCATTATTGTTCGCGACCGCGAAGGCGAAGTTCGCGCTCATTTGAACGTCTGTCGCCATCGTGGATCTCGCGTCTGCACTGAACACTCCGGCAACTCCCGTGTTCTTGTTTGCCCGTATCACGCCTGGACATATGAGCTATCGGGAAAACTTCGTGCAGGCCACAACATGGGGGAACACTTTGACCCATCCAAATTCGGGCTCTTTCCCGTTCAGGTGAGTGTCTTCAAAGGCCTGATTTTTGTCTGTGCCGATGCAAACACGCCATCGCTTGATCCTGTCCTCAGCCAACTTTCGCCACTCGTCGAACCCTATGGTTTAGACGACTTGAAAATTGCGCATACGGCGTCATTTCCGGTTCCAGCGAATTGGAAACTGGCGGTTGAGAACTATCTTGAATGCTACCACTGCGGACCAGCACACAAAGAATATTCTCGTTCTCATAGCCTGAAATCGCCACAAGACATGGCTGGCTTGGTCGAGCCGCTAAATGCAAGGGCTGTAGAAGTCGGGCTGACACCCGATGAATTGGTGCTTGTTGGCGAGGCTGCGCCCACCCCATTCACCAGCGGGTACTATCGGCGCTACCCGCTTTACCAAGGTTACAAAACCGGCAGCAAATCGGGCGAGGCGCTTGCGCCATTGCTTGGAACGCTGAAAGGCTTCGACGGTGGCGCAACTGACTTTGATATTGGTCCATTGAATTGGTTCCTGATCTATTCGGATCACATGGTGGGTTACCGCTTTGTTCCACGTGGTCTGCAGGAAACCGACATTCAGGTGGTCTGGCTGGTTCGCGCTGACGCCGAAGAAGGCCAGGATTACGACAAGGAAGACCTGACCTGGCTTTGGCATGTCACATCTTTGGATGACGAACGCATCATTCGCCACAACCAGTCCGGCGTTAATTCTCAATACTTCCAACCGGGCCCCTTGGGTGAAATGGAAACCGCGATCCAGGATTTTTACGATTTCTATTTCGCCATGATCAGTCCGGAACCAGAACAAAGGATGGCCGGTAATGGCTGAGGTAAAATCACGCCGTCGCGGTGGTGGTGGGCGCGCCGCGCGCATAAAGGTGCAACAGGCGACCACGGGCAACGAGGCCGTGCGTGGAGGCTTAAGCGGCGGACGCTATAAGCCGTTGACCCAAACAGATATGGAGAACATCCACAAAGCGGCCCTGACCGTTCTGGAAAACACGGGCGTCACCGACCATTTCCCGGAACTGCTTGATCTGGTGCTGCCCAAGGGCGCGGTGATGAATGACCTCAATCGGCTGTGCTTCCCACGCGCCCTGATGGAAGACATTCTGGCTGGTGCGGCCAAGGAGTTTTACGTCTATGCCCGCGGAGAGCGTGAAGGCAAAGACGACATGCATTGCTCGGCAGAAAGCGTTTACTTCGCCAACTCTGGCACCGCCGTCACCACTTTCGATTCCGAGACCAAAACTTATCGCCCGTCGATCCTGCGCGATGTCTATGATTTCACCCGTCTGGTGGACCGTTTGGACAACATCCATATGCTGGGCGACACAGTTTTGGCCACCGATGTGACTGATGATTTCGCTCACGACATGAACACCATTTATGCCATGCTCGCAGGCAGTCAAAAACCGGCCTGTCTGACTTTTCGCGACCGCAGCCATATTCCGCATGCCATCCGCATGTTTGATTTTGCTCAAGGTGGCGAAGGGGCTTTCATGAAAAAGCCAAGCGTCATATTTGGTGGCTGCCCCATGGTTTCCCCCTTGCGGGTCGGCAAGGAAAACATGGAAATCCTGATTGATACCGCCAAGTTGGGCCTGACGGTTGATTTGGCGGTGCCTCCTCAAGCCGGGGCCACAGCCCCCGCTACACTTGCGGGAACGCTGGTGCAAACCGTGGCCGAAACGCTGGCCTGCGTTGCCATCGTAAACCTCATCACACCAGGTTGTCCGGTCTGCTTTGCCGCCTGGCCCTTCATCACTGACCTGCGCAGCGGGTCGTTCACCGGCGGCAGTGGCGAACAGGCTCTGATCGGGGCAGCAGCCATTCAGATGGGTAACTTTTATGGCCTTCCAACCTCTGTCGGCGCAGGCATGACCGATGCTAAGATACCCGACGCGCAATACGGGTTGGAAAAGGCACTAACCTTCACGCTTGCCGCTCATGCCGGTGCCAATCGTTTGTGCGAGTTCGGGGGTATGATCGGTAGCCTGATGGGATGCAGTTTTGAAAGCATGGTCATCGATGACGAAGCGGGCGGTATGATCCTGCGGTCGTTGCGCGGGATTGAAGTCACGGATGAAACCATGGCGGTGGATGTGATCCACCAGTGTGCCATCGACCCTGGTCATTTTCTCGGCAACCCGCACACACTGAGCTATATGAACAGCGAATTCGTCTACCCACGGCTCATGGATCGTGAGCGCACGGACACATGGGAAAACGAAGGCAAAACTGATCTTCTGGACCGTGCCCGTGACAAGGTCAATTCCATTCTCGATAGCCATTTCCCCAACTACTTCGGCGCCTCAGACGCTCAGGTTCGCGAAGAATTCCCAATTGTGATGAGCACAGAAAGCATGGCCTGCCGTGGATAACTCTAACGTCAAGCACTGGGACAACGACCACTTCCTGCACCCGTGGGAAGGGATGGCAACATTGGGCGAAAACGACCGCACTTTTATCGAAGGTGCCAGCGGCATCCATGTGGTGAACGAAAAAGGCGAACGCTTGATCGACGGACCGGGAGGCATGTGGTGCACTCAGATCGGTTATGGGCGCGCGGAGATGGCCGAGGCCATGGCTGAGCAAGCTCGGAACCTTGCCTATTTCTCGCCCTTTAACAATTCCAACTCGACTACTGCGTGGTTCGCGCGCGAAATCGCTAAACGTGCGCCGGGCGATTTGAACAATGTCTTTTTTACCACCGGCGGTTCCACCGCAGTTGATACGGCCATCCGGTTCGTTCATTTCCGCAACAACCTCTTGGGACGCCCCGAGAAAAAGAAAATCATTTCACGGCAAAAAGCCTATCACGGAAGCACTTATCTGGCGGCCAGCGTCAGTGGAAAAGAGCGTGACAGGCTTTGGCTCGACAAGGCAGATGACCTCGCACATTTCTTGCCAGACGTGAATCCGCTTTATCGTGCGCCTGGTCAAAGCGAAGAGAGCTTTCTGAAAGAGAAAGTTTCGGACCTGGAAAACGCCATTGTGGCGCTTGGCCCAGAAAATGTTGCCGCTTTTATCGCCGAACCGGTTCTTGCCTCTGGTGGCGTGATCGTGCCGCCGAAAGGGTATCACGAAAGTTGCCTAAACATCTGCAGGAAGTACGATGTTCTATACATTTCCGACGAAGTAGTGACGGCTTTCGGGCGATTGGGCCATTGGTTTGCGTCAGAAACAGTCTTTGGCATTCAGCCAGACATAGTCACCTGCGCCAAAGGAATGACATCTGGGTATGCGCCGATGGGTGCCGCGATTATCTCGGACAGGCTAATCGCCGATGTTGCGGGAAAAGATGCAACCTTTTCTAATGGTTATACCTATTCCGGTCACCCGGTCAGCGCGGCCGCTGGTCTGAAAAGTATGGAAATTATTGAACGGGAAAGGCTTCTCGAACACGTTCGAAGGGTCACTCCGATTTTTCAGGATCAGCTACAGCAGTTGGGTCAGATTGACATCGTTACCGATGTGCGCGGCATGGGGTTGATGGGATGCGTTCAATGCTCAGTCGATGGTGATCCCCAGAGCGATCTGGGGTGCGACTACGAGATTGGTAGCCAGATCGATATCGAATGCCAGAAACGTGGGTTATTGGTTCGACCTGTGATCAACATGTGTGTTCTTTCACCGCCGCTTATCATTAGCGAGAGCGAAATTGAGCAAATGTTCGATGTCTTGCGAAAAGGGCTTGAAGCGACAAGTACGTGGCTCAGCGGGATTAGAGGCCAATGAATTGCTTGCGCTATTGTTGCGATAGCCCGGAGGTCGCCATTTCAGCGTATTGTCGTATGCTCCACGATCTTTGCCAAAACCGTTCGGCCTTGACGGATCTGAAGAAGGTTTTGACAGCGACGGTAACCTACTAGTTGGCATTATCTGTTACGGGTCCGTCACAGTGTTTTTCTCGTACTGCTTGCTTCCACGGTGCTTTCAGTTGTGATGGCGCAACGCAAAAGCCCGCTCTGGCACGGTGTGTAATATATTGATATTGTGTAGTGATTTAGGTTGCGGGAGTAGGGTTTGAACCTTTGGCTTTCAGGTTATGAGCCTGACGAGGTGAAGACGTTAAGCAATTGATCC
>NZ_JBXWMT010000024.1:0-16646 GCF_059609985.1 Ruegeria sp. YTSA219
ACGGTGAGGTCGAGGCCAAAGTCAAAACCGAAGTCGCAAACCTCTGCGCCAGATTCCCTATCTATCCAAACTTGTAAACTGAAGGACACCAACCCATGAGCTTTCATTCCATCGAACAGGCTCCTGCCCGCCTAAACCGTAGCGAACTCGCCGTGCCTGGCAGCCAACCCGGAATGTTCGAAAAGGCCGCACAATCGGACGTGGATGTCATCTTCCTTGATCTGGAGGACGCCGTCGCGCCGGACGAGAAAGAACAGGCCCGCAAAAACATCATTGAGGCTCTGAACGACATCGACTGGGGCAGCAAGACCATGTCGGTACGTATCAACGGGCTCGACACGCATTACATGTACCGCGACGTGGTGGATGTGGTTGAACAGGCTGGCGAGCGACTTGATCTGATCATGATCCCCAAAGTCGGCACCGCGGCAGATGTCTATGCCGTCGACATGATGGTCACGCAAATCGAGGATGCAAAGGGGTACAAAAAACGCATCGGATTCGAGCATATCATCGAAACTGCGTTAGGGATGCAGAACGTCAGTGAGATCGCGGCGGCGTCGAAGCGTAACGAAAGCCTGCATTTCGGCGTAGCCGACTATGCCGCCTCGACCCGCGCGCGGACGACTATTATCGGCGGTGTTAACCCGGATTATTCCGTTCTGACTGACGCCGATACGGACGGAGGACGCCTGACCCATTGGGGAGATATGTGGCACTATGCGCTTGCCCGCATGGTTGTGGCTGCCCGCGCCAATGGTTTGCGCCCGATCGACGGCCCTTTTGGAGACTTCCAAGACCCGGACGGCTACAAAGCCGCCGCAAAGCGCGCGGCAGTATTAGGCTGCGAGGGCAAATGGGCCATCCATCCCAGCCAGATTTCACTGGCAAACGATGTTATGTCGCCGGGCGACGCCGAAGTCACCAAGGCACAACGCATTCTCGAAGCAATGGCCGAAGCCGAAGCAGCGGGAAAGGGAGCGGTTTCGTTGGATGGCCGCCTGATCGACTATGCTTCGATCCGTCAAGCTGAAGTTATGGTTGAAAAGGCCCGTCAAATCGCAGCAGCATGATCGCCTCATGACTTTACAATCGTCCATGTCTCAACGCGATTGTGCCGCCAACATATTTGCCGAAGCCATAGCTGCGGCAGATCCGGCGGTATCCCTGAGCAGACGGCTGCAATCAGCCCCATTGCCTGCGCCCAAACAGGGTGGGCGCAGCATCCTGATCGCGATTGGCAAAGCGGCCCCAGCCATGATGGCGGAAGCCTTGCAAAACGTTCAGGGTGATCATGTCGCTCTGGCCGTGACCCATTCCGAAAACCAAGCGGTCGTACCCGGTGCAACTGTGTTGAACAGTGCACACCCCGTTCCGGACGAACGGGGCCTCAAAGCCGGTCGGCAGATCATTGATCTGCTCAGCGCAGCACGCGAGCAAGATCAGATCATAGCGCTGATCTCTGGCGGGGGATCGGCCCTGATTCCGGCACCTGTGGACGGATTGTCCCTATCGGATAAGATTGTGGTCAACGAGCTCTTGTTGTCTTCCGGATTGGACATCGTGCACATGAACCTGGTGCGCCAGCATCTGAGCCAGCTCAAGGGCGGAGGGTTTCTGCGACACGGTTCACCTGCACCGGTCACAGCCTATATTCTGTCGGATGTGATCGGAGATGACCTGCGTGCCGTTGCCAGCGGCCCCACTTCTCCACCCATCGGAACCCAAGCCGATGCCCGCAGGATCTGCATTGGGGCTGGCATCTGGAAGCGTCTGCCCCAATCCGTGCGGGACCATCTAGAACACAGCGTTCCTGAACAGACGATAGCAGTTGAAGCGACAAATCATCTGATCGGGTCGAACACGATAAGCCTTGAGGCTGCGCATCGCTGTGCGGCGCAGTTTTGTCGGGCTGAAATTGCCTCCAAAGCACTGACAGGAGACGTGTCCGACGCTGCACGTCAGATTCTGCAAGCGGCCCGTTCTGTGGCTTCCGACCGCCCGGTCGCTCTGCTTTTCGGAGGGGAGACAACCGTCCGGCTGCAGGGTGCGGGTCTTGGTGGGCGCAATCAGGAACTAGCGCTGCGCGTCGCCCAACTGGCGCAATGGGAAGCTATTCCCGGCAACTGGATTTTCCTCAGCGGTGGAACAGATGGCCGTGATGGTCCGACCCCCGCAGCGGGTGCGATTGTGGATGTGGGAACATTCGACCGTATCCGCGATGCGGGGCAAAATCCGTCCACGCTGTTGGCAAACAACGACAGTCACCGGGCATTGGGGCTATCGGGTGATCTTCTGATGACTGGTGCGACCGGAACCAATGTTGCAGATATCCAAGTATTGCTGCTTGGGCCTGATGCTTGAGCGCGCGCTAAGCTTGGCGGGCATCAAGGTTGATATAGCGTCAGAGATGTCGAATTGGAGAGTAATGCCTGAATCCGTCGAGAAAGGTCCGATTCATGCGATAGTCTGATTTCAAAGCCATAAAAGAGGCGTTTGTTCCAATGTCACAGGCGATGTTTTAGGCTCTGACGGAGGGATATAGGCATTATTTTTTGCGGAATGTTTGGCGTTGATCGGCGTGTAAGCATTTGTAATTTTCGTTCTAAAGCTGATTTTTGGAGTAGGGTTTGAACCTTTGGCCTTCAGGACATGGTCCTGACGAGGTGAGATCGTGCAGCAAACAGTCCGGTGGGCTGTTTGTAGATCCGACGGGCGGTTCTGTTGTATTTGGTTGCGGGAGGACGCAAACGCCGTTGTCGAACGCAGTTAAAATGCGTGATGAAAGCGTTTTCTTTTTGAAAGAAGACGTTCCTCTCAATACACTTGTATGACCGCATTGAGCCCAAAGCAGTCGAATTGAAATCGCGACCTTCGCTCATTCAGCAAAACGAGCGCATTAGACACGCGCTGCATCGCAACCTAACATGCGGCCGTTGGTCGTGGCCGCAACGATGTCGGAAAGGCCTATGACCGAGTTGCGGACGAGGTCGACTGCCGAAATCGTTCTATAAAATGCTATTTGCCAGCAACTGATTGCAATAATTTTCCGTTCTCAAGACGAGTAAATCGCGAGGGAAGTTGTCCACTTCGCAATTCTGTCGAAATTGGATATCGAAAACAATGGTCAACCGCCCTGCTTTTCACTTCGACAACGCTGCGCGTGTTTCGGCAAGACCCTCATAAACGGCGTCGACCACAGTTGGGTGCATGTTGTGCCCTTGGAGCCAAGACCTCGGGTCGTTGGCAAGCAGCGGGTCGAGTTCAGCCATTGCATCAAAAGCTGCTTTAGAGGCCTCGGTGTTAGCAAGCTGGTTGTGCGCGATGGCAAGCATCGCCTGACCGAACGACCACCCATCGATGGCAGCCCTGTCTGCGTTTGCGAGCATTTCTGGCCAGTCCTTTTTGAGCAAACTGTCAGCGGTTAGCACGTGATAGTAAAATGGCGGCGGCGCGACCGACGCATCGATGGCCCGGCGCATGGTTGGTGCTGCCTCTGAAAAACGGCCGGCGATCGCGTATCGGATGGCAAGGTTGGCGACCGCTGCCGGATCGTTCGGGTTCACCTCTACCGCTTTTCGCACATAGTCTATCGAACGCTCCATATCGCCAGCGTATTGCTCAACATGCGACATCGCCTGGAGTGCGTCGGTATCTTGCGGGTCCAGATCGAGCGCGCGAGTCGCGGCGTCGCGCGCCAGATCAAATGCCGCCTCTCTCGACAGGTCGGTCTCATGTCCGAAACGGGCTGCATCGTTGCGAACATATGCAAGCATGGCCCAGGCGCGGGCATAGTCAGGGTCTTCGAGAACAGTCGCTTCCAGACATTCCCGTACTGCCGGATACTCATCGCGGTGGTAGGTGCGCCGGTAAATCTGCGCACTCGCCACACAGGAAAAGCCCCGCAAACTGTGATCGTTCGGATTATCGAGCCGCGTTCCGCGCACGTCGCGTAGCACATAGCCGTGCTGTTGCCCGATGCGAGATGCGAATTGTGACGCAATTTTTTCCTGAATGCCGGTGATGCTGAGGCCTTGGGTACCTTCTATGAAACGCTCACTCCACAAAACCTGTGCATCAGCGGCGCGGATCAGACTTGCGCGAACGTAAAGCAAACCGTCTTCCCGCCACACGCTGCCCTGCATTGTCTTTGCCCCCTAGAATTGGGCCACTACTTTGGCCGAGAAGGGGGAACAAGAGATGGCTCGGAAGCGATACTCGGACGAAGACATTCTGAAGCTGCTGCGTGAGATTGAACTGAAGCTGGCAGATGGCGACGATGTTCGGACAGCCTGTCGTGGTGTTGGTGTCAGCGATGCGACCTACTACAATTGGCGGCGTCGGTTCGGTGGCATGGGCAAGTCGCAACTGTCGGAGTTGCGCAGCCTGGAGAAAGAAAATGCCCGGCTGAAGAAGATCGTGGCCGAACTGGAACTGGACAAGCTGATCCTCAAAGAAAGTCTGAACTACCTAAAACCGAGGGCCTGACGACGAGCCAACTTCGTCAGGCCGTCATTCATGCTCGCCAGAAGCTTGGCACATCAGAGCGTCGCACCTGCAAGGTGGTCGGCCTTGCACGCAGCTCCATGCAATACCAGGCCGTAGAGAAGAACGATGATGCTCTTCGACTGGCCATGATCCGTCTGGCCAAGAGCTATGGCCGGTATGGCTACCGTAAGGTGGCGCAGCTGCTTCGGGTTGAGGGCTGGCGTGTCAATCACAAGAAGGTAGAACGGCTGTGGCGGGAGGAAGGTCTGCAACTCCCGCAGCGGCACAAGAAGAAGCGTCGCCTGTACCACAAGGACAGTTCGATCATTCGGCTCCGACCGACGCATCCCAACCATGTCTGGAGCGTCGATTTCGTTCACGACAAGCTGAGCAATGGGCGGAGCTACAAGATGCTCACGGTTCTGGATGAATACACCCGCCAGGCGCTTGCAGTGGAAGTTCGGACCCGCATGGGTTCTGAAGATGTGCTGGAGGTTCTCTACGGGCTGTTCCTGCGCCACGGAAAGCCTGATTTCGTTCGAAGCGATAACGGCCCAGAGTTCTCTTCACGAGCAACCCAGAGTTGGCTCGAGAAGGTCGGTGTGAACCCGATCCGGATCTACCCGGGGCTCTCCCTGGGAAAACGGATACAACGAGAGGTTCAATGGAACGCTCCGCCGCGAGGTTCTCAATTCCGAATGGTTCACAACGACCAAGCAGGCACAGATCGTGATCAATTGCTGGCTCAGGCAATACAACCACACCCGACCCCATCAGGCCCTCAACATGCGCCCACCAGTCCCCGAAACTCTAGTCCGAAATGGCCCAGAACATGGGGGCTAGACAACAAACGTTGGGCATACGACGAAGTGGGCTTTTGTGCGCAGGCGCATTCTGCGCGGTTGCACCTGCACCCGGTCGAATTGCGCGCTTTGCAATCGAGTTATCCTTTGAGCCGTTCTACCACCTGAACCAACACCAAGGCAAAGCGCTTCAGAACCCACTTATGCGTTCTATGAGCCAGTACATCGATACCGACCCGATGCCATAGGCTGTAATCACAGTCGCCCTTTGGCTAACTGGACGTGCCATCAATCGCCAGATCGCGACAAGAAGTGCCAAGGCCCCGACAAAACTCAACTGGCCGGCCTCGACGCCCAGGTTGAAGGCAAGCAAGGCTGCAGGAATATCGTTTGAGGGTAGTCCGATATCGGCCAAAGCGCCTGCAAAACCAAGGCCATGCAAAAGCCCAAACCCGAAACAAACGACCCGGGGCTTCTGCTTTGAAAGTCGGAAACGCCCGTCTCCAACCTTAACAATTTCCATCGCCAGAAAAACAATAGAAAGCGCAATGATGGCCTCGACCGGCGGACCAGGGACATTCAGAAAACCAAGCGTTGCCAATGCCAGTGTTATTGAATGCGCCAGTGTGAATGCTGTGACTGCTCCCACCAGTCTCCACGGATCGCGGACCAGAACAAACAACGCGAAGACAAACAGCAGATGATCCCAACCTTCCAGTATGTGTTCAAAACCCAACTGGAAATACGCGGTGAAAACAGACCATGTGGTCTGTTCAGAAGGTATGTTCTGAACGGCTGTCTCTGGTGTGAACCGAAGCGTCGTGGGCTCAGCCTGCAGGGGCTGCACTCGGACCAATACGTCGTTCTTTTGAACCTCCAGACCTTCTATCTGGATGGGTTGGCCCGCAATATCCCCGCGGCACTCGATAACCCAGGAAGAAACCCATGTTCTGCCATCGGAAATTGGGGTAGGGCCGCGCGCCGGGGTGCAACCATCCGGCGCCATGACATCAATCGCCATGGGTTGACCATTCACATCGGGTTTTCGCCAATGAACGCTCCAGGTGTCCGATGTGATTTGGCGAATTTCCAAGTACCCCGGATCAAGCGCATGCGCCGAGGCATTTCCTGCAACCCACGCAATCAGCAAGGCAAACAGTAGGCCAAATACAGCTTTCATTTGGTTTGACCTGAGAGAGCGGGCACTATGATCTCATAGTTGGCAGCAAGAATCTCATATTGCGCCTGCGCCAGATCTTCGCTCATCACGCGACGCCAATCCCGCAGCACGGCATCGTGAATTTCTGACAATGGGGGTATTTGGCTAGGTTCGATGTCTTGCACCTGAACCAGATGGACTCCGTAACCCGACTGGATCGGGCCAGCCCACTGACCTTTATCCAATGTTGTAAGACCCTTGGAAAAGCCAGATCCAAAGACCGAGTCTATCACTCTGGTCGCAGTCAAGGGCATAGATGCGGGCAGCAGTGTCGAGGCGCCCAGGTCGGAAACCTCATCTCCCGCGCGCAGGGCGGCCAATACCCCCTCGACTTCAGCTTTGTTTGGCTCCTCACCAATAAAGACCTGAATGAAGGCCAGCTTGCTGGGCGTCGCATAGCGCTCCGAGTTGTTTTGCAAAAAGGCCTCTAAATCTTCGTCTTCCGGAACAACAGACGTGGCGATCGCTTCGGTCAGGAAATCCATTTTTTGACTGAGACGAGACCGGATCACAGAGTCTCCGCGATCAAGGCCAAGCTTTCTTGCTTCTCTGACCAGTACCTCTTCGCGAATTGTTGCATCGGTCAAAGCTTGCAGCTCGGCACCGCTTGGGCGCCGTTTCCACCGTGCTTCAAACTGATCAGACAAAAGCGCGATATCGTTTTCGTCGATTGTTATTGTCCCAAAATCTTCGACAGTCTCGTTTTCCGGCGCAACCATTTGGAACCAAATGAAAATAGCTGCTCCAATCAGGAAGAAATGGAACAGGGGTTCTTTCAATATTCGCATGAAAGCTCCTGCATGAAACGCGCTCCGGTTTTACATATCGATGCTGACATCAGTCGATTGAGCATTGCAAGAAAATCAACGCGACGCACAAATCAATCGTCTGGTGAATGGGCCGAGGTAAAGGCTTCTACCTCGGTTGCCAACGCCGTGGTCGGCAGTGTTACTCTGCCGGTGTATACCAAATCGGGGAAGAGTAAGCGCGTTCCTGATGTGTGAGCACCGCGTCTTCGGGCAATTCGGCGCCAAATCTCAGCTTATCGTAAAGAATCCAACGCGGTGTTGGAATTTCGATCGCGCGTAGGTAATAAAATGCGCGTGCGTTTGGATCGAATTCAGGATCAGACCAAACGGTTACAAGTTCGGCAGTTCCAATCGTGTTGGTCCAACTGGCGGTTTCAACATCTACTGTGTTTCCAACCGCAGGGATCTTGCCGTTTTGGTCAGCAACACGGTTGTCCGACCACGCCACATCGTAAACCTTTTCCTGCAAGGCCCCTTCAGAATCCAGCCAACCCTTTACCACCTGCACGCGATCCAGATTGGCACCAACCGGGTCGCGTAGTGCAGCGATCAGGAATGCGGGCGCACCTTCACCCTCGCGAGGTCGCAGATCCGAGCCCATCGGAACACCTTTGGTGTAGCCCACATCTGCAAGGAAGCGTGTTTCAACATCCGCGTCACTGAAACCCCAACCGCCAAAGAACCGCAGGCCGATCCGAGGTCCGGTGGTTGCATAGGTTTCGCGTCGCTTGAACGCATCGAAGATTGCAGCGCGAGTATTATCGGTCGCCCAAACTGCCGTGTATCCCGATGCGACAAGAAGGTCGCCAGGAATTTCGCCAAGGTCATTGGCGATGAAAGGATGCTTTATTCTCGTGGCCGATGGTTCAACGCTGACGGATTTTCCAAAGAAGTTGTCTTCTTCGGCAGTTGCCAGAGACGTATGGCTGTCCGTTGCTCCGCCCATGCCAAACTTATATGGGTTAACGCCGAACTTTTCTTCTAACAACAAACCGCGCTTCAAAGCTTCTCGGGCGTATTCTCCAGCCAGCATGTCATCGGTTTTCAGCTCGGTTATGTCGAGGTTGCCGACGTCCCAGTTTTCGTAATCCGCGAATTCATCATCCGGACTCAGGAAGGGGTGCGCTTCACCGTCGCCCTTGATCTGAGTGACTTCGTAGTGGGGTTCCCATTTGGCGCGGGCGGCCACATATTCCTCGTCGACCTTGCCACCGTGATAGGTGTCTTCTGTCGGGAACATCCACCCGTTCGAAAGGTTGCCGTTATGGGCGAAAGCTACCGCCCGACCGCCCGTTTTTTCTTGATAGTCTTCCAGCCATGCATATAGCGCCTTTGGGTCGGTATCACCAAAGGGTGGTTGCGTGACCGGCGGCACCATCTGAAGCGCCCTGATCGGCCCATCACGCAGCATGACGTTTCGATGCAGATTGAAACCCTTGGGTACAGAGGTCCATTCGAATCCGATGAACGCCGTGAAATTGCCGGGGTCGTTATGTTCTTCCGCAGCCAGAACGATTTGCTCCCAAGTAAAAGCAAAAGCGTCAGCACCCGGGCTGTAAGATTCCAGAAGAACTTCTGGCAGGGTCATTTGCGAAAAGTTGGTGATGATGTCGAACGCCGCTTTGCCGGCCTCTTCGCCACCTGCCTTGTAACCTTCGTACCATTCCAATCCTTTTGGATCCGCAAGAACGCCCGGCTTACCAGCCTGAAGGTCCGGGGCAAATCCCATCAGGTCAGTGTGATCCGTGAGAACCATCCAGTCGAGAGGCCGGGCCAGTCTTACTGGTTGACCCGTGGATGAAATGACCTGCTCACCTTTTGCAAAGCGCCAAGCTTCATCAGGTAACAGTGTGTTCCCGAAAGCACCTGCATCCAGCGAAAGTCCGGTGTGAAGATGCGAGTCTCCCCACAGCGGGCGCTCAGGGAAAGTCCGGTTCGCATATGGAGAATACGGCTGCTTTGAGAACAAGCCTTCCGCCGCTTCTTCGCTAGGAACAGCGTCGGCAAAGACCGTCGATGATGCCAGCCCCAGTGAGATAGAATAAACAAAAGCTCGAAGCATATTGACCTCCCAACTCAAGATCGCCCGGTGGTGCCGGTGACTTACATCTCAAGAATTAATATTCCTATTTCTCTATATAACATCAATTTTCCATTTGTGGGAATACTCAGCTCTCGGCTTTGTCACGATGATGCAAGTAGGAGTGTGGCTGCCGAAGTTGGTCTGAAAATGACTCGATAAGTCATAGCCTCGATTGTTGGGCTCAACATTGAGAACGGAAGCTTTGGAGAAATTGCGGTTTGAATTGGCGAATGTCCATCGTGAGCCATGTATGCACTTTAGCAAAGTCGGCATAGCTGCGCTTAGATGACATTCTTGGCTATCGCGGTCTGGATCATTTTGGGCTCTCCTTAAACCTATGCCGCGACTTGCACCGAGGGCCGCTCTGGTACGAAACGACTTTTGCGGCACGCGTGTGAACAGACAAAACGCGGGACAATCCGGACACTTGGATGAATGGCGACGACGCCCATTTCAGCACATCGTTCCGGTCGGCTAGGCAACGACCGCCGAGGTCACGACAGACGGAATTGGCACGTCCCATTCAGGACCCACACCGTGCTTTGCCAGAACTTTGGCCACAGCCGCCACTCGGATTGCGGCCAAATTCGTTGTAGGTTGAGGGCGCAAAAGGGCGCCACCTCGGGCCGTTTCTTCAAGAAAGAAAACGAACTGTGCGCCCGGATCACTAACCTGCCATTTCGACGCGACGATGGTTTGATGGCAATCTGAAAAACCGGCCTTGGCGAGTACGGGAAAGGCGATAGTCGGATCGGCATAATCATTTGCCCCGGGACCCGGTGGCAAGGCAATCTCTGGCGACCCGTGTTCCTCAATGGCGCCAAAAACATAACCCAGCGCAGTGTCAAATTCGGGCCCGCACCACACCGAATACGCCAGCCGACCGCCGTCGCGCAAAACACGGCGAACTTCTGCCAACACTTTCGGGGGGTCCGGCATATGCGGCATTCCAAAGCCAATTGTTACAGCGTCAAACGTATTGTCTTCAAAGCTCAAGGCCAACGCATCGCCTTCAACGAACTGAGCCTGTGGCACCGCCAGCCGCGCCATCTCAAGCATGGCGGGTGAGAAATCAAGGCCCGTTACGCGAGCACCTGTGTTGAAAAGGCCTGCGGATACATTGCCATGTCCGCAGCACAAATCGAGCACACGAGTGTCCGGTCCAGCACAAACCGCAGCGACCAGGTGTGGGACAACCATGTCCGCCGCCTTGGCAAACACCTCGGCATAGGACTGTGCCACATCGCACTTGGCCCATTCGCGCCTTTCGAGGGCGGCAAATGTGTCCTGTTCCTGATTGTCAGGCATCCAACATCTCCTCAGTCGCCACGTTTTGGAGGACCGCCGAAAGGGGCAAATTGTCAAGTTCGCCAAGTGAAATGGGCATTCGCCGTCATTTGCGGGTAGGTTGCTTTGGGTGCACGCGCTCGACGCGTTTGAGGATCGAAACCGGTGACAGGGCGGTGTGGTTCGCTGCATTACGGGCAAGTTCCGGGCCCTCGTAGATCATTCCCCGGTCCATTCAGGCATCGGTTCTTTGCGGGTGAAGGCCCCGATACCGGCCTCGGCATCTTTGGCCATCATGTTTTCCGCCATCGTGCGACCGGCAAAGGCGTAGGCCTCTTCCAGCGGCATTTCGAGCTGTTCGTAATAGGCACGCTTGCCGATCTTGACGGCGGACGGCGATTTGTCGGCAATGATCCAAGCCATTTCTGTGGATGCCGCTTCCAGTTCCGCCAAGGGCACCACGCGGTTGACCAACCCCATTTCGGCGACGCGGGCTGCGGGCAAGAATTCCCCCAAAAGCAACATTTCCATCGCCAGCTTGCGCGGCACATTGCGCGAAAGCGCGACCATCGGGGTTGAGCAAAATAGCCCGATATTCACGCCCGATGTTGCGAAAGTTGCGTTGTCGGCGGCCACCGCCAGATCACAGGACGCAACAAGCTGACACCCCGCCGCTGTGGCAATCCCTTTGACCTCGGCGATTACAGGTTGCGGCAAGCGCACCACCCGAAGCATCATCGCCGAACACGTCGCAAACAGGTCTTGGAAATACTGAAACCCACCGTCGGCATCCGCCCGGCGCGCCGACACTTCTTTGAGGTTATGACCCGCGCAAAAGTGATTGCCGCCGGTACGCAAGATCACTGCTTTGACACTGCGATCTTCTGCGATTTCGTCAAATGTGTCAGACAGAGCGCGTAGCATCGCCTCTGACAACGCATTAATCGACTTGGGCGCGTTCAGAGTCAGAACGGTAACGCCATCGATGTCAGCCCGCAGGATCAAATCATCGTTTTGCATTTCGCCCTCATAGGCCATTGAGTGGAACTTTCAGCATAGGTGCGCCGCTTTCGTCGCACGGGATTTCGCCGGCCCGCATATTCACTTGCAGGGACGGTATGATCAGTTTGGGCATCGCCAGCTGCGCGTCACGCTCCGTCCGGAACTTGATGAAATCTTCGCGCGATTTGCCAGCACCCACATGGATGTTGTCGGCACGTTGCTGGCCAATTGTGGTCTCCCACGCGATGGCGCGCCCACCGGGGCCATAGTCGTGGCAGATGAACAGGCGCATCTCGCCCGGCAGGCTCAGCACGGTTTGGATAGAATCGTAAAGCTGCCCTGCATCACCACCCGGAAAGTCTGCGCGGGCTGAGCCGCCGTCAGGCATAAAGAGCGTGTCACCGGCAAAGGCGGCGTCGCCAATCACATGCACCATGCAGGCTGGTGTGTGGCCCGGCGTGGCAATCACAAAGGCCGTCATTTCGCCAATGGTGTAGGTGTCACCATCCTCGAACAAAGCATCAAACTGCGACCCGTCGCGTTGAAATTCCGTGCCTTCGTTGAAGATTTTGCCGAAGGTGTCCTGAATTTCGATGATGCCTGCACCAACGCCAATTTTGCCACCCAGCCTATCCTGAATTTAGGGTGCAGCAGACAGGTGATCGGCATGGACATGGGTTTCAATGATCCACTCCACCGACAAGCCTTGTGACTGGATGGCGTCGATCAAAGCGATCGGCACTGTCGTAAGTGATCCGCCCGGCGGCGTAATCCATATCCAGAACGCTGTCGATTATTGCACAGGCGTTAGATGCGGGGTCTTTCACGACATAAGAAATCGTGTTGCAGGCAGGATCAAAGAACCCTTCGACACTAGGCTTTGCTGCCATATTGAGATTTGGGAAATTTGTTGAAGGTTCCATGATTTATTCCAGCGCGCCCCCGGCCTTTTTCCAGGCGCCAACGCCTCCGGTCAGGTTCACAACGGGCGACAGTCCCATATCCATGGCCACCACCGCCGCCATGGCAGAACGCCCACCCGATGCGCAATAGAACACGTAAGTCTTATCTTGACTGAACTCCGGCTTGTGCGCAGGACTTTCCGGGTCGATGTGGAATTCCATCATGCCGCGCGACGATGCGACAGCACCCTCAATGACGCCGGTTTTGGCCTATTCCGTACCATCGCGCTGATCGACAGAAACGTGATCGAGCGAGCCTACCAAGGCCAATGCCTCTTCGGCACTGATCGCAGGCACCGCTTTCGTGGCCACCTTTACGATGTCTTTCGCGCTTTTGGTGATCGTCTGAGCCATGTTTGGTTTCCTTTTTCGATTGGTTTTGAGCCAGTCCAATAGTGCGTCGAGCGGCCAATTTATGGCACCGCTACAGCCGTATGCGCAGGCAGAGGCCACATGAGTTTCTGTGCCGCTCTCAGTCAAATTGCGAGATCAAGACGGGGCTTCCAGAACGGGCGGAACAGCTCGATCTTGGGGCAGCGGTTCATCACCACCTTCAGCCCCGCTTCTTCGGCAAGCGCGGCCGCGCGGTCATCATAAACGCCGATTTGGCCCCAAAGCACCTTGGCGCCGATTGCAATGGCTTTCTCGGTGATCGCGTAAAGTTCCTCTTTCGGGCGGAAGACCTCGACCATATCCACGGGCCGGTCGATCTCTTCCAGCGAATGAACGACAGGTATGCCGCGAATTTCGATCAGCTTTGGGTTTGGATTGACAGGGATCATGTCATAGCCCGTTTCGTGCAGCACACGCAGCACGCCATAGCTGAACTTGGTCTTGTCGCCACTGGCCCCCACCATCGCAATGGTTTTGACCGAACGCAGGATGTCCGCCAGATATTCGGGCGCGTAATCATACAGGTGATCGATGTCAGCTTCGGGCATTTAAGCCTCCTTAGGGGTCGCGATATCCGCCTTCAGCTCATGCGGCTCCAGCGGATCAAGGAAGGGGTTGCGATAAAGTTTGTCGTGGCTTTCGACGCCGATTTCCAATATGCAATCGCTCACCGCGCGGGCCACACACAGCAGAACATAGCCATTGTTGATCTGGCGATTGTTCAACGCCACTTGCCTGCGCTGATCCACTTCGCCAGCTGTCAGTTTGGCCGCACAGGTGATGCAGCCGCCGTATTTGCAGCCATAGGGCAGATCGACTCCCTGTTCGCGTAAAGCGTCCAGCAACGGACGGCGGGCGTCGACCTGATAGGTCGCATCATCGCGGTTGGCGATTGTGATTGTGCGGGTTTCGCTCACAGCCAGATGTCGCTTGTACAATCGCCACCGGGATAGCGGGTTTCATGGCAGCGGCTTGGTCCGTTTGGCTCTTTGCCAAAATCAACAACGAAATCTTCGTTGATTTTCATACCGCCATTTTCGACATCACAGTCGATCATCAGCATGACACCGCCCCGGGTGCGAATTTCCGGATAGAACTGGTTGTCCCAGGTCGAGAACAGCGAGGTCGTGACATAAAGCCGTTTGCCATCAAGCGAGAGCTGATACATTTGCGGCCCGCCTGCCACTTTGACGCCATTGACCTCGGGCGCTTTGCCCAAAAGCCCGCCCATCCAAACCTGCCCGGTCAAAACAGGATTATGCGGGTCAGAGATGTCGTACTGGCGCATATCGCCGTGCAACCAGTTATTGAGGTAAAGGTATTTGTCGTCCATCGATACAAGGATGGCCGACATCACACCGGGCACGGGAATAGGCCATTCGGGATGCGGTTCATTCTCCACATCAATGATCTTTTCCCATTCCCATTTCCCAGCTTCGGACTTCCAGAAATGGATGACATTGGCGCTAAGCGCGGCACCGCAGAACCCATGTGTACTGTCAGGATCATGCAGAAACTTTACCTCCAGCGGGATCAGGCCGTCTTCGCCGAGATACATCGTCTCGACCGGCACCTTTTTCTCAAAATCCCAGATGTGCAGGCGGCGACCGTATTTCAGGTGGCCCACTTCTTCCAAATCAAACCCTGGCATGAATGTGTTGGGTGCGGCCCATTCGGAACTGACCATCACGTTATGGCGCGGCTGGTACCAGAAGTCATAACCAAACGGGATATCGCCCATTGAGTTTTCCCAACGACCAACGATCTCGAATTCTTTGTTGAGGTGCAGATAACCACCGGGCGCTTCGCCCTGTGCGTCACCTAAGAAGGAAATGATGATCTCAGAGCCCAAACAATGCACGGTGTGTGGGCCGCTCAGATTGGTTTTTGACTTGATCTCGGCCCCGTCAATCACCTTATGAAGGCGCGGAGCAAACGGGTCCGTCGCGGTGTCGATCACATGGATATTGTTGGACCGCACGCCTGGCACCAGCAGGTATTTACGGCTCATGCCCGCGTCGTCGTGGCAGGAAGAACAGGCATTCCAGCCCATGTGATGCAATTCATCCCCGATGCCGGGCATCTCTAAGCGATGGATGACTTGTGAATAGGTCGGGCTTTCCGGGTCGGCGTCCACGGTGGCTAGGTAGTCCGGCTTTTGAATGCCGGTGCCGGTGTAGATGGCAATTGTGTACAAGAGTTTTTCACGCGGCGCTTTGATCGCCTCGGCAGGGCTTGCATACCCCGGGCCACAACATGCTCCGTCCATCTTCACATTCCTCCCTTGCGATCATTTGAAGATTCTCGTAAATCGATAAAAAGATTCTCGCAAGGTAAAAATATGCATCTGGAACGCCTGACATTCATCCTCGAAGTTGTTGGACAAAAGGGCGAGACTACAGTGGCCGAGATTTGCGCTCATTCTGACCTGCCTAAGCCGTCTGCCTACCGGTTGGTGCAGGACCTCGTCGGTGTGGGTCTACTGGAACCTGTTGCCCGTGGTACATTCACAATCGGCTCCCGCCTGAAGCGGATCACGAAAAGTGACCACTCTGACCGCGCACTGCTAGAGGTGATTGCGCCTGCGCTAAAGCAAGCCGCTAAACAATATGGCACCGCATTTTTCCTGTCCCGTCTGCGCGGAAAATCCGTGGAAATTATTCACGTTGAAACACCTGACACTGGGGTCTCCTATCTCCATCCTGGTTTGGGGAAACGACCCTTGCATGCCTGTTCCTGCTCTAAGGCCGTTGCTGCATTCTCACCCGACTTGTTTTTGACCAGCGAAATGGAAGGCCGGCTGCGCGCCTACACCGAATTCACCCTGACAAACGTGCAGGACTTGGAAGCCGAGTTTGACACCATTCGCAATCGCGGCTTCGCAGAATGCGTGGAAGAGATTGAGCGCGGCATGTGTTCGGTGGCAGCTCCCCTTGCGCCAAGCGGGCCAGGTTCCACGATGTCCATCGGTGCAACCGGATCGGTACGGGTCTTTACGCCAGCGTTCCGCGAAAAACTTGGTCCCCAGATCTCCCTTATTGCGCGTGAAATGTCTGCATATTTGGGTTGGGACGCGGCGCAGGATGCCAAAATATCAGGCTAACTTTTAGGTGGTCTTCGAATGTGGGCCACTTCTAAATCTGATCTGAACTGACCTCCGCTCCACACAAACAAAAATGCAACGCCGAACGTTCGAACGTCTCGCAGCATTCAGAAGAAAGGGCTCGGTGCAGTCATCTGACAAAAATCGTCGGATGTCCAAGGCGCGATCTTAGGCGGACATTCATTGATCGGAACTCGCTAAAAAACCATGCCGTTCAAAGACTAGTGTCAGACATTTCTCCTGCGCCCGATTTGACGATATCCATCTCATCTGAGGCATAGGGTTTAAGCAGTTCAAAGGCCTCCGCAGCGCTGCCATCCAACCAGACCTCATAGTCACAAGGATGGAGTATGACCCGCATTCTCTGCGGATGTATCGGACGCACAATGTCATTCGCTGAGGTGGTTAACTTCGCCGCGTTTGCTTCCACGGTGCTTTCAGTTGTGATGGCGCAACGCAAAAGCCCGCTCTGGCACGGTGTGTAATATATTGATATT
>NZ_JBXWMT010000025.1:0-16035 GCF_059609985.1 Ruegeria sp. YTSA219
CTTCGGTCGCTTGTTTGCCATTCTAGGTCCTCCGTTTCCTAAACATAACGGGGGACCAGTTCAGTTGGGGAGGCTCAAGAAAAGCTGGTGTTGCTCAGTTTCCTGTTTGCAGTCGTACCAAGTTCTTTCACTGAACAGTTACGTGACAACTGATTTTTTCAGTACCAAAAATGTCATCATCCCCAGAGGTGGAAGGGTTCTTTGCTCCTCTACGGCAAGCGCATCCTCTTGCAGTACTGTTTCAATATCGAAATCAGAATGCCAGCCAATCGTATTTGCGACCGGAGCAATCGCGCGTTCCAAGGATGCGAGCAACCCCCGCTTTCGTTGGAAATGGTTGGTAATTACTACTTTTCCACCCGGTTTACAGACCCGTGCTATTTCCGCCATTACCCTTTCCGGTTCCGGTACGACGGATAGCACGTGCATTGCCGCAACCGTATCGAAATAGTTGTCTGGAAAATCAAGCGTGCGCGCATCCATTTGCCTCAGCTCGGCAACATGGTTCAGCGATAGATCTTTTGCTTTGTCGCGCGCCTTTTGCAGCATGTCCTCACTGAAATCGATTCCGGTCACTTGCGTTTCGGGCCCGTAATGTTCCAGCGAAAGTCCGGTGCCGACGCCAACCTCCAGAACTTTGCCTGGACGTCTATTGATAAAATCAACCGCCTGCTGCCGCCCGACATTGGTAACTGCCCCAAACGTCTTGTCGTAGATGGGGGCCCAGCGAGCATAGGAAGTTTGAACGGCTTTGATGTCCATATCGAGTCCTTAACGGTTAGAAGGTATTCCCCTGTCGAGCCACGCCCAGGCGACCGTACCCACATATCCGAAACAAAGCACAATCAACGTAGCCCAGGCGAAAGTCAGCAATGCGGCCCCCGCAACAGCGACACCGATGAGAAAAAACTTTGCGTTCTCGCGCGAGATTCGCGTCGTCTTGAATGACCAGGTCGGTATTTGGCTGATAAGCAGAAGACCTATGATCACCATATAAAGGCAAATCAATATACTGGGCAGCAAAGGGGCATCGGCGAAGGCGAAGGACAGATACATTGGCAACATGACAAGCAGCGCCCCTGCAGGGGCGGGGACTCCCTCGAAATAGGCCCCATCTTGATCGCAGGTTTCGGATTTGCCGCCCACATTGAACCGGGCAAGTCGCATGACGCAGCACACCGCAAAAAACAGAACCGCAATCCAAGCCGCACTGCGTATATCCTGCAAGGCCCAGAAATAAAGAACGAGCGGTGGGGCGACCCCGAAGTTCAAGAAATCTGCAAGTGAGTCCAGTTCGGCCCCCAGTTTGCTGTCACTGCTGAGAAGGCGCGCAATACGGCCATCCAGCCCATCCAGCACACAGGCGGCAATTATCAACTGGACAGCGAGCACGTAATTGCCCTGAACGCCAAATCTGATTGCCGACAGGCCCGCGCATATGGCCGTTATGGTCAACGCATTGGGCAACAAGTGGATCAGCGCAAACTCGGTCTCTTCCTGTTTGGATGGTTTTGCCACTGATCCAGTTACCTACTTTTCTTCAAGGGTGGGCAAACTGGCAAGGACGGTTTCGCCCGCAATCATCGTTTGCCCTACACGCACTTGTAGGACCACGCCATCAGGAAGATAAACATCCAGCCGAGACCCGAAGCGGATCAATCCAAATCGTTCGCCAGTTTGCATCGCTGCGCCTGGCTTCACGAAGCAGACGATCCGTCTGGCCACGAGGCCGGCAATCTGGACAACAGCCAGATCCTGACCGTTTTTCATACGAATGCGCAGGCTGTTGCGCTCATTATCAGCACTGGCCTTGTCCAGGGATGCGTTGAAAAACTTGCCGGGGCGATATGCAACAGCGGTAATCTCACCTTCAATTGGCGTGCGGTTCACATGACAGTTGAAGACACTCATGAACACACTGACACGGGTGAGAGGCGTGTCAGGCATCCCAAGCTCGTTCGGCGGCACCGCCGCTTCGATCAGCGAAACCACCCCGTCCGCTGGGCTGACGATCAACCCTTCTCCTGTGGGTGGCACGCGTTCCGGGTCGCGAAAGAAATAGTAGCACCAGATCGTGAGGCCGACACCAAACCAGCCCAGAATGTTAGACAGGAGAAACAGACCGACCGTAACGGCGGCAAAGATCGCGACAAACCGAATACCTTCCGGGTGCATCGGTTTGATGAACGTATCGCGCATGCGCATCGCAATCTTTCCCCTAGGTCAACTGATTGAACTTCATAAGTGGATTGGTAGGGAAGGCAAGTGGGACTATTGCGGTGGGCAAAGATTGATGGCGGGGTGTTACAATTTTATGGGTTCTATTGACAGCTTTTTTGATGCCCAGGTATCGGCGGTTGGACTAGGCGCCAGATTTCCGTTGTGGCATTCCACGACCGTGTTGCATGGATCAGGTTTGAGACGAATTTGCCCCATACCCCATCACGTTAGAAGACGCGTTCGTACTCCGCACGATTGAGAGATGTCATGCGGTTGAGCGCTTTTGATGCAATTTTCGCTTCAGCTATTTGCCGGTCGAGATCACACGCTTGCAGGCGATCGCCGATAACTTGTTTCCATCTGCCGATCTAGGCTTCAACCCGTGATCGCTGGTTGTCTCCCGTCTCACTTTACCAGTCCATTCTGCCATGTTCAGCGATGGTATCGATGTGTTGATTGCGCCGTGCATTCTCGCCGCGAACCGCGTTTTTAGGTGGGGGTATAATGATCTCAATCCTGGATCCGAACTTGTCCAACAGACAGTCTGCAACACATTGGCCGTCATATGCTCCATCCGCCAGAAAGCGGTTCACATCAACATCCATGTCAGCTAGCAAATCTGGCAGTGCCGTTTCATTGCCCACGTGTTCGGTGGTCAATTCCGTTGCAGCGATATCACCGGTTTCCGGGTCAAGCCTGATGTGGAGCTTGCGCCATGTTTTGCGCGCCTTCCTGATGCCGTGTTTTTCTCCATGCCAGCCCTTGTCGCCACGCACTTTCAGGTCTGTGCTGTCCACAATGAGGGTGATTGGCTTATTTGCGTCTCGCCGGTTTTGGACAATCTTCATCCGCTTACCGCGTCGCGACAAGGTCGAGAAGTCCGGTACTACGAGGTCAATGCCCATCAGCCTGGCAATCGACCGCATGAAACTCTGAGTTTGTCTGAGCGGAAGTCGAAACACGACCCGCAGAGTGAGACTGATCTCGATTGCCAGATCTGAATAAAGCGATTGACCGCCGCGTGTCTTGCGGCGTGACGAAGCCCAGTTCTTCACAACATCATCAGAAACCCAGATCGTCACATCACCTCGACGCCGGAGACTTTCGTCGTATTCCGAGCAGTTCGTAACACGATACGTAGCCTTGGGAAACTTGATGCGACGGGCATTATTGAATTTGTAGGGATGTATCGCCGCTCGCGTCAGAGTGAGCGGCGGCGATATCGCGGCTCGGCGATCCATGCAACAACATCATTTTGCGGGACTTTATTGTTATTCATTAGGACGACACAAATGACCGCTTCGAAGGAAGCTGGCATCAAATCCAGACGCTGCTAAACTTATCATCGTAACAACCTTGTTATCGCAACGACCAAAATACATCTTGCCCAAGATACCTACCTACTAGTAGATAGATGTCAGTTCACAAGGAGTGACGACATGAAAATCTATGATACTGAGGGATTCCCAAACCCCGCACGTGTGCGCATTGCGCTTGCTGAAAAAGGCGCAACAGACCAGGTCCAATTCGTTCCGGTTGACGTGTTGGGTGGCGAACATCGCACCGAGGCCTTTAAAGCCAAAAACCCCGATGCCGTTGTTCCATGCCTTGAGTTGGCGGACGGTACACATATTTCGCAGTGCAATGCGATTACAGAATATATCGACAACCATTTCGAAGGCCCGTCGCTGACCGGAGAGACACCAAAACAACGTGCGCAAATTTCGATGATGAACCTGCGTGCAGAAAATGGTCTGCTGAATGCTGTGGGAACCTACTTTCACCATGCCACACCAGGTCTTGGGCCAGACCTTGAGACCTATCAATGTGCTGAATGGGGCAACAAGCAAAAGCAAGTTGCTGGTCAGACAATGGCTTACTTGGATGAAGTTCTGGCTGACAATGAATATCTGGCTGGTTCTGAGTTTTCGGTTGCTGATATCACAGCGTTTGCCGGTCTTGCCTTTGCGGACTTTGCCAAGGTCGACATTCCAGAGACACTCTCCAATCTGACGGCATGGCGTGCAAAGGTCTCGGCACGGCCCAGCATCGCAGGTTAAGGACGCGATACCACTCAAGCCGAAAGGAAAAACATGGAACTGAACGCAGACTTTAAAACACGCGTGGTTGTTCATTCTGAACAGCTTGAGTGGAACGCTTCGCCTATGCCCGGTGTGGATCGGCGTATGTTGGACCGCATCGGCGGCGAAGTTGCCCGTGCCACGACGATTGTGCGCTATGCGCCGGGCAGCAAATTTTCGGAACACACCCATACAGGTGGCGAAGAATTCATCGTGCTTGATGGTGTATTTCAGGACGAACATGGCGACTTCCCCGAAGGGACATATGTGCGCAATCCTCCCACCACTGCACATACGCCGGGGTCAGAGCCGGGCTGCACGATCTTTGTAAAGCTGTGGCAGTTCGACATGGCCGACCGCAATCAGTTTCGCAAAACCATGGCCGAAGAACTGACCGATCCTGTGGATGGTGTCGCAACGGCTGAACTACACCGTGATGCGCGTGAAACAGTTACCTACAGCCACCTTGATGCAGGCGCGACACTGGAAAATACCGATGTGGGTGGGATCGAAATGCTGGTGATTGCCGGTTCCGTCACCGAAGGCAGCGATACGCTTGAAAAAGGAGCATGGCTGCGACTGCCGGAAGGCGATCAACTGTCTGCAACGGCTGGCCCTGATGGGGCAAAGCTGTGGATCAAGACGGGTCATTTGCCCCACGCCAAACCGCCTGCCGTCTGATGAGTGTCGAAAAACCTTTGGTCCTTGTGGCCGGCGCGGGGGCTGGCCTTGGTCAGTCCCTGTTGTCCCGTTTCACAAAAGATGGCTTTGCTGCCGTTGGCTTGGGACGTACGCAACCTGAAACGGTGATTGGCCAGTTCTTTGAAATGGACCTGACGGACGAGAGTGCCGTTCCCAGCATCCTGGCACAGGTTATCGCAGAACATGGCCCGCCCAAGGTTGTGATCCACAACACGAGCGAACTGATCATCGCGCCTTTCGCAGAAACCCGGCTTGCTGATTATCAACGCACGTGGGGATCGATGGTGCAGTCTGCCATTTTGCTTGCCCAATCGACACTGCAACCGATGGTCCGCGCTGGCGGTGGTACGTTCATTGTATCTGGCGCCACAGCGTCCTTGCGGGGTGGTACAAGATTCTCGGCCTTTGCCAGCGCAAAATTCGCCTTGCGCGGCCTGACGCAATCGCTTGCACGGGAGTATCAACCAGCAGGTGTTCATGTCTGCCACGCGATTCTGGACGGTATCATTGATACAGCGCGATCTCGGGACCTGCACAACCTTGATCCGGGCAAGATGATGAAGCCCGAGGACATCGCAGAGGCCTACTGTAGCCTCGCCCGCCAACCCAAATCCACATGGACGCACGAGCTAGATCTGCGCCCGGCATCCGAAGGGTTCTAGCGCATGCAAACGCTGATTGTCGGCGGCGGGTTGTCAGGACTTGTCTTAGCCGAACGTCTTGAGGCGCAAGGGCGCGACTATATGCTGATTGAGGCCCGCCCGCGGTTTGGCGGGCGAATCATGACGCAGCATCTGGAGGCAGGCTACTTTGACATGGGGCCTGCCTGGTTCTGGCCGGGCCAGCCACGTATTGCAGCTCTGATTGATCGGTTTGGTCTGACAAAGTTCGACCAATTCGCCGAGGGCGCTCAGACCTTTGAGGATGAACATGGCAACGTGCAACGCGGGCAGGGTTTTTCATCAATGGAAGGGTCATGGCGGCTAAAGGGAGGGTTGGCTGCTCTGACAGACGCATTGGCCAACTGCCTGCCGGATCATCGCAAACAGCTAAACGCGCCGGTTGTTAAACTTGACATGTCCGGCGATCAATTCATTGCAACAACGGCAAAGGGCGAACAGATCCACGCGGATCAAGCTGTCCTCGCTATGCCCCCACGTGTTGCGGCCGAAATCGCATTTTCGCCCGCATTGTCTGCCGAAGCCGCCCAAACCATGAAAGGCATCGCGACATGGATGGCAGGTCAGGCCAAGGCTGTTGCGGTGTACGACAAACCATTCTGGCGCAAACAAGGACTGTCCGGTGATGCAATGAGCCGGAAAGGACCGATGGTCGAAATCCATGATGCATCCCCCCCTGAGGGCGGACCATACGCGCTATTTGGCTTCATCGGTGTACCGCCCCAAGGTCGCGCGGACGAACAACTGCTGCGTCAGCACCTGCACGCTCAATTAACACGGTTGTTCGGGCCTGAAGCCGCCGAGCCCCAAAAGCTCTACTTGAAAGACTGGGCCATTGATCCTTACACTGCAACTGAGGCGGATAAGGTACCTCTATATGCCCATCCGACATACGGTCTACCGAAGGCGATGAGCAATCTGTGGAACGGAAAGCTGCATTTCGCAGGAACAGAGGTCGCCCCGGTTTTCGGCGGCTATATCGAAGGTGCTTTGGAAGCGGCAGAGAATGTCCTACACAGCCTAAACGCCCAAAATCTTGGATAACACATGGCGACCGACACCAAGACAACTCTGCTCAATTCGGCTGAACGGGCCGCGCGCAGGCGTGGCTTTGATGGGTTCAGCTATGCCGACCTGGCCGCCGACGTCGGAATCACAAAGGCCAGCATTCACCATCATTTCGCCAGCAAGGCAGCTTTGGCCGTCGCGCTGATGCAGCGGTATTATTCAGATTTGGAAACCGCCTGTGGCGAGATTGATCAAGACCATGCAACAGGGGCGACGCGCTTGGCCGCTTTGATCAAGCGGTATCGTGGCGCACTTGAAGGTGGTCAAAGCTTGTGCCTGTGCGTGTCTTTTTCGACCAGTACAGAAAATCTATCAGCAGACACGATTGCCGAGATGAACCGTTTTCGCACAATGATGACCGAATGGCTTGCGAGGGTATTTTCACTGGGTCAGGGCGATGGAACGATCCTACATGTTGCCGATCCGGCAGCAGAAGCCGCCGCAACACTGCCTTTGCTCGAGGGCGCACAACTGGCAGCCCGAGTGGCACAGGACCCGCAAAGGTTTGAAGCGGCAGTCCAGATTTTGTCCAAGCGATTGGTTCAATAAACCAATGCGCAACCCTTCGTCCTGACACTGGCTTTTGTCCGTTAGGACTTGAGCACGTTCAAAAACAGACATTGCTGCGCTCTGCAGCATTGGTCGTTTTGGGCTCTGAACGGACCTCAGATGCGATACGGCATCGGTTGTCCGCCTGCCCTACACAGATTGTGGACGGCCCGTTGCTACCATTGCCCGAGGATTAGCGATGCTGCAGTGAGGCCCGTCGGAGGAGATGAGGTGGATGGCTCCTGCTCCACCGGCATGGCAATGCGCAACAATGCAGTTGTTATCGACTGCTAGGTCATGTTGACAAATGGCGGATCCAGAGGCGGATTGAAGTGATATCCACGAAGCCGAGAAAGCTTTCGGCTGCCTTATCTTAGCGGGTAGCCACTCGCCGAGCATTCATAAGTTTGTTGAAACATCTCTCGACCAGGTTTCTTAGCCGGTAGAGAGGCCAATCCAACCCAACGCGCCTCTTTCGGGACTTTCGCATTGGGATCACCGGTCGAATGCTTCGGCTGTGCAGTTCGGTGCGAATACGGTCGGCATCGTAACCTTTGTCGGCCAGCAGCACGACTGGCTCCGGCAGGTTGTCGTGCATGACCCGATCAAATCCAAGATAGTCCGATGTCTGGCCGGGTGTGATGTCCGTTCTCATCGGCAGCCCAGCGGCATTTACCCGGAGGTGGGTCTTGGTCGTGAAGCCGCCTTTTGAGCGGCCAAAACCCTGTTGCGGAGTCCCCCTTTTGCGCCCGCTGCCTGATGATGGGCACGAACCACTGTACTGTCGACCATTTGAAGAGCGTCAGGAACGATCTTGCTCTCGGTCAAGGCTTCCGGAATCTGTTCCCAGAGCCCCGCGAGAGTCGAGCGCCGGAACTGTCGGTAGACACTCGACCCCTTCCCAAACTCCTCAGGCAAGTCTCGCCGCGGGGCACCTGTACACGCAATCCAGAAAACACCATCAAGAACAAGGCGATGATTGGTAGGTTTGCGCCCATTCGGGGCACGGACCGAAAGGATGAACCGTTCAAAGAACGCCCACTCCTCGTCCGGCATTAGATTTCGTGCCAAGCTGGCCTCCATCGCAGATACCGGCTTGAATAACGATCAGAGGTCGTTGTGAATCCCTTTTGTCAACACGACCTAATATGTATGAATTTAGACTAGGGCGATGAGGCGAAACGCCATCCGATATCTAGCTACCTATTCATCAAAGTATGCGTTATGCGTTGTGTAGATTGCCTGAATGGTTGGCGTCAAACGGTCAAGATGCGTACGAAGAACTTGATCCGCCGCCCACGCATCCCCGCTGAACAGGGCCTTTAAAAGAGATTGATGATCCAGATACAACTCATCCATTGCTTCTTTGCTGGTTAATGCCAGCATGCAAAGGCGGTCAACCTGCGCTTTGTTTTCGGCGATGATTTCAAACGCAAACGCCTGTTTGGCCGAGGCGCAAAGCAGTTTGTGAAACTGGTAGTCCAGATCATGGAACAAATTGACATCTTCTGCTGAGATTGCATCCGCCTGTTCACGAAGGTTAGCTTTTAATGCCGCGTCTACCGACTTGTCGCGATCTGACACGGCAGTGCGGATGACCTCCAATTCGACTGCGGCACGCACAAAGCGGGCATTCGCGATGAGCTGGCGTGAGAACGGTCGAACAACTGTCGCGCGTTGTGGCCGCACCAAAAGGAGATTGAGGTTGGAAAGTCGCGTGAAAGCCTCGCGCACAGGCTGGCGTGAAAACCCGAATGATTTCGCAACATCCGTTTCGGATATCTTTGTCCCTGGAAGCAGCTCCAGGCGGGTGATTTGTCCAAACAGTTCGTCAAAGACGACATCGCTACTCGTCGTACGTTCAAGGGTTCCCAAAGCTGCCATTTTTTGTTTTCCAACCTCTGTTTGGCGACATTGTGGCAGATCAGAGAGAGAATTAATAGAGCAAATTAGGATACTAGGTTACATTATATTCATTGTTCTAAAAGGAAAATATCACATATCTAAATAGTATCTAGAAAATTTATGTTGACTAGTATCCCAGTTATCGTGTTGGGTGTGCCCATCAACGAGGGCGGAACAAGTGTGCTAGCTGGGAGGAAATCAGATCATCCAAATTGGGGTGAAGGCTGATCTGGCGTGACCACTTGTAAGGTTTCGAACACGATCGCCGGTCAAAGACGACTGGAAGAAAACAAGACCTGAACCTGATCTGGGAGGATAGAATGTTCAATTTTTCACTAAAGACGTTGGCTGTGACGGCTGTTTTGTTGGGCGGGGTTTCGACCGCGCAAGCTGATGTCACACTGCGCGGGGCAAGCATGTTTGATGAAGAACATGCATTCACTAAGACCTTGCGCGAGTTTGAACGACTGGTCGCAGAGAAATATGATGGCGAGGTCGAATTTGATCTGCGCCTGAATGGTGAGCTTGGGGTTGAATCCGATTACGTCACCTACCTCAACCAAGGTGTCGCCGTAGATTATACGATCCTTGCCCCGTCCAACATGGCGGTGTTTTCAGAGTCCATTCCTTTGATGGATATGCCTTTCCTGTTCCGTGATCTTGAACACTGGGATGCGGTCCTTTCGTCGGATGCGCTGAAACCCCTTGAGGACGATCTGCGCGAAGCTGCAGGTATCGTGATTGTTGGGTATCATGGCGGCGGTGTGCGGAACCTGGCCTCAGCCGAGCCCATCACAAACATGGATGAACTTGCCGGACACCGCATGCGCGTCATGGGGGCCCCAATTCAGGCCCAGACATTCTCAGCTGTTGGAGCGGCACCTTCCGCCATCGCTTACAACGAAGTCTACAACGCAATCCAGACAGGCGTTATCGCCGGATTTGAGAATGAAGCGGCCTCGATCCAGAACCTGAAGTTCTACGAAGTTGCGCCGCATGTCTCATTGACCCAGCACACGATCACCGTGCGCCCAATTGTGATGTCAGCAAAAATCTTCGATGAACTGCCTGAGAACTTGCAAGCCGCCATCATGGATGCCGGCGCTGAGGCCGGTGCATTTGGTCGCGCACTAGAGAGCGGTCAGGATGGTGAAAAACTTCAAGCAATGATCGACGCAGGTCAGATCGAAGTGCATGAGTTCGAGGGTCGCGAGAAAATGCTGGAACTGGTTCAGCCAGTGCAGGACGCCTATGCCGAAGAGCTGGGGGCGACAGAACTGCTCAACAACGTTCGCGGAATGTAATCTCCCGGCTGACGGGCGGGTGAGTCTTCAAGCTCGCCTGTCGGCACAATTTCCGATGCGCTTGGCGCGTCACATTGCGATGTAGGGTGGAACATGCTTGGAAAATATCTGGATAGGTTCTGCACTGGGCTTCGTATATTGCTTGGCGTGATGATGGGGGCATTGGCGATACCGGTCGCGATGCAAGTTGTCTCTCGCTACACCGGTTTGATCCCAACTTACCTTTGGACCGAAGAACTGGCGACGTTCCTGTTCGTCTGGATTGTGATGATCGGGTCTATTGTCGCTGTTTGGGACGGCACCCATTTTGACGTTCGAATTACCCGCAACGCAATGAGACCGCTGCCACGTTTGTTCCAAGACGGCATCGTTCACGTTGCCATCATGATTTTTGGGGCGTTCTTCCTGTTTTACGGCATCGAATACACCGAATTTGGGGGCAACCAACGATCTGTAATGATGCGTGCAAACCTCGCGATCACGCACGTATCGGTCCCGATTGCCGGAGGGTTTTGGTTTCTCCTGTCAGGCTACCGGTTGTCCGAAACCATCGCGAAATATCTAAACCGAGAGAGCAGCCAGACATGATCCTCGATACTGCAACTGCCGCCACGATGCTTATTGCTGGCTTTCTGGTGCTGATTTTCATCCGCATCCCAGTGGCATTCGCATTGGGTTTGGCGACCCTCCCGGTTGTGTTGCTTGAGCTGCGGCTGACCCCGTTCATCGTGCTGGATCGGATGTTCCAATCCTATAACTCCTTCATCTTATTGGCCGTTCCATTCTTTCTACTGGCGGCCAACCTGATGAATTCCGGCAAAGTAACCGACCGGCTGATCGAACTGGCCCGTGTGCTAACCGGCTGGATGCCCGGCGGATTGGGTCATGTAAATGTCGCTGTGTCGATGCTGTTCGCTGGTATCTCCGGATCTTCCACAGCAGATGCGGCGGGTATCGGAAAAATCCTGATCCCAGCCATGCAGAAAGAGGGGTACGACACGCGGTTTGCCGTTGCTATCACGGCCTGCTCTTCGGTGATGGGGGTCATCATCCCGCCGTCGATTTTGATGATCGTTTGGGGCGGTGTCATGCAGGTCTCTGTCGGCGCATTGTTTTTGGGCGGCGCGATTCCAGGCCTGATGATTGGCCTCGCCTTGATGGCTACGGTCTATGGTTTCGCAAAAGCCCGCATTTACCCGGTGACGGCGACGCCGAACTGGGGTGAGTTCTGGGCCGCTTGGAAAGGCGCCGCACTGGCCCTTTTGACACCGGTCTTTGTGATTGGCGGTATTGTAGGTGGTCTTGTCACACCAACTGAAAGTGCAATCATAGCGGCGGGTTATGCGCTGATCTTGGGCATGTTTGTCTATCGGACGGTCACTGTCAGAGATTTGGGTACGATCCTCTATGACACCGCACGATTTGCAGCCATCTCTCTGTTTGCGATCGGCACCGCCTCGGCATTCGGATGGCTACTGTCGTTCTACGATGCGCCGCGCCTGATTGTCAGTGTTCTGACTGCTTGGGAGTTCGGGGCATTTGGAACGGCTATCTTGATTGCCCTTCTGTTTCTTCTCTTTGGCCTGTTCATCGATGCAATCCCGACAATCATCATTCTTGGCACGGTTCTGATGCCCGTGGCGCAGGCGGGTGGGGTTGATCCGATCGCCTTCGCTATCATCGGCATTGTCTCGCTTGCCTTCGGGCTGGTGACACCGCCATACGGCTTGTGTTTGCTCATCTCTGCAGCGATCGGTGGCCTGAATGTTGTGCAAGTCCTGCGTGAGGTCGTGCTTATCCTTGCCCCAATGCTGGTCATCCTCATTCTGTTGGCGGCATTCCCCGAAATCATTCTGTGGCTCCCAAAGGCAGTTATGCCGGGGGCGTTCCGATAATGGCGTCTCAACTTGCGCTGTGAGCGCTCTGAGAGGGCAGCCAACTGAAATCCGTGACACAAGCGAAGCTGGCGCTTTGTAATAGGAAGGACCGACATGAAACTTGCAGGTAAAACCGCCATTGTAACCGGAGGAGGCCGTGATATTGGCCGCGCGGTTGCGATCAAACTCGCCTCTGAAGGCGCAAATGTTGCGATCAACTATTTTTCCAGCTCAAACGGCGCGGATGAAGCTGTTGCCGCAATCGAAGCCAACGGCGGTAAGGCGATTGCCGTGCAGGGCGACCTGAACAAGAAGGCGGATGTTGACGCGCTTGTGTATCGCACGGTCGAAACCTTTGGCGGCGTCGATATTCTGGTCAATAATGCAGGCGGTCTGATCGCCCGCAAAACCATTGCGGAAATGTCTGTTGAACATTGGGACGCCGTGATGAGCCTGAATCTGACCAGCACATTCCTGATGACGCAGGCTTGCCTGTCCAGGATGACGTCTGGAACTATCGTCAATCTCGCCAGTCAGGCCGGGCGCGATGGTGGTGGACCGGGTGCCGTCGCCTATGCCACAGCCAAGGGCGCGGTCATGACCATGACACGCGGTTTGGCAAAAGAGGTCGGCCCCGACATTCGTGTGAATGCACTTTGTCCTGGCATGATCGATACCGATTTTCACAATGTTCATACACCTGATGCTGGTCGACGCGGCTTTGAAGCCAACGCACCGCTAAAGCGTCAGGGTCATGTCGATGACGCTGCAAATCTCGTTTTATTTCTGGCCTGCGAGGACAGTGCCTTCATCACGGGCGCAAACATTGATCTCAACGGTGGCATGCTGTTTTCCTAACAAGCAAGGAGAGAACCTGTGCCCAATTTCCCGATCGTCTCTACAGGTGAACATGTCACGCGGCAGGTGCTATCTGATCATCCTGACCTCATGGTTGTTGCCTTCCGGTTTTACGCGACCGGGGCGATTGGTGCCCTACACAGCCATCCGCATGTGCAGGCGACCTATGTCGAAAGCGGTCGATTTCGGTTTACGTTGGGTGAGCACGAACAAGAGTTTGGCCCCGGTGAAAGTTTTGTCATCCCGCCCGGCCAAACCCATGGCTGCACATGCCTGGAACCTGGGACATTGGTCGACAGTTTCACGCCCCGCCGCGATGATTTTCTGTAACTGATATGCGTGTACTGGCAATCGGCGAATGCATGGCAGAACTTGCCCCATCTGAACGGGTTGGTGAATTCAAGCTTGGTTTTGCGGGCGATACCTTCAATACAGCATGGTATCTTGCACAAATCGCCGCAGATATCGACGTCAACTATCTGACGGCTGTCGGAGATGATGCGATTTCGCAGGATCTGCGGGCGTTCATGAAAGACAGCAGGATATCCGACACGCACGTCCAAGTCATTGCGGGCAAAACGATTGGGCTATATCTCATCCATCTCAGCAATGGTGAGCGCAGTTTTTCATACTGGCGCAGCGACTCTGCCGCCAGGCAACTTGCGGTCGACGAGATTGCACTCGGGCGGGCAGTTAAGGGCGCAGACTTAATCTACTTTTCTGGAATAACCCTCGCTATTCTCGATCCACAATCACGCGAAATTCTGTTAATTGCGTTGCGTCGTGCACGTGCATCCGGAACGACTGTTGCCTTTGATACAAATCTAAGACCACAGCTTTGGTCTACGCCGCAGGAAATGACAGACACAGTTATGAAAGCTGCTGCGCAATCCGATATCGTTCTGCCATCTTATGATGACGAAGCCGTATGGTTCGGGGACGGCGATTCAATTGCGACGTTGGATCGGTATGCAAAGGCTGGTGTCGATCAGATTGTCGTCAAGAACAGCGCGCAGCCTGTGGTTTTTCAAAAAGCAGGTCAACGTGGAGAGGTAGGCGTTGATCCAGCGAGGGGCATTGTCGATACCACTGCGGCAGGGGACAGTTTCAATGCAGGTGTCTTGGTAAGCGTTGTTAGGCAGGATGATTTGGCAACAGGCATACGCAAGGGGTGTCGTCTGGCAGGCCATGTCGTCCGTCACAAAGGCGCACTCGTCCCGGTTAACTTAGATCTTGGTAAGGATGAGACGGGTTAGTGATACGTCTTGATCAAGGAGTAGCAAGATCATGAAACAGACTTGGCGCTGGTTTGGCCCTTCTGATGCGATCTCCATTGGCGAAATCAGGCAAACCGGTGCAACCGGCATCGTCTCAGCCTTGCACCATGTTCCAACAGGAGAGGTTTGGTCAGTCGAGCACATCAAAGAGCGGCAGCAACAGATTGAGCAGCCCGGAGGCGTTCCATCTGGATTGACCTGGGACGTTGTTGAAAGCGTTCCGGTGTCCGAAGCGATCAAATCGCAAACCGGCCCGGTAAGGCAACACCTTGAAATGTACAAGGAAAGCCTACGTAATTTGGCCGAATGTGGCATTCACACAGTCTGCTACAACTTCATGCCAGTGCTGGATTGGACGCGTACAGACCTGAGCCATCCGCTGCCACATGGTGGGCACGCAATGCGGTTTGATCTCTTGGATTTTGTCATGTTCGATTGTTTCATCCTATGCAGGCAACGCGCGGAGCAAGATTATTCAGCGGTGATCATAGAAGCCGCACGGGCCCGGTTTGCAGATCTGGGTGATGGAGATCGCCTGAAACTGTCGAACAATATCGTCGCTGGTTTGCCGGGGGCGAACGACAATTGGTCTCTTGAGGACGTGAAACGAAACCTCGACGCATATGTTGGCGTGACGCCCGAAACCCTCCGCTCCAACCTGGTTGATTTCCTTTCCGAGGTTGTTCCAACGGCCGAAGACCTCGGCGTCCGGCTCTGTTGCCATCCAGATGACCCACCTTTTCCACTGCTTGGGCTTCCACGGGTCATGTCGTCGCAAAGTGATTACGCGACCGTGTTGGATGCCGTTGACAGCCCGGCAAACGGAGCAACGCTATGCACCGGGTCATTGGGTGTTGCCGAAGACTTCGACCCAGTATCCTTCATTGCTCAGCTCGGCCATCGGATCCACTTTGTACATCTTCGCAATACCGTGCGGGACGGTTCAAGCGACCGCAATCGCCATAGTTTTTCCGAGTCCGAACATTTGGCCGGAGACACAGATATGGTTGCAACAATTCGCGCCTTGATGGTCGAAGAAACGCGGCGCCGCAATCAGGGGCGATCAGATTATGAGATTCCCATGCGCCCGGACCATGGCCACGCTTTGCTGAACGATCTCGCTCGTCCTTCCCAGCCCGGCTACCCGCTCATAGGCAGAATGCGCGGCCTCGCCGAACTGCGCGGTGTTATGCACGGTTGCACTTTGATTTCACCTGGGTCCGATGCCAATATTCGCGGCATTTAAGCGAGCGTCTGCTCCTCCGGACAGATCAGACCTTTTGCTGGGCTTGATGATACCAGTATGTGATCAGAAGACGACAGTAACCTGTCGGCAGAAGTCCGCTGTGTGCGCGCTTTGGGTCTTGAGCGGTTGAAAATGCTGCGCTTTGCATGAAGGTCCGGTTCGAGGAAACCGGTTGGTCGAACTGTTGGCGCCTAGGGTCAGGACTCATAGCCAATAGATGACGAGAGCTGCGATGGCGATTGCTGAGAGGAAGACCTTCGGGCACCTG
>NZ_JBXWMT010000026.1:0-10628 GCF_059609985.1 Ruegeria sp. YTSA219
GGTGCCCGAAGGTCTTCCTCTCAGCAATCGCCATCGCAGCTCTCGTCATCTATTGGCTATGAGTCCTGACCCTAGTTCATGCTGGCGGGGATAGGCGTCAACTTGAAGCCTTTTCTCAAAACCTTGACCTGTCAGCGCAATAAATCCGAACCTCAAATTTCCAAATTGGTTCCACCTACAGCGTATCAGACACGCTCAACCTAGAGGGACCAAGAAATGAAAAAGACACTGATTACATCCGTCACCGCATTCGCCATTGTCCTGAGTGCCGGAACGTCCACCGCTGGTCCGTTGCGTGACCATAGCCAACGCGGGTTTGCGCACAAAGTTCACTCATCAGTTTCGCAAACAGTCAATCACGCTGATGGGATGGCCAATACCTACCAAACCACCAATTCTTCCGGCTTTGGCTTCGCTTTACCTTCAGAGCGCCATCTGGGTCAAAATAACCTGTCCGCCACTCAGCAGTATCCCGCAATAAACCCGAATTGGAGCTGGGATTTGTCGGATGTTAATTTGATCGGAACTGATACTGGTGGATACGCAATCGAAGACGGTATTCGCCTGAATTGGGGTCAATTCAAGAAAACCAAATGCCTGGTCAAGTTGAAGAAGATGGTCGATACCTCATTGGTTCCGTGATCATTATCGCGGCAGGGTTTGGGGTTATCATCGAGGGTTTTGCGGAAATTATTTATGATATCGCTTGTCCACTTGGCAATCTTAGCCCAGCTGAATGCTAGCTATTCTGGAATGCGGGAGAATTTAGGTCCGGCTGCGATGTAATGCCGGTAACTGCTGCGCTTCAATACTGAAAGGCCACCCGGTATAATGGGAAGATCACCACGGTATGGACCGACCATGACCCAAAACCCCTGCGCCGGCTCACAAGAGACGGTTCAGGGACTACTGCGTCAGGGAGATCATGCTGGGGTGTTCTGGGTGGAAGCCGATATGTCGGCTGAAACCTAGAGCCCGGTAACGAGACGGCAGGCTCGGGATTTGCTACAAAAACAGATTGCAGCCCAAAGTCACTCACCGATCGGGACGTAGCCGGTTTTGTTGCAAAATTTTGAGCACGACGAGCTGTTTTAACGATCGGATTGGAGCTAGACGGTCAGCTCAGCGAATTGTTTGAATGAACAGAGTCCAGGCTTGAATTGGCCTTTGCGGATCATGTGCGCCACCTCGATACCTGCAAAAGTTGCCGTAGCCGACCACTTAATACAGCACTGCGTGCAGGTGAATGATAAGTTTGCGAGTGCAAACCAGTAACGATAATGGCTCCCATTATCGTTATCGATACGAACGGCCCAACCCGGTCATTGTGATTTTTCGCGGTGCGCGCTCGCTACGGAAGAAATGCTGCATGCGCTCGAAATCTGGCGCTGTGACGCGGCGATGAAACCGGCCATTGGTGCAGCGCAGCGAGGCTGGAACGGTCAATTCACACAGTGCGGACTAAGTCGCCGTTCGCTGCCCAGCAGAATTGCCATGTATTTGAACGACGAAGCTTGCCTTCGAGAGGCTAGATCAAGTGGCGCCGACACTCGCTTCTCGGAGCAGGAACCTTTGAATTTTGCCGCTGGGTGTCTTCGGCAGTTCTTTGACGAATTCGATAAGCCGAGGATAGGCGTGTGCAGAAAGGCGCTGTTTGACATAATCCCTCAGCTCTGCAGCTAACTCCTCATTACCTTCTGTGCCTTCCGCCAGTACGACCACCGCTTTCACTATTTCGGTCCGTTCCTTGTCCGGCACGCCTACGACTGCCGCCTCCGTCACAGAAGGGTGTTCGATCAGGGCGCTTTCAACGTCAAACGGTCCGATGCGATACCCCGAAGAGGTGATGACGTCGTCGTTCCGCCCTACGAAAGTGATACATCCGTGTTCGTCCCGCTCCACAGTGTCCCCGGTAAGATAGTATCCGTTCTCGATCGATTTGTTGCCCTTGTTCAGGTAGCCGCTAAAGAACAAGAGAGGTGAATCCGCGATGTTGACGGCCAATTGACCAAGCTCATTGAAATCGGCGATGCTGCCATCCTCGGCCAAAACCTCGACCCTGTATCCCGGCATAACATAGCCGGCCGATCCCGGACGAACCGGATGTTCGAGGCCGTGATGGTTATTCACCAGCATACCCGTTTCGGTCTGCCCATAGTGATCTTTAATCGGCGCATTCAGTTCGGTTTCGAACCAGCGGATGACTTCGGGGTTCAGTGGCTCGCCTGCGCTGCTGATGCAGCGGATCTGATCGCGCAGCTGTGCCGCGCGCTCGGTTCCGGAGGCGATGATTAATCGAAACGCAGTGGGCGCGCCTGCAAAGTTAGTCACACCCAATCTCGAAATCACGTCATATGTACTGTCCACTGTGAATGGTCCCTCGACCAGAGTGGTTACATGACCCAACAGTAGCGGGCCGATCAACGCATAGTATAGACCATAGGCCCAGCCCGGATCGGCAATGTTCCAGAAAACATCCTCATGCCGCAGACCGATCCCTTCGACCATGTAAGATCTAAAGGCAAGCAGCGCCTTTAGGGGCACGGGGACTCCTTTTGCGGGACCTGTAGTTCCAGAGGTCGCCATCATGAACATCAGATCATCGCCGTTCCGCAAAACCGGGGCGAACTCAGGCGATTGCGCGGCCATTATCCGGCGGAAATCAATGTCTCCCCCAACAACCTCTTGTCGCGTATCCGCTATGGTCGCGACAGGCGGACAACCTTCCACTCCATTGAGCTTATTGCGGTTCGCGGCGTCGGTCACAACCAGCTTCGCTCCGCTCATGGTCAAACGGTCCTGAATGGCCTTTGGCCCAAAGGCTGTAAACAAAGGCTGATAGGCCGCACCAGCTCGGAGGGCGCCGAGAACAACTGTCACAAGATCCGGGGTGCGCGGCAACAGACCCGCCACGATATCGCCGGGTCGGATGCCTTGTTCCTTAAGCAAATTGGCGAAGCACGCAGCTTCGTCGCGCAACTGCTTAAAGTCGCGGGTCTCATGGTGCCCGTCCAATGCAATCCAGTTCAATGCCAGGGGATTGCCCTGCAAATGGGCATCACAACATTCTACGCATGCATTGATTCCGTCGCTGAAATTGCCGAAAAAGACAGACTTTGCGAGGTCCAGGTCAAAGTCCTCCAGCGTTTTGGAGTATTCTGGGGAAGTCCCAGAGTCAGAACTCGATTCCATCAAAACGTATTCCTCCAAATGCAGCCTTTAATTACATTGCACTCAAATAGGTCGAATTTCCACGTTGGAGATTACGCGAACATTAGCGCGCCACGAGTGGTCCATTCAGTCCCGAACCAAAGCTCGATTTGGCACGAGACGGTAGGGCAACGGTCCAATGCATGGCAGATGAAATGGGAGTGAGCCGACGCTCGTTACAGAGATACCTAAACGCGTAAAGATTCACATTTTCGGGGATACGCGACCAGGCTGTAAATCATGCTGCATTGCTCGTGCAAATGGTCTAGGTCAAGGCAGGCTCGTTCGACCATCGGAACTTTGCCTCTCAGCGAATTTCATCGAACCGGTCATTGAAGGCCGCGCTGGGATGCGAAAATTGAGCAGCGCATTTACTGCGGTTGGTTTGAACAATAAGAATGGCTGTCAATCCTGACGTCAATTTTAGAAAACGCAGGAGCATTCCCGCTACACGGAGCAATGACAAATCAACTATTTGCCTGCGAGTTGGAATTTAAGAGCACACCATGCAAAACGTCGTAGTTCACGAAGATTCTACCCTGCGTAACGGTTTTTCCTGATCTTGCTCAGACGGTACGTGTTGCGATTTTTAAATGATCATTTTAATATACTCCGATGGGTAGACCAAGATCATATTCACGCGAAGCTGTAGTTGAAAAAGCCATGGGTGTTTTTTGGCAAAACGGCTACAAAGCTGCATCGATAAGTGACGTTGTCCGCGAAACCGGGCTGAACACGGCCAGCATGTACAAGGAGTTTGGAGACAAGGAAGGATTGTTTTCAGCAGCTTTGGATCATTACCGCGATCATGTTATCGGGCCGCGCTATCGTATTCTGATCGACAACCCTAACTTAGAGGGCGTCGAAATGTTTCTCCGAAACGTTTTTTTGGGGGCCGCCAAGTCGGAATACAAGGGCTGCCTGATGATGAACCACCTTGCGCAGAAACATGTGATAAGTCCTGAGGCCGCTGAACAGGTGGGCGCGTTCTGCGCAGAAGTCGAGTCATTGGTTGAAACTGCTCTTCGTAATGCCCAGGCGGATGGAGATATCGGGGCGGAAAAGGACACAGCGCAGCTTGCAAGCTTTGTGGTTTTTTGCGTTCACGGGACCGTCTTGTATGGGCGGCACGACGAAAAAAAGCACGTGATACCAAACTTTTACGACTTGATCATGAGGGAAATTCGCGAGTGAAGTTCATCCCTCATTTATTTTAAAATTGATTTTTTAAAATAAATGTTCTAAAACTATCCCATCCAGACGGAATTGAAGGCAACGACGCGCTGGACGCTAGTGAAACAGGGATAGGAGAAGCACGATGAGTATTTCCGAAACGGCTATGGCCTTCTTTGATGCATGCGAAACAGGCAAAGGCTGGAACGTCTGCAAGACATACTGTCAGGACGGTGCCACTTTTACATGCGAAGCCGACGCATTGGCCGATATCTCGACAATCGAAGATTATACAGCCTGGACGGCGGGAATTTTGACCCCAATCCCAGATGGCAATTACGACATCACCTCATTCTCGACTGATCACGAACGCAACATCGTAACGGCCACAGCAGTATTCAGCGGCAAACAAACCGGTGAAGGTGGACCAGTTCCTGCCACCGGCAAAGAAATCGCAACCAACTATGCCTACGTTATGGAATTTGAAGGTGATAAGATCGCCCGAATGACCAAAATCTGGAATGATGGGCACTCTCTAAAACAACTCGGATGGGCGTAGTGACGTCGCTATAGCGGCGGCGCCATTTAGGGGCTGTATTGCGGGAACTTGGTAACCACTTCGGGCTCTCACCGGCAACTTTGCGTCTGAGCTCCAGCCTACACACCATGATGACCGTCTATGGCGCATTTGGACCCAAAGTGGTTTTGAACCCTTTGTAGGTCAAAATAACCGCGCCAAACACTCTTTTGGGGAGCGTGCCATGTCAACACAAACTGGATATCTGTTGATCGCCGACATTTCCGGCTACACACAATTTTTGACCACTTCGGAAATGGATCACGCTAATCCGATTTTGCATTCCTTGCTGGGCGTACTGGTCGAACAGGTGGGTGATCCGCTCCATTTCTGGAAAACCGAAGGCGATGCCGTTCTGGCATATTCAACCCGGCAGGATTTCCCCTCCGGCGAGACCTTCCTGACCATCTGCGAGAATCTCTACAACGCATTTGCTCTTCGTCGGCAGGACATAATTGCCAACACAACCTGTACCTGCAAGGCGTGTGCCAATGTCGGAGGGCTGGATTTGAAGGTTATCACCCATCATGGCCAGTTCGAAGAAATGCAACTTGGCCCGATAAAAGACTTTTCCGGCGCCGACGTTGTTCTGGTCCACCGAATGGCCAAGACGAACGTTGTTGAAGCCACCGGTGTACGCAGTTACGCGCTGTTTAGCGAGGCCGCTGCAAACGCCATGGATATCAAAGGCATAGTGGAACCGTTTTCACAGGACATCGAACATTTTGGCGAGGTTTCGATGAAGGTCTACGATTTGGCTAAATCTTGGGAACGTTTGCGTACCAACCGCGAGCGCCATTTTTTGACCAAGGAAGACGGAGTTTGGACCTTCAGCCATCATTTCGATGCTCCAATTGCAGTCGTCTGGGAGGCGTTGGTCGCGCCTGAACTAAAGCTGAAATGGATGAACCGTGTTCAGGATATCACCGTCGACAGCCCGCAAGGGCGCCTCAGCAACGGGTCGGAATATCATTGCTCTCACGAATTGGCGGACTTTTTCTATCGCATCACTGATTGGGAACCGTTCGACTATTTCTCGACCTGCATCCAGGATCCGGCGCGCACTGGAGTAAGCCTGCCCGAGACATATCAGCTGACGCAAACGAACTCTGGCACCGACTTGCGATACACAATGGGTCAAGCGACGGATGCCGAAGGCAATAGGTCGGAAATCTCAGAACAGGAGGTTTCAGCGTTCCTGGCAGAATTCTGGGCCGCATCGTTCTCTGATCTGGACGAACAACTCAAGGCCTCGAAGTAAGAGCGCTTTGATGGGACGGCTTACATTGCGTCGGCAACCGCGAAATGCTGCTCTCTGTGATGTGTATGATGTCTGACGCCATCACCTACCGAACATTGGAGCAACAGTAACGTTTTCCCATGCCCTGCTTCCCACGATCAATCCAACGGCCCTACCCGTCATAAACTCAGGGACAACATTTCACTCAGGGATTTCCACGGTTCCTACTATGTGGGTTCGCCTCAAAGGTAGTGCTTGGTACATCGACACAATGTCCGTCGTGGCTATGCCCTCGCCAGTCATTCCATCATAGCGCCCGGTTCCGACGATAATTTCCCAAGAGTTAGCCGCGCCTTTTTCACCTGCTTTCCAACGCATCGTGAAAGTGTCTTCGCCCTCACCAAAAATGCATATTCCGGAGATTGAGTTGGTCCCATCTTGGTAACCGAACCCCGATCCAAGGCATCGAGCAAGCCCGCCGTCAACAGGACCTTCGATAACTTCAAATCCTCCTTTGTTGTCGGCGATGTGGAAAATATGATCACCAAGGTCAAAGTTTTCCTGAGAAAGCGGATAGAAATTATTAAGCTCGATGCGTTGCTCCTCGGCACTGGTCGCAGTACTAGTAGCGGCCAAGACCGAGATCAAAATTAGGTTTTTCATTAAGGCCTCCTAAGGCTCCATTCACCTTAAGAGTATTAGTGACATTAGCAAACGACGGGCATGTTAATTTCCGCTATTCATGAGCGCCCGCTCGTCTCAACCCGCCTGTATGTGCGGATTGTCCGGGAATGGGTGAAGCCCATAGACCTTGAGGCGAGCACCAAGGGAACGCATTCTAAGAGGTGAGCCGAGGTTACTCAGATCTGCAGAAACATTGACAATCTGCGCAATAAGCGACTTCTGCCTGAACATACAAAAATGGATAGGACGGTACGGTATCCTGGCCTAGAGTTGGAGGGCACATTGGCCATCGCGGAAGCTTTTGAAATTTAGAGCCACAGGGTCGTTTTCCTAGACGGCCCAAACCGGACATTGGCTACCGGGTGGTGATGCCGCGGTCGCAACCCACTTTCCGGACATTCACTGCGAGCGAAGTCCCCGGCGCGCTGAGCACACACAACGCGAGACTTGTCGGACTTTCCCGAAGCCCCTTAACTTTAACGGAAGTTACCTACTGGTTCTTGTTGGTGCTAGTAACCGCACGCCAGCCTTCCTTTGGCGGCCTGTCTAACAGGTCTTGGGCGCGGATCATCATGGCGACTGAGGCGGGGTCTCCGTTTCGCGCCTGGTCTGCGGCCGCGAATGCGGCAACGGCCTCTTCAAACCGCCCTGTCCGATAATGTGTAAGGCCCTGTTCATAAGCCTCTATCCAGGCAAATGATCCAACACGCCCATCCGCCATCGCGATCAGTTCGTAGACCACCAGCTCTTCAACACGTCCAAACACGGTAAGCGTGTCCAACTCTCGGACCACGATTGCGTCAGCGGCCTGTCGCCTCGTTTCCGGCCCGACCAGGATCAGCGTTCCATAGTCTTTGTTGGCCCCTTCCAACCGACTGGCAACGTTCACGACATCACCAATCGCGGTGTAGTTCAACCGCTGCTCTGATCCGATATTTCCGACCAGAGCCTCGCCGCTGTTCACCCCGATCCTGACGCGTAGGGGGTTGCCGGCCTCATCTTCAATTCCGGACGCGCCCACGGCGGCGACAAGGTCCAGCGCTGCGCGGCAAGCATTTTCAGCGTGATTGGCATCTTTACGCGGCGCCCCCCAAAACGCCATCACGGCATCGCCAATAAACTTGTCGATCGTCCCACCGTTTTGAGTAATGGCCGCAGAGGCTGCGCTGAAGAAGGGCTCCATCAGCTGGACAATATTTGGGCCTAGTTTTTCGGACAGCCCTGTGAAACCCGCTACATCGCAAAACAACACAGAGATCTGTTTCATTTCTCCGCCCGGCTGTATCTTGATGCCCTCAGCAACCAGCATACGCACAAGATCGGTGGGCACGTATTTTCGGAAAGCGGACAAACCAGCGGCCATGCTCGCGGTTGCCGCAGAAAGATTGGCAAGCTCAGACAGTCTGGAGGGTCTGCGCTCAATGCGTTCGACGTCAAAGCGTTCGATTTTACCAAGATCTTCGGCGATGCGTGCCAACGGATTTGCGACAATGCTTCGGATCAGCCAGATCGCCAGCCCGGTTGCGACGACCACCACACCGATCAAAACGTATATCAAGTTTATCAGCGCTTCATCGATGCTCGACAGAAACGCCGCTTCGGGTATGACCGTGGCAACGCGCCAGCCGTAAAACCCCAGTGGCGTCAGCGCCACCGCATAAGGCACGCCGTCGATGACGACACGTTTCGTCAGCGTGCCTTGGGCATTCGCTTTGGGATCTGCCAACAACCTTTCGCCTGAGATCATGGCAACTTCATAAAGCTTCCCTTCGCCCATGCGCGCCGGGGTAATCTCATCCGCTTCTGCATCAGGTACTGCAATAACTTTGCCGTCAGCGTTCAGAATAAATGCCGCGCCGAATTCGCCGGGGGCAAGCGTGGCGAGAAAACGTGACAAACGATCCGTTTCGATTGCAACGGCCAGAACACCTTGCCGCGTTCGGTTGACGTCTATCGGACCAGCAAAGGCGTAAACGGTTTTTTTACTATCCGGAAGGTCGCGCGTTTCAATCCACCCCGCAGAGCTGAGCCCCATGAAGTTTTCAAACCAGGCATGTTCGCGCGGATCATAGGATGTTTCAGTAAAGGTCCGCTCCTCGAACTGAATGTCACCGGGGATAAAGATATAGCGATCCTTCCGCAGCATTCGGTCGCGGATCCCCTTGTCGATTTCAATCATCTCAAGCCCGCCGTCACCTAGACGGTGCGACGCGAAAAAATTGCCATCGGGCCAGCCAAAGAACATCCATGAGATATTCGGCTGCGCCTGCAGTTGCGACAGAAAAACAAACTCGCGCTTGTCGGCCTGTCGCGTCGCGATGACGTTCTGGACAAAGATCGTGCGAACGGCTGCCCAAGCGGCTTCGGCCGACCTAAGCGTCACCCCCACCTCGATGCGGACAGTGTTCGCTATCTGGCCGTTGATTTCAGCTGCAAGCATGCGGCTATTGTCGCGCGCAGTCGTCCACCATAGGGAATGGACAATAAAGGTCGACACTCCGATAGACACAGCCACCAGAATTGACACAGCGATGCCCACGCTAAGTCGCACTTAAATCTCCGCCAAATTACTCATATTCTTCAGTATTGAATTGAGATTGCTAGGAGGGCATAACTTTTTTAGACCTATCCCGAAATCTCACGCAACTGTTAGGTAGCAGCAAAGCATTGTGTTGAAGCGGGCGCTTGAACATTGGCTACTGTAACTGACCTTTGCGATTTTGCCAGACGCTGTGTGCAAATGAACGGGCCGCCTGAACTTGCCATTGGCAGATATGTCCCACCACTGCGCTGCAGCTCATCAAAGGAGACATTCGCCGCAGCCACAAAATCGGCGGGTCTACGAACTAACAGCTCGCGAAAGGAATCTGCCGTTCATCTACTCTGCCCTTCCCGCCGCATATTGCGGGAAGAGCCGCCGTTGGCCCGAATTCGCAAGTTCGATATGATCTTAGCGGCTTTGTCGCAAAATTCTCTGAAGTGTAAGGGCTGGTTGGAATTTACTAAGTTCATACGGTTTGGTTCGTAAACTGCTTGACCGGGCAGATTCCGACTCCGAACTGACCCTTTCTGATCATCTGCGCAACTTCAATCCCATCGAGCGTTGCAGAGGCGGACGCAGTTTCGCTTATGGCGACGTGCCTTGTCGGCAATCAATGGCGCATATTTGACGATCCAACGGTTCAGCGTCGCGTGATCAACCTTAACTCTGCGCTCAGCCAGGATTTCTCCCAGATCCCGATACGACACTGAGTAGCGCAGATAGAAAAACGCCTCGTGCAAGATCACATCTTTTGGGAAATGCGAGCCCTTGAATGAGATCGTCACCGGATGCTCCTGTCAATTTTGGGCTGGTCATTAATGTTGTTTTCTCCAGCGACAGAATAATAAAGTCTATTGAGAACCAGTACCGCCAACCACTAATCCAAATATATAAGGGCGCTTCTGGATAAACGTGGCCTTTTGTGCCGAATGGGCAAAGCATTGGTTTGTCACCCGTCGCGCAAACACACCGCACCAAGAAATGGCGAACGGCATCTAATCTGATCTCTAGACGGCGGCGGCCGCTACCCGGAGGGTGCGTTGTGGGCTAACACTTGCCAGATCTCAGGCGTTAGCCCTGGATGCTAGCATTGGATCGAGTTGCCTTTCAGCACATCGAAGCCAGCCAACTAGGGTCAGGACTCATAGCCAATAGATGACGAGAGCTGCGATGGCGATTGCTGAGAGGAAGACCTTCGGGCA
>NZ_JBXWMT010000027.1:0-9042 GCF_059609985.1 Ruegeria sp. YTSA219
AAACCATCATCTCAATGGATCACAGGCCAATGATGCACTAACAATCAAATTGAACCAGTCAGATGAGGCTGCTCAACAAACAATCATTCATAAGGGAGTAGCAGTTGTTTTAGCCCTCGAAAAGTTTGATGTTAGGTTTGAAACTCTATCGCTTTGGGCTCACACTGGACGTCGAATGCGATGCAGCATCCGGTGATATGCTGCACCGGTCAACGTCGGGTTGTCGAAGTGGGAGGGAATGGCGGTTCGGAGGATCAGTCATGGAAACACCAAACTTACCCGCCATTCGCGCGCTTCGCCCGGCCTGAAACAAGGGCCGGATCGTAGGACAAAAGCGCCCTCTGAAACCAAAACACATCTGGGCGATCAGGGTTGGACTTGAGCTAGCCAAAATCCACCGGGACTTTGTCGTCTTCAATATGGCAATAGACAACAAGCTCCGAGGCTGCGATCTGGTCCGAATGCAGGTGGTCGATGTAATGGCCTCCGGACAGGTCAAGGAACGAGCCTCCGTTCTGCAGAGTAAGACGCAGAAGCCGGTGCGTTTCGAGATCTTCGAAGGCAGACGTTTGTCAGTCGCGAAGTGGATGGAAAACCCGCTGATGGTTGGTTCGGAATACCTTTGGCCTGGCCGGTTTCATGAACGACTTCATATATCAACGCGCTAATATACGCGGATCGTACGGGATTGGGTCACTTTGAAAGTGCCTTATTACGGGGCTTATAGTTTCCACGCTTCTTTGGTGCGGGTTCGTTGGCATCAACGATAGCAACCAGTTCAGCTATATTCCAGAGGCGATCAGTCAAACCCGCTTCCATTGGAGGTGTCACCTTTAACGTCTGATGCACCTTCACAGAGTTGTAGTACATGAAACGCAGCGCAACGGAGTGCATGCGGTTTTCAACCTTCTTGCTGAAACCACTTGTCAGGCGGGTAAAAGGGCGCATGGGCATACGCATGGTCAGGTTTTGACACTCAACATTCGACGTGCTGATCAGAGATTTGTCGGTGCGACCTGACCTAGCTCGCCAAGGTGACTTTGCAGAGCGTTGATCAATTGCGTGCGTTGCCGAGCCAACAATTCCCGGGACCGAAGAACCATCGCTGACGCCTAGGTCTCTTCACACTTCACAGCAACAATGCGCATCGTTGGTCGACTTGCAGCTTCACAGTTCTGCTTCTGCATCGTCCATATCGTTCTTCTGACGTTAGACGAATGGCTTCACGTGGCCGGATTGATCAGCCTGACTTTGTGACCCAAACGACCGATCTCGCGCGCCCAATAATGCGCACTGGTGCAGGCCTCCATTGCAAACACGCTACGCGGGAATTTGGCAAAGTACTCGAGGACCTGGCCCCTGCGCAGTTTCTTCTGAAGAACCGGGTGACCTGTTCTAGCCGCTCCGTGCACCTGGAACACATTCTTCGCCAAATCCAGGCCAATCATGCCAATCTCTTCCAGTGACGCCTCCATTCAGTTTGTTTGCAAACCCACAATGGCACACCGAGGCCAGCGGGGGCGTCTACACCTTCAGAACCGTTCAAGGGTCGTGTTGTGGCCAAGTCGTCGGTCCTGGGTGTGAGGTCAATGAATTTGCGCGACGACATGATCTACGGCCCAATCACCTGTCGACGTGGCAACGGTTGGCAATGGACGGCTATACGTCATCAGATGTATTGAGACAGATGGCGGTTTGGCTTTGTTGTGTCATCGCTCATCTGGTTTCAAGCAGCACGGATGGTGGCATTCCAGACGTCAAATAGCTCAAATCGTTTAAGAACGATGCGCTCAAACTATGATCTGGATCAAAATGTACCAGCCTCAGAACGATTATGCAGTAAACTCAGAAAAGGAATCAGAGATAGCCAGGTCAAAGCGATATGAGTCAACTGACCAGCCGACGCGTGTTTTTGGGCGTCACCGCATTCCGGGAGGACAGTAATCTTGTTCGACCTCCGGGTTCGGTTGTGCCTGGTTTTGCAGATCAATGCAGTAAATGTGGCGACTGTGTCGAGGCTTGCCCCGAAAGTGTGATTACCATTGGTCAGGATGGGTATCCGGTGTTTCAACCCACCGAGGGTCCCTGCACTTTTTGTGGGAGTTGCGCTCAATCCTGTCCCACGGATGCCCTGGACATAGAACGCCTGCAAAATTGGCCGTGGCGTGCGTCGGTCGAAGCTGCGTCCTGCCTGTCTGTCAATGGGGTCAGCTGTCGGGTGTGTCAGGACAATTGCGAACAAAACGCCATCAGCTTCAGGCTGCAACTGGGTGGCCGCGCGGATCCATCTTTAGACCTCGACGCCTGCACTGGTTGTGGGTCGTGTACGGTGTCCTGCCCGGTCAATGCCGTCACATTGAAACGCCAAACCATATCTCAAACGGAAGTCAGCCAATGAATATCTGCGGATGCCTTTTACATATCGCGCAAGCGCACACACTGGCAGCGTCCGAGGCAATGAAAGACACCGCCGGTGTCGAAATTCACGCCGAGGCCGAAGACGGCCGTTTCGTAATTGTTGTCGAAGACACGCCGACACGCCTTGCGTCCGAGATCATCATGGACCTGCACCAGATCCCCGGGGTGATTTCTCTGACGCTGACGTACCACCATTTCGAGGACATTGCGGACGGCCATCCGCATCCCGATGCCCCAAGCCAAACCACCAGCCGGAGGCCCACGCTATGACCATATCAGAAACTCGTCGGACATTCCTCAAGGCCTCAGCGGCCGCAGCTACGGCCTCTGCCGCAGGTATTCCTCTAGCCACTGGTCAGGCTGCCGCGCAGGTGGGCACCCCTGACATTCGCTGGGACAAGGCCGCCTGCCGGTTCTGTGGCACCGGCTGTTCTGTGCTGGTCGGCACCAAGGACGGGCGTGTTGTCGCCACTCAGGGTGACCCAGACGCGCCGGTCAATCGCGGGCTGAACTGCATCAAGGGCTATTTCCTGTCCAAGATCATGTATGGCAAGGATCGCCTGACCACCCCATTACTGCGCAAGACCAACGGCGAATATGACAAGAACGGTGAGTTTGAGCCGGTCAGTTGGGACGAAGCCTTTGACGTCATGGCTGCCAAATGGAAAGAGGCGCTGGCCAAGAAGGGCCCGACCAGTGTCGGCATGTTCGGGTCAGGCCAGTGGACGGTTTGGGAAGGCTATGCTGCTTCGAAATTGATGAAAGCCGGGTTCCGGTCCAACAATATCGACCCCAACGCGCGGCACTGTATGGCGTCCGCGGTCGTGGGCTTTATGCGTACCTTCGGAATTGACGAGCCGATGGGTTGCTATGACGATCTGGAACACGCGGATACTTTCGTGCTGTGGGGATCGAACATGGCCGAAATGCACCCGATCCTGTGGTCGCGCCTGACCGACACGCGCCTGACCAAGCCGGGATGCGAAGTGCATGTTCTATCGACATTCGAACATCGCTCGTTCGAGCTTGCCGATAATGGCCTAGTGTTTAACCCGCAGACCGATCTGGCGATCCTGAATTACATCGCCAATTACATCATTCAGAACGGCGCGGTGAACGAAGAGTTTGTCAACAAACACGTCAACATCACCAAGACCGCCACCGATATCGGTTATGGTCTGCGCGATACAAACACGCTGCAGCAAGAGGCAGAGAACCCAAACTCGGGCAAGCTCGAGACGATCAGCTTTGAAGAATACGCCGAGGCGGTCGCGCCTTATACGTTGGAATACACAGCCGAACTGTCTGGCGTGCCCGCCGATAAACTTGAGAAGCTGGCGCAACAATATGCAGACCCGAACCGCAAAGTGATGAGCTTGTGGACCATGGGCTTCAACCAGCACACCCGCGGATCGTGGGTGAATTCGCTGATGTATAATGTACACCTGCTGGTTGGTAAGATCTCAGAACCCGGCAACTCGCCTTTCTCGCTGACCGGTCAGCCCTCGGCCTGTGGAACCGCGCGTGAGGTGGGCACGTTCGCCCACCGCCTGCCTGCTGACATGGTGGTGGCAAATGACGAACACCGTCAGATTTGCGAAACCGCCTGGAATATCCCGGCAGGTACTATTCCACCTAAGCCCGGGTTCCATGCTGTCTTGCAGCACCGGAAGCTGAAGGATGGTGAACTGAATGCCTATTGGGTGCAGTGCAACAACAACATGCAAGCGGCACCCAATATCAACGAGGAAGGTTACCCGGGCTATCGCAACCCGGAAAACTTCATCGCAGTCTCTGACCCTTATCCAACGGTCACGGCTGTCTCTGCCGATTTGATCCTGCCCACCGCCATGTGGGTCGAAAAGGAAGGCGCCTATGGCAATGCGGAACGCCGTACGCAGTTCTGGCGTCAGCAGGTGAAAGCGCCAGGTGAAGCAAAATCGGACCTGTGGCAATTGATGGAGTTTTCGAAGCGCTTCACCGTTGAAGAGGTTTGGGATGAAGAGCTGCTGGCCAAGATGCCCGAACACCGCGGCAAGACAATGTATGATGTGCTTTACGCCAACGGATCGGTGGATAAGTACCCCCTAGCCGAAACTGCGGAAGGCTTTGACAACGACGAATCCGAGCATTTTGGGTTCTACGTTCAGAAAGGCCTGTTTGAGGAATATGCCGAATTTGGCCGTGGCCACGCACATGACCTTGCACCGTTCGAAACCTACCATCAGGCGCGCGGGTTGCGCTGGCCGGTCGTGGACGGGCAAGAAACCCTTTACCGCTTCCGCGAAGGGTACGATCCGTATGTGCCCGAAGGCGCGGATGTTAAATTCTACGGTCACAAGGACGGCAAGGCAAAAATCATCTTTGCCCCGTACGAACCCGCCGCAGAAGAGCCGGACGAAGAATATGACCTGTGGCTGTCTACTGGTCGCGTGCTGGAACATTGGCATTCAGGCTCGATGACACGCAGGGTGCCGGAACTGCACCGGGCGTTCCCGTCGGCAGTTGTCTATATGCATCCACAAGACGCCAAGGATCGCGGCCTGCGCCGCGGGCAGGAAATCGTGTTGTCGACCCGCCGTGGCGAGGTCACCAGTCGGGTTGAGACACGCGGGCGCAACAAGGTGCCGCGCGGCTTGGTCTTTATGCCGTGGTTTGATGAACACCAGTTGACCAACAAGCTGACGCTGGATGCAACCTGTCCGCTGTCGAAGGAAACCGACTACAAGAAATGCGCCTGTAAGGTCGAGCGCGCGTAATCGGCACGGATCGCAAAGGTAATCCCCATGCCCCTCGCCAAGACTCCTCTTTCGCCGAAACGTCGCCGCTTCCTTCAGGATACGGCGCGTGCGGCAGGCGGCTGTGTGGTCGCTGGGTCACTGCTGGCCTGGCTGGCCCGCGACGCCCGTGCATTGTCGGCCGAAGCTTTGCGCCCCCCCGGCGCGCTGCCAGAGCGGGAGTTCTTGTCGGCCTGCATTCGCTGCGGGCTGTGTGTGCGAGACTGCCCCTATGATACCTTGAAACTGGCCGAGCTTGGGTCGGATGCCGGAGCGACGGGCACGCCATATTTTACTGCTCGGGATGTGCCTTGTGAAATGTGCGACGATATTCCTTGTGTTGCCGCCTGCCCGACCGGTGCGCTAGATCCCACGTTGGATAACATTGACGATGCCAAAATGGGCGTCGCGGTTTTGGTCGATCAGGAAAACTGCCTGAACTTCCTGGGATTGCGGTGTGACGTTTGTTACCGTGTCTGCCCGGTGATTGACGAAGCGATCACGCTGGAAACAGCGCATAACGCCCGCTCGGGCCACCATGCAATGTTTATCCCAACCGTACATGCCGACCGCTGCACCGGCTGTGGCATGTGCGAAAAAAGCTGTGTTCTGCCAGAAGCCGCAATCAAGGTATTGCCGGCACGTCTTGCGCGGGGCAGCAGCGCGGATCATTACCGCAAAGGTTGGGAAGAAAAAGATGCCAAGGGCGCGCCGGTTGTTGAAGGCATAATCGACCTGCCCGACCGCCTGCCCGGCCCGGGGGTCGACAATCTGATCGCACCGGGTGGTTTTGAACCCGGCTATGATCTTCCAGGGGTGGGACAATGACCACCCGCACACATATGCCCATAGGCCAAGAAGCCGTGGCGGTCAAAGGCTGGGTCGGCGCGCATAAATACCTGATACTTCGCCGTATCAGTCAGCTGTTCTTTCTGGTCCTGTTCCTGTTGGGACCCTGGTTCGGCATCTGGGTCGTTACAGGTACCTTGGCAGGATCGCAGACCCTGGGTGTACTGCCGCTGACGGACCCATTCATCCTGTTGCAAAGCATCATCGCCGGGCATTGGCCGGCGATGACCGCTTTGATTGGCGGCTTGATCGTCATGGTGGCCTATGCGCTGGTCGGGGGCCGCGTCTATTGTTCGTGGGTCTGTCCGATCAACCCGGTGACCGACGCCGCCAACTGGTTGCACAGGCGGTTGGACTTGCCGAAAGGTTGGCAACCTAAACGGCGCACGCGGTTGTGGATATTGGCCACGGCGCTGATCGTCTCGGGCCTCACCGGCGTGATCGCATGGGAGATTATCAACCCAATCACCATGTTGCATCGCGGCCTTATCTTTGGGGCCGGATTTGTCTGGGTCATGGTCGTTGCGATCTTTGTCTTTGATGTGTTTGTCGCCCGTCACGGCTGGTGCGGCCACATATGCCCGGTCGGTGCGTTTTATGGCCTGATCGGCACCAAAAGCCTGTTACGGGTCAGCGCGGTTAACCGCTCGGCCTGTGACGATTGCATGGATTGTTATGCCGTATGCCCCGAAAACCACATCATTTCGCCCGCGCTGAAGGGCAAGCCGGGTGCCACGCCGCTGATCCTGTCAACCGACTGCTCAAACTGCGGTCGCTGTATCGATGTCTGTGCAGTTGATGTCTTCAAATTTACTCACCGGTTCGACGACCAAGTCGCCGCACCTTCCGATCCAGTTCCCGCGCCTGAACCGCGCGTAGCCAGACCTATTTAAGGGAGTGCCGAGATGAACAAGCCAATCCTCACAGGTGTCGTCGCCCTGATCCCCGTTATATTCCTGAGCGGGTTCGTCCTTGCGCAATCTGCGACGGTGCAAACCCTGCGTGGCGCCGAGGTGGATGAACCCATTCCGTTGGACCGGATTCACAAGAACGTGGAAGGACGGATGCAGCGCAACTATCGCCAGCAACCACCGCTTGTCCCCCACTCGATCGAGCAATACCAGATTGACGTGCGCACCAATCAATGCCTGTCCTGCCATGACTGGACCAAAGCCGGGGAACGCAATGCGCCGACCCTGTCGATGACCCATTATCTGGATCGTGACGGCAATGAGTTGGATCACATCGCCGGGACCCGTTATTTCTGCAACCAGTGCCACGTGCCTCAGGCAGATGCGCCTGCGTTGGTCGACAACGTGTTTGAACCCTCGTCTGGCAACTAATCCAACGCATGTCTGAAAGGAGCACCAAGATGGCAGACTCCCCCGAAAACCGCGGTTGGATCCGCCGCCTCTGGAACGCGATCTGGACCCCGGCTGTTATGTTCAGCTCGGGCTTTCTGATCCTCGCCGGGTTTCTGGCCGGTATTCTGTTCTGGGGTGGGTTCCACTGGACATTGGAACTGACCAATACCGAGGAATTCTGTACCTCGTGCCACACGATGGAAACCAATCTGGGTGAATACCGCGAGACGATCCACTATAACAACCACTCCGGTGTCCGCGCGATCTGTTCTGACTGCCACGTGCCACATGAATGGAACCACAAGATCAAGGCCAAGATCATGGCTGTTAAAGATGTCTATCACGAGCTTGCCGGAACCATCAGCACGCCTGAGAAATACGAAGCGCATCGGCTAAGTATGGCTTCGGCGGTCTGGAAAAAGATGAAGGCCTCTGACAGCCGCGAGTGCCGCAACTGCCATAACTTTGACTATATGGATTTCACCATTCAAGAAGCACGCGCTGCATCGGAACATCAGCGGGCAATTGACAACAACATGACCTGCATCGACTGCCACCAAGGCATCGCACACAGCCTGCCGCAGGGTTATCAGGAAGAATACCAGAAAATCACCGATGCGCTGGCTAATAAATCCGCAGGTAACTTGCAACAACAGGTTGCAGACGGCAGCGCAGAAATCCGGTCATACCTGACCACACAGTCGGACTGAAAAGGGGTAAGTTATGCTGGAACTTCTGGGAACAATCGGCGGCAACATCATCGGCCTTCCAGGCATTCTGGGCGTTGCGCTTGGCATGATGACGCGCCGCCTCTGGCTGGGGGCCATGATGGGCGGTTTGATCGGCATTGTTGGGACGCTGCTGTTTGCCCATTGGGACTTTGCCAATGTTGCAACGACCGAACTTTTGATCGCCATTGTTGTGGGTCTGTGTGCCGGGACACTGGGTTCTGCGATCCGTATCAAAGGGGCAACGGTCTAACAGAAAGACCGAAGCGTGCTGGGCAATGGCGGCGTAGTGATTGGTCCTTTACCCGATGCTCTGGGGTAGATAGCGGCTAGGTGCAGAAGGGCTCTGATGGAATGGACATCCCCTGATTTCTCATCTGATAGGTTTTCGAGATGGAAGCCGTCAGAACTATCGAGCAATCCGTGCCGAGGGACCATTGCTCGCGTTGGTGTAGATTTTCAGCTGCAGCCCACGCGCCACTGGAGCATTCGACCACGCCTTGCAATGGACAGGTATTACGACATCTAGCTGCAATAAAATAGATATCATATCAAACCCTTAAAGATAGTGTTTCAGCCAAATTGATTCAGGAAAGTAGGCCTCAATGAGTCCACCGCAGATTGATTCCATATCTTATTGCGCACAATGGCGCCCCTAAGCGCGTAATCCTAGGAACCATGATTGGCCTGGCAAGATCCGGGCTCTGCTTGTCCTACTCCCACCATTTTGTACTGCGGAAAAAAAACAACCTGTTCTGGCGCAAAAAGTAACAGCGCAGCCCGCACCGCCGCACTTGTTTTAGGGCCAGCAGGATTTGGACAAGCCAAACGCCTATGGACCGCACAAGACGCTGTACAATCGATGGAAACGGTGGAGCGACAAGGGCATCTTCGCGCGAATGATGG
>NZ_JBXWMT010000028.1:0-7514 GCF_059609985.1 Ruegeria sp. YTSA219
AGATCAGACATGTTCACCGCTCGTTTTTGAACCGTGAATCACGCCGCAAAACGGAAATCAATGGGTCCTGACCCTAGTAATAAGTTCGCTACCAATTTCGTCGAAAACTTAGTTTGAAAGCCGTAAGTTCGTGCGGCGTCGACGTGAATAAGTACCAGGGCACCCGTTTCAAATTGTCCGAAGTGATTGGCCTGTATCCGGTTTTGCCTCTTTCTCTTTGCGACAGACGCGATGCGTAAATAGCTGCCGTTGGTGCGCTGGCAGCGAAAGTCAGTATCGTTCGCGTTCTGTGAGTTCGCTTGTGTTGAGATATTGCTGTCGTAGCGAATGACCGAAAAGTGGGCTGCGACCGCAGCATCGTGACGGCATGTCGAGTCACCGGTAAGGGCCGACCGTGTAGGCGGCCCAGAGATGTTTGATTTCAATAGCTTCAGCAATGGCCAAGGCATCCTCAAGTTCAACGCCCAGATACCTGACTGTACTGTCCATCTTTGTGTGCCCCAACAGAAGCTGAACGGCGCGAAAGTTGCCAGTCTTCTTGTTGAACTGAGTGACTTCCGTTCGCCGCATCGAATGCGTGCCATATGCACTGGCTTCCAGTCCGATCGACGTGACCCAGTCCCGAACAATCTACGCATACTGAAGTGTCGATATGTGAAAGCGCTCATGAAAACGGCCTAGCCAAAGATACTCTGATCCGACCATCAATTCGTATTCCATCCATTTTTCGACGGATGTGCGGGTGCCTTCCGATATCTCAAACCGAACTGACTTCTGCGTCTTGTTCTGCAGCACTGAGGCGGGTTCCCTGATCTGGCCTGACGCCAGCACATCCACAACTTTCCTCTTCACAAGGTCGCAGCCGCGAAGCTTGCTGTCGATTGCCATATTGAACAGAGCAAGATCACGATGGTTCTCTGCCAATTCAAGCCGCACCCAGATTGCCCAGACATGCTTAGGTTTCAGTGGCCGCTTCTGACCGACAATGCGGCCCTTTGTTCCAGGCTGGCCAAAGTGCGCGAATGGCAGGTAAGTTTGGTATTTCCATGACTAATCCTCCGATCCGCCATGCCCTCCCAAAACGACGACCCGACGTTGACACAGGCGTCATACCACAGGATGCCGCGCCGCCTCCGATGTCAGGAACCTAGTCCGACCTGCCCATTCGACAGAGCGCAGCGAAAGTCAGCTTTTTATGGCTTGGCCATAAATGCGGCTCGGATCGCCTCCTTCATAGCGTCCTGAGGCCCTTGTTCTTTCGGCTTGCTGGATGCCATCACCAGCTTGGAGGCAGGCGTGTTTCCGAAGCCCAATGCGTCGTTCACCACCGATAGACCTGCGTGAAACGACGAGCGACCAAGTAGACCTACTGCAATCCCAGCTTCAACCGCTGCAATCACGCCAGAGACGCTCTGGCTGGAATATACAACGCGATATGGCTCTCCGCGGGCTTGCAATGAATTGACTGCCGCGTCGCGCCACCAGCATGCATGATCGAACAAGGCTACCGGAAGGCTTTCATCGATCTGAAAATTCCAGCGCGCCGACGACACCCAACAAGTAGGGTCTTCATAAAGAACTTCTTCATGGCTGGACGGGTTTTCGACCTCATAGACCGCAAGGTCCAGCGAACCTTTGTCGAGGGCCTCGGGAAAACTGGTGCTCAGAGCGCATGTGACATCCAGTTCGACTTTCGGATGATGGCGGGTGAAGGTCGCAATGATCGCCGCGAGTTTCGTTCGTCCGTGATCGTCGGGTATGCCCAAACGTAGTTTCCCGCTTACCGTGTTCTGGGAAATCTCTCGTAGTGCCGCATCGAGACGTGCCGTCACGTCCTGCGCGACTGGAAATAGCTTTCGTCCCGTGTCGCTCAGGACCACCCCGCGACCATGCCTGTCGAAGACCGGCTGACCCAGGATCGCTTCGAGGCGCTTGATTTGAAGGCTCGTTGCAGACTGCGACCGGTGGATGCGGGCGGCACCGTCTGTGACACTGCCGGCATCGGCCACGGCGATGAAGGTTCGCAAAAGATCGCTATCCAGGTTTTCCATTTGTTTTTCCAATATCGGAAATTGAAACTATGCGTTTCACAGATGCCTCGCGCCGCACTATTTTTCAAGGTCAGAGGAGTATCTCATGTCCGATCAGACAGCTGCCAACCGACCGCCCAACCGGAAACCCTTAGTGTGGGGCCTGTTTCTGCTTCTGTTGGCAGGTGTAGGTTTTGCTTGGCCGGAACACGCCGCAAACGCAGCAATGTTCGTCGTATGGAGTCTAATTGTCGTTGCCCCCATTGTCATTCCGGGCATCGTTCTAGCAGCTTGGATCATCGCCAGCGGCGCGGATACCCATATCGCTGGCGCGTTCGAGGGCAGGACGTTGCGAACGGTTTTGGCTGCATCGCTCATCGGAGCCATCACGCCGGTCTGCGGTGTGACGGTGCTGCCCTTAATGGCCGGATTGCTGGCAGCGGGCGTGCCACTTGCTCCGATCATGGCATTCTGGCTGTCCTCCCCAATAACTGATCCGGCGATGCTCGCGACAACAGCCGCGACACTGGGTTTGAGCTTTGCGATCGGCAAAACACTCGCAGCTTTCGGATTAGGCATATTCGGGGGCGTGATCACAGGGCTATTCGCCAAGACACCTTGGGCAATGAGCGCGCTTCGAGACAATGGTCTTGCGCGCCAACTGAGTGCCGCACGATGCGGCAGGGATCAACCCTTTGATCCATGGGTATGGCGGTCTGAGGCACGAAGGCATTCTTTCAGCAGACAGTTCTGGGCGACCACGCGGCTGATCCTGATCTGCCTGATCCCGGCATTTGCCGCCGAGTATGCCTTAAACGCCGCACTGACGCCGGGCGCACTGGCGGCATATGTTGGCGAAGACAAATGGTGGGCCATACCCGCCGCTGTCTTTGTCGGTGCCCCGGCCTATATCGACGGTTACGCTGCGCTCCCGCTGACACGCGGGTTGATCGACAACGGCATGTCCGAAGGCGCGGCGATGGCTTTCCTTGTCTCGGGCGGCGCGGTCAGCATCTGGGGTGCTATGGCCATCGCACCGGTGCTCAAACTGCAACCGTTGATGCTCTATCTGCTGCTTGCAGTTCTGGGTTCGCTTGGGGCGGGGTATGTCTTTGGGTGGATCGTCTGAGATTCAGCGTTAACGGGAAGCAGACGTTCAGCAACCGGCAGCTTCGTCCGCAATGTGTGAGTACGAGCAGCGCCAAAATTTGCAATTGCAGCGAATGACCGAAATGCGGGCTGCGACCGCAGAATGCCAGCAGGGTGCCGAATGTCTCTTATGGGCCGCTCAGTGCTTTTGGCTGCGTGCGCGGTAAAATTGCACAATAACCTGTTCTTCACGTCAGAGCTGTGCGGCATTTTGCACTTGGCACCGTGCGGAAGAAGTGCGGTGTCCATTGCTGATAATGCCTCCGAGCGGTGACGCCCTAGGTGGCATCTGATTGACATTTTGGGTATTTTGGCGCAAAATAAAAGCATATTTAAACAGCATTAACACTATTCAAAATTTGCAAATCACACTTGGTCGAGATTGGTGTAAAGCGTCCTATTTGGCGCAATTCCCAAGAGAAATTGACAGAAGTTCATTTTTAAAACGGAGGCTTACTTTAGCTATGTCCAGTCTTATTCAATCTGTTTTCGGTCGTGTCACCCAACAGGAAAACGGTCAGTCCGTACACGGAATATTGGTCAAGATTCAGGCGGTATTTGGGGATGGCTGGCGCAAGCGAGACGGCTGTAAGATCGATCTTGGATGCGTCCTGACGGCCGCCGATGGCCGATTTGTGCTCATAGTGGATTCGTCGAAAATACCCGAAGACTGTCGATGTGCAGGTCCGATGGAATTGCGGATAAAGCTGCGCGACCGCGATGGCGTGCGCATCCATAAAGCTCGGCTCAAGATTGAGGATTGTTCCTGCACCGACGATATTAAAATCGACGTCGCCATCCCGGCAAAGAAGCTGGCGTGTCACCTGAGGCGCCCGTTAAGCTGGGCTGCACCGGATAAGCCGTTTTTGCCAGAAAGCGTTCTTGATGACATTGAGGAAGCGCTTGAGCTTGCGGATGCTGATCGGTTGCTGCGCAAGCGCACTCACTTCTTTGAGTGCATCCGCCCGACGCTTGCGATTTTTGACAACTCGCTTAGTGATGCCTGGAGTGTTCTGAACGGAGACGTCGCTGCCAAGGGGCGCTATGTGGATGTACTCAATGCTCTTTGTGCCACGTCGCCAACAGGCTGCGGCTGTGGCGGCGCATCCGGGGATGATGCAGGCGGTATCTTGCAGGACATTTTTTCCGACGACTGCAATGATGACAGCTGTAGGCCCATCAAATCCAAACCCAACCCGGTGTGCTGTTCCGACCATGTCTGCCCCACCGGTAAGTCCCTGATCGCTGACAAAGACATGAGCTTGATGGTCTTTGCGGCCATGCATGTATCCTGTGGTCACAGACCAACAATGATCAAATACGTCGGCGCGCTGCTTGAACAACGTTGCCGGTTCCAGGTGTTGACCGCGCTTCATGAAGCAGCTGTCAACCTGATTTGCAAGAAGCCGCACGCAGGGCGTCATTTTAAGGATCTGCTCGAATATGTGATGTGCATCTGCACCGGTCAAACCCCTTGCGGACAAGTGCCTTGCTGTCAAACTTGTGTCCGCCAGCCCATCCTGGATTGCATCACGGATGCCTATAGAAACTGGTGCAGTATCGAATGCTACACCGTGACCAAGATCAACCCAGAGCGTGCCTGCCCCGGTGACACGGTTGCGATCTGCGGGTGCGGGTTTGGCGATATTGCGGGGCAAGTGCAGTTCACCCAGCATGGCACGATGAACCCCGGTCCGATCGCTGTGCCGACCTCGTGGTCAGACGAACGCATCTGCGTGATCGTCCCGTCCAGTGCAGGATGTGGTTTGGCGATCATTCCTCCGACCCAAACGATCAGCGTCTGCGATCGTTTCCTGGACTATCGAAAAAGCGGCACGATGTTGGCTGAATTCGAAGGTACAAGCGCTGACATTCTCAAGTTTATCGTCAAAGGGCATCAGAACGACGACTGCCTGTTACCCGGCGAGGTTCTGAAAATCCGCTGGAAGGTCTGCGCCGCTGACTCAGTGACTGTGCGCATCGTCAATACAGACACCGGCGCTGCCATTGCGCAGATTTTACCGGCCCCCGATCTGGGACGCTGGGATTTCGATCAGACTGACTTCGACCAAACGACCCGAGTGCGGGTCGAAATCGTCGTGACCGGTAAATGTAAACCTCCTACAGTAAGTCAGGGCTTAGACCTCGTTTTCCAGAACCCGCCGGATCTATCCATCGACGGGGTCGAGGTAACGCAGGCGATTCAGTATTTCCGAGCCAACCAGCATCTGACTGATCCAGCTGACCGCGGCCCGGACAACTCCCTTCAACTTGTTGCCAATAAATCGGCCTGGGTGCGGACATATCTGCGCAGTGGGCAGGATCCGAATTTCGATAATGGGCAGCTCGGCAATGTCAGTGGCACACTTCAAGTGGAACGCCGGGTTGGTGGGATCTGGTCCACGGTGGCCAATATCGTTCCGACCAATGCCCCGGTGACAGCGCAGGACAGTTTCTCAAGCTACGACGCAGAGAGACGCGACATTGATGCGACGCTGAACTTCATTATCCCTGCCAACGTAATGACCGGGCTCTTGCGCCTTTCTATCACTGTCTCGTCGCCAGACGATTGCTATGGAGGCAGCGGCACGGCCCAACAGCTTGTTGATGTCGATCTTGAGCAAGAGTTGCGCGTTGCAGCCGTCACAATTGGCTATAACGGTCCACCGATGGGCGGCGGCGCCAATATTACCTTGCCTGCCCCCAACGCAGCACAAGTTGCCGCTGATACCAGCTTTGCCCTTCGGGTTTTCCCGGTAGGCAGTACGCCCAATGTGCGTATCATCGACAGTCAGACAACAACACAAGGTCTGACAAACAACAATTTCCCAGCGGGGGGATGCGATCCCAACTGGACGCCGATCCTGAATTTCGTGGCTAACGCGCGCACGAATGACGGTAATCAGGGCGATTGGCTTTACTATGGACTGGTCAATGCGGCGATCCCGCGCTCGCATGGCAACACAGGATGCGCCAGCGGCGGCAACGGCGCTGGCTTGTCCGGTAGCCCGATCACGTTGGCGCATGAGTTGGGCCATCAGGCGGGTTTACCACATGCCCCATGTGGCACGGTCGGCACGCCAAACGCGAGCTACCCGCTTTACGAGCCTTACGATACCGGCATGACAACGACCGATAGCAATGGCAACACTGTCTATTCGGATGCGAGCATCGGCGAATACGGCCTCGACACAAATGACGGGACAATACACCGGCCAGCCAACAGTGAGGATCTGATGGGTTATTGCGGCCCCCGGTGGGTCTCGATCTTTACGCATAACTATATGCTGAACCGCGCCGAATTTGACCCGGTGGCGCTGGCAACAGGCGTGTCTGGCGGCAATTCGGTGGGGGCAGGCGCCATGGAAGTCGACAGGCAAGACCAGATGCGTCCTTTCGTGACGATCGTGGGAGAGGTCGGCAAAGACATGCAGGTCTCGGTCGCAAGCCTCGTACGGGTTCCAACCCGGCCCTTGCGGATGTCTGGCGCGCGTACCGATCTAGTTTTGCAGTTGATCGGGGACAAGGACGAGGTGATCTCATCTGCGCCGGTGTTCACAATGGATAATCACGACGCCAATGGCGATGGCTGCGGTTGCGGCGGAGGCGATAAAAAGGATCCGCCTAAACCGCCGTATAGTTTCATTGCGGCAATGGGCGATGTCGGCTCCGGAATTGCAATCCGCATCTGCCAGGGGGACGCAGTCATATGGGAGCGCAAGCGACCGGCACGGCCGGTTAAATTGGCTTCGGCTGAAGCCAGCATTGGCAAGTCTGGTCTAAAGGTTTCCTGGAAAACGACCGGTGCCAAGCGTGGTTACGATCCCGATATTTGGCTGCAATGGTCTTCTGATGGTGAACGCTGGAACGGGCTCAGGGTTGGTGCGAGAGGTAACAGCGTTGAGATCGACCCCAACACCATTCCGGTCGACAAGGTTTGGATTAGGGTCCTTGCTCATGACGGTTACTTCACCGCAACGGCAGACACCAAGCAAGTTAAACTGCCACTAGCGCCACCCGAACTCGCCATTATTCACCCCTCTGAGGGGCAAGTGGTGCGCCCGGACCGACCGCTGCATCTCTGGGGTACATTCACTGGCCGCACCGAAGCAAAATCCGTTGAATGGTATCTGGACGGCAAGAATGTCGCCAAAGATCTGGATGCTTGGATCGATGTACCCAAGCCAGGTGACCATGTGGCGGAGCTGCGCGTTAAAGGCGCAAACCCGGTAACTGTCAAGTTTTCTACAGGTGAGCGCTAGGGTCAGGACCCATTGATTTCCGTTTTGCGGCGTGATTCACGGTTCAAAAACGAGCGGTGAACATGTCTGATCT
>NZ_JBXWMT010000029.1:0-6482 GCF_059609985.1 Ruegeria sp. YTSA219
CTGTTATTCCCAAATTGAAACGGTGAGCACTAGCCTGTGGCTTTAACATCAGTGTGAAATTTATGTTTACTTTTTAAGTTGTTGCGTATTGCCTGTTGAGCAGAAAGACTTGAGGAATTGTTACGATGAACTTTGATGCTTCGTTGGCGACGCTAGTGGTCGTCATTTTATTTGGACTCGCTGCTTTGGGCATTCTTCTCAGAAAACCAAAGACAGAAGTAAGCCCTGCAATAGCTGAAAAAGAAGAATTAAAAGGAAAACTTGAGCGGCAGGAACTGGATTTCAGGGAGGTTTGTTCAAGGGCAGATAAGTTCGAGGCTCTTTCAGGCGCTAGAGAATTAGAAATTGAACGCCTCAACGGGGACCTGTCGAAACTTCGGGCAAAATTAGATCAGCAGGCTGACGAGAAGCGAGAGTTTTCAAATAAAATCTCTCGAATGGAAGCAGAAATGCGGGCGGAGAGAGCGGCTTCGAAGGATAAGATCGATACCTTGACCAAATTCCGGCAAGAAATGGAATCCAAGTTTCGAGAGCTTTCAAATGAAGTATTGCGTGTTCAAGGTGAAGCATTCTCGAAAGCTAATTTGGAGAAACTTGAGGCGACATTGACGCCGTTGAAAGAACACGTCGGGCATTTCGAGAAGGAGCTCAAGCAAGTTCATCAGGATACACTTAAGGATCGCGAGCACCTTAAAGCAGAGATCAGCCAGTTAAGCAAAAGGTCCGAAGCCATATCACAGGACGCATTGGCGCTCACGCGCGCTTTGAAGGGAGATCAACAAAAACAAGGTGCTTGGGGAGAGATGATCCTCGAAGGCATTCTTGAAAGGTCAGGCCTTAGGGAAGGCGAGGAATACGAGACCCAGGCTCATCGAGTGGGCAATGAAGGTGAGAGATTAAGGCCGGACGTCGTAGTAAGAATTCCGGGAAACAAAACCTTAATTATTGATAGCAAGGTATCTCTGAAGGCGTATACAGATGCTATAAATGCCGAAACTGAAGAAGAAGCGGCGGTGGCACGTAAGCGTCACGTGGCCTCTTTACGAGGTCACATCAACGGCCTTGCATCCAAAGAATACCAAAATGCAGAAGACGCGACAGTTGACTATGTTATCCTGTTTGTTCCCGTTGAAGGCGCACTGTCAGAAGCGTTGAGAGAAGACGGCAAATTAACGGAATACGCACTAGAAAAGCATATTACGATAGCGACGCCGACTACGTTGATGATGGCGCTCCGGACAGTTGCTAACGTGTGGGCGGTGGAGCGACGGAACCAAAATGCAGAGCAGATCGCCGACAGAGCGGGTAAACTGTATGATAAGGTCGTCGGCTTCGTTGGAAGTATGGAAAGTGTCGGCAAACGTCTCGGACAGGCAAGTGACGCCTACGATGATGCTTTTAATAAACTTTCCCGAGGGCGCGGGAATATGCTCTCTCAAGTCGAAAGCTTGAAGCTGCTTGGGGCGAAGACCAACAAGTCAATCAACATCGAAGTGGAAGAAGAGGCCGCAATTGGGATCAACTCCGCTCAAACTTAAAGGTTTCGGCTGCCTATAAAGATTAGCAACAATGGGGTTGCGGGGAGAGAAATAGTGTCAAAATACCCAAGTGAGAGTTGCAGAAACTGCGCCCATGCGAACTGGCGTTGGTCTGATAAGGTATATCCGGATGGTAAGCTTCGAATAATCGTTCAGACCAAATCAAGTTGCAGTGCTGACCCTTCGCTATCAAAGGCCGGAAGTCGATTTTCGAAAATTGACGCGAGAAATCCACACTCGGATTGCGCTGCTTGGTCTTTTCATGATGACCCCCAAAAAGCTCCTAGGTAGGCAGAGGACAAGCCCGCGTTGTAATATAGAAGCCAATGCGGGAGTTTGATTCACGAAGTGCCTGTCTGCCTAGGTGTTTTGACGGTGATGCGCCGGATGATCGCAGGCACGTTGAGAGAAATACAAAGTAATAGGCGGTAATAGAAACAACAGACTCCTAGTCAGGTAATGGACAATTCTCCAACATCTGGAGTCACGTGATAAATGTGGCTCCTCAGTTTATTTTGCCCCGGTAGACCTAAAGCGTAGTCTGCTGCAGCAAACGCAGCGGACCATGTTTCGGCGTGTTGAGGACCGCCCATTTCGCTGTCATTGAGAAAGCTGACAAAGAGCAACTTCGCATCAACACCATGCTCCCGAAGCCACCAAAGGAAAGCTAAGCGATTGGCGTACTGATAATAAAGTTCCGACCAGTTAACATGGTCTCCAATTCCGAGATCGGCACGGACTGTCGCGAAAGCACGATTAATCTGCTCTCGAGAACGTTGACCAGCCTGCGACGGGGGCGAAAAAAATTCGCGAATATGAGCCTTTGCTTCGACTAGAACTGGACCATGCGAAGTTAAACCTAAAGCATCCCACTGAGGCCCTCGTTGAGGCCAGAAGTCCTTCAAGGATGTAGCAAGGTGCCCGATTTCGAGGCGACTCAAAAAGGCCGCATCGCGATATTCGGCATAGTCGTCTTCCGCTAGAGGCGAGACCCATTCAATGGTTGGAAGCTTTCTCGGCTGCAGGACCTCTGGACATCTGTCGACCGCTGCTTGAATCCATTTTAAGCTTCCTTTTGTTCCCTTCGGTTGGATAATTCTCATATTCACTCGACCGTATAGTTTGAACTCAATGCTTTTGGAGGAGCTCTATCCTCTCTGCGGAGCCAATGTATCCAGGCCTTTAGCTCGCGCCTCCGTCGTAGTCGCTGGATTTCCTTTCTTTTGAGAGCTCGTCAGCGAGATAAACTAAAATGACGGTTAAATGGGATGTAAGTGGCCTCTTAAGTTGAGGCCGGATGCCCCGACAAGCCGACCACATCGGTTTTCTCAACACCTTTGTTAAGCAATAAGTAGGCGTATCCCCCCACGATAACCAATGAAATCAAACCCGCTGCAATAGCGACTTCTCTCGCTATCGGGATGCCGAAGATCATCACTAACGCACCATTAGATACCCCAGCATTTAGTGCCAAAGCCTCAATCACTGGAAGACCAGCGACTTTCGCAATCACTGCGCTATTCATTGCTCCAACAGATGATCCAAGCGCTGAGAACGCTGAAACAAGTCCGGGACTTACGGCTGCAGCGGTTTCAGAAACTATGATTATGGCTCCACTTGCCGACTTCATGGCCAAGAAAGTCGAGGTGGTTGCGGTGCCCAAAATGGCACCAGTGAAACCGCCTGCTGCGGCTCCTGCGACACTAACGATACCTGTGGCAATAGTCGTCGCGGTGCCAGAGACGATTAGAGCGCCACCATAAGCACCAGCCGCTAGCGTTGCTCCTGCTCCGACAACAGCTGCTCCGGCAATCTTCGCGCCGATCAAAGCGTCTCGATGGTCAATTACTCCATCATTATTGGCATCAAAGGCAGATTTTGGAGGTATTGCCTTACTTCCTATTTTCTTCGCGGCGTGGACGAAGTCCTTGTAATCTACTTTTCCATCACCGTTGACGTCCATCGACTGTTTAGACGGGGTCAGAGCGTTAAATGTTTTCTTGATAACCATACTCAAATTCCAACTTGATACTAACCGTCCCTCACCCTAGCAGCTTAAGACTTTAAAATTCGACACTTTTTTGACAAAAAAACAAGGCAGAAGTCCCCCGGCAACCCGCTAAGGGCCGCCGAGGGTTCTGTCTATGAGGGTGGTCTTCGGTTGACGACATAGTCAGCCAACCACTGCCAGTAGGCTTCTGCGTCCCGGAACCCCTGAGCCCGAGCCGCCAGATCTTCCGCTACCTTACGGGTGCAACCGCCATCGTATTCGGCGATAGCGGCGCGTTCCTCGAAGGCGTCAATGTCCGGGAAACTCATGAGGCAACCGTCCCTAGCGGGAGTCTTATCTGGTCAACGATAGACCGACGCTGCTCGTCACTGATGCCAGCCGAGTAAATCCCGTAGGTGATCCCGTTCTCTGACCTTGCAGATTGGTGACCGACCAGAGAAGCAGTGAAGTGCTCAGGAACACCGGTTCGCTCGCACTGGGTCACAAACCACTTGCGGGTCGAGTGAAACACCAGTCCCGGTCGTTCCAGCCCCAACCGCCGTCTCAGTCGTGCAAACCCCTTGGTGACGTGCGCTACGGTCAGGTCAGGAAACAGAGGGCCAGAAGCAGGCAGTTGGCGGAACGTATCATCCAGCACCGGGTGAACCGGAACCAGTCTTTCCGCTGCATCGGTCTTCAGCAGTCTCAGTTCATTGGGTTGAACATGGACGAAGCAACCGAGATTGCCCTTGGTCACGAGGTCTTCCCGGAGCAGTCCAACCGCTTCCCCCGCTCGCATTCCTGACAGCAGGCAGGTCAGCAGAACTGGATACAGTTCCGTGTCCTTGGCTCCCAGCAATCGCACGACTTCATCGTCAGTCGGGACTGCATAGGGTTGAGGACGCACCTTTCGATCGAAGAGAACGGTCCTGAACGGATTGACCTCCAGATGCCCCTCGTAGACCACCCAGTCGAGGAAGTGATTGACCTGAGACCAGATCCGCCGCTGGGTTCTGGCTGTAATAGTCACCGACCCCCGAGTCGAGTACGCGACCAACTGGTCCAGGGTTAACCCACGGGTCCTCTCTGACTTGCCGATCATTGGAGACAGTTGGGCAATTGCCGTCAGGAAGTCTCGTCCGTCAGTCCTCGACAGACTGCAAACAGACTGGTCACCAAATCGACTAGCGAATAACCCAACAGAGTATCGGACCGATTTAAACCCGCTGGGTCGTAGCTCGTTACTGCGCTTGTTAAGATAGGCCCGGCTCAGGTCACGAACAAGCACCTTCACCGGCGCTGATGGTCTGGCGAAGCTGGATCGCTCCAGATTGCATCCAGAGTCCTCCAGAGTGGCCCGGAGACGGACGAGAGACGACTCCGGTTGGTCAACCCAATCAGGAACGTCAGCGATGTTCTCCGATGCAGAGAGGGCGTCTTCAGCTTGCGACCGAACCTGTTCAACCAGTGTTTCGAACCGCGCATTGACTTCAGCGGCTCGGACGCGGGCGGTGTTACGGTCACTGGTCTTGAGGCTCTGCTTCAGCGCCTGAGCGCCCAGCGCGAGAGCCACGTCAACGGGATAGTTACGTCTGAACAACCACGTATGGCCCTTCAGATAGGCATAGCGAATGTGAGCAGACATAGGTCTCCTCCTTTTCTGTTTTGAATTTGGGATTGGGTCAGTTGGTTGAGACGACCCTGACGATCATCTCGAGGGCCGGTTCGCCGTAGGACCCAGCCAGTGGACCGGTGACAGCAAAGCCGGTCACGCAGTCTTCGAACACCTCTTCCACGCGGAACAGATGTTCAGGGACGTCATCGAAGGCCCGGACGACCACGACGTCACCGGGGTTCAGTTCCAGCTCAGTCATCGTTGGACCTCCACGTCCAAAGGACCGCCAGCAAAACCAGCGCTGAGACAGCGGGGTGAGACCGCGAAACCACCCAGAGCATCGTCGTCAGGACGGCCTTGGGCGGTGGGTGCAAAAGAAAACCCCCGACGAGAACGCCGAGGGCAGACAGGTACTTCATGGATCAAACTCCTGCAGTTGCTTCTTTATTTAGATGCAGGAGGTTGCTCGGTTTCTGGGCGGTTAATCGTCTGGTGTTTCGCTATCTTTGCTTTCTGATCCACCGTAAAAGTACTTGTACCCGGCGTAACCAAGTGCTCCACCCACGATCGGAAGTGCCGCAGTCAAAGCCAGTCCAGCGGCCATTCCTCCACCAACAACTGAACCAACTGTGGCAAGGCCTGAAGTTATGCCGGTCGCGCCAAGACCAGTGACAGCACCGGTCGTCGATACAGCAGCCAGCGCTGCGCCTCCGCCCGCAGTGGCACCAGTCGCGATGGCAACTTTTTCTTTTGAGTCCTCTGACATACTCTTCCTCTAAAGTGACGCGTAATCCTATCCCGCAAGCACTGGAAATCTATCGTGAGACTAGGTGCAAGTATTTGGGACACCTTTTGCAACGATATTCTGCCAGTCGGCTCCGAGAAGTTCTCTTGCAGAAAGAGCATTTGAATATGCTGGCTCGCCTTTTGACACCATTTGCACGATCAATCCCTGTTGGAAATTGGTATATGAACCGTACACGTTCCCGTAATACGCACCGGCTGTATTAAAAGTATCTTGATCAGAGTTCACAAAAAAGAAGCGGTCTCCGCCCCGCTTGATAACCTCTATGGAAGCCGCCTGATTGGCGACTTTTCTGGCTCCACTTGGACCGCAGGCAGGTGCAGCCGTCGTGGCGATTTTAAACGATGTTCTCGTGAGCGGCTGGACATCTGTTGACGCGCAGCCCGCTAAGAGAATGGTGACAGCAACAATTGGAAAAAATTTCATTCGTTTACCCTACTGTTCTAACGAAGAAAAAGATTCCATCATTCAGCAAAAGGGTAAACTTAAATTAGAGACGCATTGTCTCATTGTGATATTTAGATCACCCCAAGC
>NZ_JBXWMT010000030.1:0-2500 GCF_059609985.1 Ruegeria sp. YTSA219
GGTTGCGGGAGTAGGGTTTGAACCTTTGGCTTTCAGGTTATGAGCCTGACGAGGTGAAGACGTTAAGCAATTGATCCAGTGGATCAATTTTAGTCTGAACGGGCTGTGTTGATATTATTCGACCTGGTTGCGGGAGTAGGATTTGAACCTACGACCTTCAGGTTATGAGCCTGACGAGCTACCGGGCTGCTCCATCCCGCGACACTAGGTTGGCCTATCGCTTTCGCTACTTGAGGCCGGGGTCGAATAAGTATTGTTATCATTTAGAGAGAATTGGGATTTTTCTAGGTTTGGCGGTGACCTACTCTCCCGGGGCTTAAGCCCAAGTACCATTGGCGCGGCAGTGCTTAACTTCCGGGTTCGGGATGGGACCGGGTGTTTCACTTGCGCTATGACCACCAAACCGAGGAAAATCCCACGTTGCGACTTGCGTAGCAAGCGCGACGGGTGGCAGGCAGCGTCTTTTGCGTGCAAAAGGCGCGTTGCCACTCGGTAGTGTAATCAATCAACAGTGCCGCTTGGCGCGACACAGCCATCGTTAGTCTAAGGTGTGTATGTTTTTGATTTGTCTTTCCATTACTGGATCAAATCAAGCCTATCGGGCGATTAGTACCGGTCAACTGAACGCATTACTGCGCTTACATCTCCGGCCTATTGACGTGGTGGTCTTCCACGGCCCTCAGGGAGACCTTGTTTTGAGGGGGGCTTCCCGCTTAGATGCCTTCAGCGGTTATCCTGTCCGATCATAGCTACCCTGCACTGCTGCTGGCGCAACAACAGGTCCACCAGTGGATCGTTCACCCCGGTCCTCTCGTACTAGGGGCAACTCCTCTCAAGTCTCCTACACCCACGGCAGATAGGGACCGAACTGTCTCACGACGTTCTAAACCCAGCTCACGTACCTCTTTAAACGGCGAACAGCCGTACCCTTGGGACCTGCTCCAGCCCCAGGATGAGATGAGCCGACATCGAGGTGCCAAACACTGCCGTCGATATGGACTCTTGGGCAGTATCAGCCTGTTATCCCCGGCGTACCTTTTATCCGTTGAGCGATGGCCCTTCCACTCGGGACCACCGGATCACTATGGCCGTCTTTCGACTCTGCTCGACTTGTCAGTCTCGCAGTCAGGCTGGCTTCTGCCATTGCACTCAACGAGCGATTTCCGACCGCTCTGAGCCAACCTTCGCGCGCCTCCGTTACGCTTTAGGAGGCGACCGCCCCAGTCAAACTACCCGCCACGCAGGGTCCCGGATCCGGATAACGGACCGCGGTTAGACATCAAGAGTGCGAAGGGTGGTATCTCAAGGGAGGCTCCACAGGGACTAGCGTTCCTGCTTCAAAGCCTACCACCTATCCTGCACATCACAATCCTGATGCCAGTGCGAAGCTGTAGTAAAGGTGCACGGGGTCTTTCCGTCTAACCGCGGGAAGCCTGCATCTTGACAGGCAATTCAATTTCGCTGAGTCGATGTTGGAGACAGCGGGGAAGTCGTTACGCCATTCGTGCAGGTCGGAACTTACCCGACAAGGAATTTCGCTACCTTAGGACCGTTATAGTTACGGCCGCCGTTTACCTGGGCTTCAATTCAAGGCTCTCACCTCTCCTTTTAACCTTCAGGCACCGGGCAGGCGTCAGACCCTATACGTCGTCTTGCGACTTCGCAGAGCCCTGTGTTTTTAATAAACAGTCGCCACCCCCTGGTTTGTGCCCCCAGCCCCTAGTTGCCTAGGAACCGGGCCTCCTTCTCGCGAACTTACGGAGGTATTTTGCCGAGTTCCTTCAACATCGTTCTCTCAAGCGCCTTGGTATTCTCTACCAGTCCACCTGTGTCGGTTTAGGGTACGGTCTTATAGGAGGGCTATTTCCAGGAACCTCTCAGCAGCCCATTCAATCCGATAAGGATGAACTACCTCTGAGATCCGTCACCACTCCACGGCCTAGGAATATTAACCTAGTTCCCATCGCCTACGCCTTTCGGCCTCGGCTTAGGGGCCGGCTTACCCTGCTCAGATTAGCTTTAAGCAGGAACCCTTGGACTTTCGGCGAGAGTGTCTCTCACACTCTTTGTCGCTACTCATGTCATCATTCTCACTAGTGATCTCTCCACCGGATCGCTCACGCGCCGGCTTCATCGAAAGCCTCTCTCCTCCAATACGCCCGAAGACGTGAAGGAGGAATGAGACTATGTCACACTACGCTCTGCTACCATGCCTTACGGCATCCTAAGCTTCGGCTCATGGCTTGAGCCCCGTTACATCTTCGCCGCAGGACAACTTATTTAGACCAGTGAGCTGTTACGCTATCTTTAAAGGATGGCTGCTTCTAAGCCAACCTCCTGGTTGTTTTGGTCGTCCCACCTGCTTTCCCACTTAGCCATGAATTGGGGGCCTTAGCTGTAGGTCAGGGTTGTTTCCCTCTCCACTACGGACGTTAGCATCCGCAGTGTGTCTGCCATCTAGTACTCCCGGGTATTCGGAGTTTGGTTAGGATCAGTAAGC
>NZ_JBXWMT010000031.1:0-3884 GCF_059609985.1 Ruegeria sp. YTSA219
GATCAGCCCCTGGCCATTGCGGGGGCTGATCTGGTTGTCGTCTGTTTACTCTGCGGCTTCTTCGTAAGCGTCCATTGGTGGGCATGTGCAGATGAGGTTTCGGTCACCGTATGCGTTGTCGACGCGGTTGACGGGGGACCAGTATTTGTCGACGCCCATGGAGCCCGGAGGGAAGCAGGCCTGTTCGCGGGTGTAGGGGCGGTCCCAGTCGCCGACCAGATCGCGCACCGTATGGGGGGCGTTTTTCAGCGGGTTGTTCTCCGCATCGATCTTGCCGTCGATGATGTCCTGCGCCTCGGCCCGGATGGACAGCATGGCGTCGCAGAAGCGATCCAGCTCGTCCTTGGGTTCCGACTCGGTGGGCTCGACCATCAGGGTTCCGGCCACCGGCCAGGACATGGTCGGCGCGTGGAAGCCGGAATCGACCAGTCGTTTGGCCACATCGTCGACGCTGACATGGGCCGCCTCATCCAGAGGACGGGTGTCAAGGATACATTCATGCGCCACCCGGCCTGTTTCCGAGGTGTACAGGATCGGATAGGCGTCCTGCAGCCGGGCCGCGATATAGTTGGCGTTCAGGATCGCCACTTTCGTGGCCTGGGTCAGACCCGCACCGCCCATCAGCAGCACATAGGCCCAACTGACCGGCAGGATCGACGGAGACCCAAACGGTGCCGCCGAGACCGGACCGACGGCGGTGCCGTATTCCGGGTGGCCGGGCAGGTGTTCCTCCAGATGCGCCTTGACGCCGATCGGACCCATGCCGGGGCCGCCACCGCCATGCGGGATGCAGAAGGTCTTGTGCAGGTTCAGGTGGCTGACATCGCCGCCGATATCACCGGGGCGCGACAGGCCGACCATGGCGTTCATGTTGGCGCCGTCGATATAGACCTGACCGCCGTGATCATGGGTGATCTGGCAGACCTCCTGGACGGTGGTCTCGAACACGCCATGGGTCGACGGATAGGTGATCATGCAGGCGGCCAGATGGTCGGAATGCTTTTCCGCCTTGGCGCGGAAATCGGCGACATCAATGTTGCCCTTCTCATCCGCTTGCACCGGCACCACCTGATAGCCCACCATCTGGGCCGAGGCCGGGTTGGTGCCATGGGCCGAAGTGGGGATCAGGCAGACATTGCGGTGCCCTTCGCCGCGGGCGAAGTGATAGTTGCGGATCGTCAGCAGGCCTGCGTACTCGCCCTGCGCACCCGAGTTGGGCTGCTGCGAGATCGCGTCATAGCCGGTGATCTGGCACAGCTTGTCGTTCAGATCGGCAATCATCTCGTGATAGCCCTGTGCCTGATCTTCGGGGCAGAACGGGTGCAGATTGCCGAACTCGGGCCAGGTGACCGGGATCATCTCGATCGTGGCGTTCAGCTTCATGGTGCACGACCCCAGCGGGATCATCGCCCGGTCCAACGCCAGGTCGCGGTCGGCCAGACGGCGCATATAGCGCGTGATCTCGGCCTCGGCCCGGTTCTTGTGGAAGATCTCGTGGGTCAGATATTCGCTTTCACGCAGCGCGTAATCCGGCAGGCGGTATTGCTTGTTCGAGCTGTCATCCGCCCGATCGATGCCGAAGGCACCCCAGACGGCCTCGATGGTCTCGGGCCGGGTCTGTTCGTCCAGGCTGATGCCGACCTTGCTGTCGCCGACCTTGCGCAGGTTGACGCCGCGGGCCACGGCGGCCTCCATCACGACATTCTGCAGATGGCCGACCTCGACCGTGATGGTGTCAAAGAACACTTCCGGTTCCACGGCAAAGCCCGCCTCTTCCAGACCGGCGGCCAGGCGCGAGGTCTTGCGATGCACCGATTGCGCGATGGCCTTGATGCCATCAGGGCCGTGATAAACCGCATACATCGACGCAATGACGGCCAGCAGCGCCTGCGCGGTGCAGACATTCGAGTTGGCCTTCTCGCGGCGGATATGCTGTTCGCGGGTCTGCAGCGCCAGGCGATAGGCCTTGTTGCCCCGGCTGTCGATGCTGACGCCGATGATCCGGCCGGGCATCGACCGCTTCAGCTTGTCGGTGGTCGCCATATAGGCCGCGTGCGGGCCGCCATAGCCCATCGGCACGCCAAAGCGCTGGGTCGAACCGATGGCGATATCCGCGCCCATCTCGCCGGGGGATTTCAGCAGTGCCAGCGACAGGATGTCGGCGGCAACGATGGCAATGGCTTTATGTTCATGCAGCGCCGCGATCTCGGCGGTGAAGTCGCGCACATGTCCATGCGTGCCGGGATACTGGAAGATCGCGCCAAACACCGCGCCCGCGTCCATCGTATCCGGATCAGCCACCTGTACGTCGATGCCCAGAGGCTCGGCGCGGGTTTTGATCACCGCAATGGTCTGCGGGTGGCAGTTTTTATCGACGAAGAAAGCCGCGTTATTGGCCTTGGACCGGCCACCGCGCTTGGCCATCGCCATCGCCTCGGCAGCAGCGGTTGCTTCGTCCAGCAGCGAGGCGTTGGCCACGTCCAGCCCGGTCAGATCGCTGACCATGGTCTGGAAGTTCAGCAGCGCCTCAAGCCGGCCCTGGCTGATCTCGGGCTGATAAGGCGTATAGGCCGTGTACCAGGCCGGGTTTTCCAGGATATTGCGCAGGATCGGCGCAGGCGTGGTGGTGCCGTAATAGCCCTGACCAATCAGCGAGGTCAGAACCTTGTTCTTGCTCGCCACCTCTTTCATGTGGAACAGCGCATCGCGCTCGGTCATCGCCGGACCCCAGTCCAGCGCTTCCTTCTGTCGGATCGCAGGGGGGACGGTGGCGTCAATCAGCTGATCCAGCGTCGTGAAGCCGATCACCTTGAGCATGTCGCGCATCTCGGTCGGGCTGGGCCCGATATGGCGACGGTTGGCAAAGTCATAGGCTTCGTAATCGGTGAGTTTGAAGGCCATGTGTAGCGCTCCTCAAGGAATGTCTCGCCCAGCCGCTCTGGCAGATGCCTCCGGCGGGAGTATTTGGAAAAAGATGAAGCCCGGGGCCCGGTTTCAGGGCCCCGGAATTGAAGTTACCCGATGAAGGCCTTGTAGCCGGCCTCATCCATCAGATCTTCCAGCTGCGACGCATCCGTGATCTTGATCTTGTAGATCCAGGCCTCGCCCTCGGGGTCGTCGTTCAGCGCGCCCGGATTGTCGGCCAGCGCCTCGTTGACCTCGACGATCTCGCCATCAACCGGCGCATAAAGCTCGGACGCCGCCTTGACGGATTCGATCACGCCAATCTCGCCACCCTTCTCGAACTCGTCGCCTGCTTCCTGCTGTTCCACGAACACCACGTCGCCCAGCTGTTCAGCCGCGTGTTTGGTGATGCCCAGCGTCGCGGTATCACCCTCGACGGTCAGCCATTCGTGCTCTTCGGAATAATAGGTTGCCATGTTGTCTCTCTCCTGACTTCAACGCTTGTAATTCTGGGTGACAAAGGGGGTGGCCACAATCTGTGCCGGTTGCGGCTTGCCCCGGATGATCAGATTCACCGCCGTGCCCGGTTCGGCATGATCCGCCGCCACATAGCCCATCGCCACAGGTCCACCGACCGTCGGGCCAAACCCGCCCGAGGTGATCTGACCGATTGTATTGCCCTGCGCGCACTGAATGTCCACGCCCTGACGCGCCGGTGCCCGGCCTTCCGGCTTGATGCCCACCAGCTTGCGCGCGGGACCCTCGGCCAGTTCTTTTTGAATGCGATCGGCCCCCGGGAACCCACCCTCTTCCTTGCGGCGTTTCTGGATCGCCCAACCCAGGCTGGCCTCGATCGGCGAGGTGCCCTGGTCGATGTCATTGCCATACAGGCACAGCCCCGCCTCCAGCCGCAGGCTGTCGCGCGCGCCCAGGCCCGCCGCCTCGCAATCCTCATGCGCCAGGAAGGCCTTGGTGATTTC
>NZ_JBXWMT010000032.1:0-2990 GCF_059609985.1 Ruegeria sp. YTSA219
GTCAGGCCTTCTGGTTCGGGGAGTTTGTTTGCGCGGCATGCGGCGGTCAGGGTGTTGGCCAGCAGGCATGCGATTGTCATGGGGCCGACGCCACCGGGGACGGGGGTGATTGCTCCGGCGCGTTCGGCGGCGCTGGCGTAATCCACGTCTCCAACCAGCTTGTTCTTGCCGTCGCGTTCAATGCGGTTGATGCCCACGTCGATGACCGTGGCGCCTTCCTTGATCCAGTCGCCGGGCACCATCTCGGGGCGGCCCACAGCGGCGACAACGATATCCGCGCGACGGACAACATCGGGCAGATCCTTGGTGCGGCTATGCGCGATGGTCACGGTGCAGCTGTCGCCCAGCAGCAGTTGCGCCATCGGCTTGCCGACGATGTTCGAGCGGCCGATCACAACCGCGTCCATTCCCGACAACGATCCATGATGGTCCCGCAGCATCATCAGGCAGCCCAGTGGGGTACAGGGCACCATCGATTTCTGACCGGTGCCCAGCAGGCCCACATTCGAGATGTGGAACCCGTCGACATCTTTGGCCGGGTCGATCGAATTGATCACCAGATCTTCGTTCAGATGCTTGGGCAGCGGCAGCTGCACCAGAATGCCGTGGACTGCGGGATCGGTATTCAGCTTGTCGATCAATGCCAGCAGGTCTGCCTCGGAGGTGTCCACATCCAGCTTGTGCTCATACGAGTTCATGCCGACCTCGACGGTCATCTTGCCCTTCGAGCGGACATAGACCTGGCTGGCCGGGTCTTCGCCCACCAGAACCACGGCCAGACCAGGGGTGATGCCATTTTCGTCCTTCAGCTTTGCAACCTGATCGGCAACCTGTGCCCGCACCGTTGCTGCAAAGGCCTTACCGTCGATAACCTGCGCTACCATTCTTCGATCCCTTCTTCCCAAAAACGGATCGGGCGCTTGGGGCGCCCGGTCAGTCAGTCGTTGCCGAGCACACGTTCCTCACGCGCAATCGACCAGTCAATCAGAATGCGCCACAGCGTCTCGGCCAGATCGGGGTCCATCCCCGCCGCCTGAGAGCTGGCACGCACCTTTTGCACCACCTCTTCAACACGATCCGGAATACGGGCCGGCAGGCCCTCGCCCGGCTTCAACTCAGACGCGCGATCAATGTAGCTGGCGCGCCTCACCAGCATCTCGATCAGGTGCCGGTCCAGCTGGTCGATCTGAATCCGCAGATCCTGCATCGTTGCGCAGTCTTGCGGCGGTGTCAGAGTGGGCATCGTGATCTCCTCGTGGCCCGGAGCATTCTCCGGATCACGAGATGTCTTATCTGGCGACTTAGAACAAGCCCTCGATCTCACCTGCGTCATTGAGGCAGATGCTTTCGGCCGCCGGTTTGCGCGGCAGGCCCGGCATAGTCATGATCTCACCACAGACCGCCACGATAAATCCGGCACCCGCGCTCAGGCGCACCTCGCGCACCGGAACCGAATGGCCGGTGGGCGCGCCGCGCAACGAGGGATCGGTCGAGAAGGAATACTGCGTCTTGGCCATGCAGACCGGCAGGTTGCCGTAACCGGCTTCTTCCCATTCACGCAGCTGGTTGCGGATCTTGTTGTCGGCCAGAACCTCGTCCGCGCGATAGATGCGCTTGGCGATGGTTTCGATCTTCTCGAACAGCGGCATATTGTCGGGGTAGATCGGCGCAAAGTTCGCTGTGCCCCCTTCGACGATTTCGACCACCTTCTCGGCCAGCGGCGCCGAACCTTCCGACCCCAGCTCCCAGTGACGCGACAGAACCGCTTCGACCCCGTGGTCAGAGCAATAGTCTTTCACGGCTTGCACTTCTGCGTCGGTATCGGTGACGAAGTGGTTGATGCCAACCACAACCGGCACGCCAAAGGATTTGACGTTTTCGATGTGACGACCCAGGTTGGCGCAGCCCGATTTGACCGCGTCGACGTTTTCCGCACCCAGATCAGCCTTGGCCACACCGCCATTCATCTTCATCGCACGCACGGTGGCAACCAGCACCACAGCCGACGGCGCGATACCCGCCTTGCGGCACTTGATGTTCATGAATTTCTCGGCGCCCAGATCGGCCCCAAAGCCCGCTTCGGTCACCACATAGTCAGCCACTTTCAGCGCGGTCTTGGTCGCAATGACCGAGTTACAGCCATGCGCGATGTTGGCAAACGGGCCGCCATGCACAAAGGCCGGGTTGTTTTCCAGCGTCTGCACCAGGTTCGGCTGCATCGCGTCCTTCAGCAGCACCGTCATCGCGCCTTCGGCCTTGATGTCGCGACAGTAAACCGGGGTCTTGTCGCGGCGATAGGCCACGATGATGTCACCCAGACGCTTTTCCAGATCTTTCAGGTCGTTGGCCAGGCACAGGATCGCCATAACCTCAGAGGCCACGGTGATGTCAAAGCCGGTCTCGCGCGGGAAACCGTTCGATACGCCACCCAAGCTGGCCGTGATCTGACGCAGCGCGCGGTCGTTCATGTCGACCACACGACGCCACGCTACACGGCGAATGTCGATCTCGCACTCATTGCCCCAGTAGATGTGGTTGTCGATCATCGCCGACAGCAGTGAATGGGCGCTGGTGATGGCGTGAAAGTCACCGGTGAAGTGCAGGTTCATCTCTTCCATCGGAACAACCTGCGCGTAACCACCACCCGCAGCGCCGCCCTTCATGCCAAAGTTCGGGCCCAGCGAAGCCTCACGGATACAGATCATCGCGTTCTTGCCGATCCGGTTCAGACCGTCACCCAGACCCACAGTCGTCGTCGTCTTACCCTCACCCGCAGGCGTCGGGTTGATCGCCGTCACCAGAATCAGCTTGCCGTCCTCACGGCCCTGAACCGAATTGATGAAGTCCTGGCTCACCTTTGCCTTGTCATGGCCATAGGGCAGAAGATCAGCAGATTCGATGCCGATCTTCGCACCAATCTCCTGAATCGGCTTCTTCTTCGCCTCACGCGCAATTTCGATGTCAGATTTATAGCTCATTGGGTTTCGGTC
>NZ_JBXWMT010000033.1:0-2074 GCF_059609985.1 Ruegeria sp. YTSA219
GGCAAGCCGGTGGGTAATGCAATATACGAACCTGTATGCTCGGTCTTGTTCCCCCCGGAATCGTAGTTTCCTTGGCTCGACAGTCGGTGTGACCCAACAGCCGTTTTCCTCTTCTTCAGTGTCATTCAACAGTTCCTCTACTTTTTGACTGGCTTCTTGGTGGTGGTTGGCGATCAGGTCCGTGTACCATTCTTGATGCCGATCCATTGCGATGAACAAAGGTGCTCTCATCAGATAATCTCCACTTCGTCTTCATCTGGGTCGATGGGTTCGTCATAGCCATCCGGACCTCTCACCCGTCCACCAGCAACCTGATAGTCGGCATGAACCCAAACCGTCCGTGCATGATCGACGCCGCCCCACTTCACGCTTTCAGAACGCCATCGAAGTTCAGGCATCATGTGACGAATGCGGTTCTGATTGGTCTTTAGATCTTCGATGAATAACTTGGCCAGTTTCTCCTGAGATATGGCGAAGCGACCAAGCCCGTTGATGTGCTCCTCCAGCCGAACCAGAAGCACCTCCCGAGATGCACCCATGATATCCCGCATGACTGGTGTCTTGATCAGTGACAGATTCAGTGAGCGAGGGTTAAAGTCGTTCGACTGATGATGCTCCATCAACCCGTTATAGAGCCGAGCGACATTCTCCGGTTGGTCCATCCATGCGTTGAACTCGCCAATGAAGTTACCGAAGTCTTCGGCCTCAGGACCAGAAGCATGTCCATCATGATCAACCTCGACCACGTAGTAACGACGGTCGCCACCTTCGATCCAGAGCGGAAGATGGTTGGTCGTGAAGACGAAACAGCAGCACTGTGTGACTTTCTCAACTTCCCGCCCCTTCGCCTCCGAGACTGTAACCCGTTCGGTGATGTACGTCTTCAGTGTGTTCCCTTGAGGTGAATCCGGCTTCAGCTGCAGTTCCTCTGATACCACCAGCTTGCTGTCCAGGATCGGCTTGTTGAACTTCCCCGTCAGCTTGGCGACGCTATTTTGCGTGATCGAGTTTTCTTCCCCAAACAGCTTGGTGATCAAGGTGCAAAGGGTGCTCTTACCTGTCCCTTTATGTCTGGAGTAAAAGAACAAAGCCCAAGCCAGTTTCTCAGCCTCATTCTGAAGACCCCACGAAACCCAATCCTTGACGACGCGGCGGTCAGCTTCTTGGCGGAAGATCCGTTCAAGAAACTGATCGAACATGGTCGTATCGGCGTTGGTAACTGCAAGGTCGCGATAAGCTGGTTTGCTCCAAGTGTTGAGAGCAACTGTATCGCCTTCAGGTATAATCATTTCCTTGATATCAGGACGGCACTTTGTCGATCCGTTCCAAAGCGCGATGGATTGGCTCGGGTCGTCATGGATTTGTTCAAAAGCCCGCTGAAACGCCGAACGCTGAAGGTCTTGTGTTAAGTCCATCTCTGGATAACGGCTCCTGAGCCGCTTTAGGCATACCCTTTTTGCTTCAGCCTGCGAAAGAGGGTGCGATGGTCGTTCAACCAGAAAGAACTGGTTCCTATTTCGAACGATCCAATTACTGATCTGGCGAGCGAGAAAGGTCACGTCTTTTTCGGCAACACCGGACGTCTCCCGGCCTGGCTCAGGTTGAGAAAGCATATCTTGCCCAGCCGCGACGACGTCTTTTGCTGAGTTGGCTTTCCGACGAGCGTAGCTGATCCATGGGGATCTCGGTTGCGGTTCGGTTACTTCTGTGGAGGTTTCGTTTGGTTCTTTGTTCATATGTCATCCTTTCAGAACAAAAAAACCGCCTGCGAAGGCGGTCTCGGGTTTCATGTTGACTTTGTATTTCTCGGGATTTGGTTGCTCTGCTATTCAAGCAGAAACTAAGAAACAGAAATTTGCTTCTTAATGGAGGGATACAGTTAAGCGCCCGACATCAAAGTCCCTCATCGAGTCGCTATTAACGTGGTTGCAAACCACTCTCTGGAGCGTGATACAGGCACATCCCGGCGAACGGAAATCATCCGTCCCGAACCGTAGCCTGCTTGGCGCGCCGTCGAGTTATCCACACCAGCCCCGAACGGATGTCACATCGAAATGATTCCGTCAATAACTCT
>NZ_JBXWMT010000034.1:0-1371 GCF_059609985.1 Ruegeria sp. YTSA219
GCCCGCCCCCGTTTGGGGCGGGCTTTTTTGTTTCGACGGTTAGGTCTGAGACTATTCGACGAACGATCTCATCACCGCCTCCGATCACTCAACACTCATTGGTGTACGACATGGGTGCGTCGCGGGCTTGTCGAGATCAAACGAGAAAGGGCGCCGAATGGGCGCCCTTTCCATTTGATCATTCGCTTGCGCGAATTACTCGACGATCTTCGACACAACGCCGGCGCCGACGGTGCGGCCGCCTTCGCGGATGGCGAAACGCAGGCCGTTTTCCATCGCGATCGGTGCGATCAGCTCAACCTCGAACGACACGTTGTCGCCGGGCATAACCATCTCGGTGCCAGCTGCCAGGGTCACGGTGCCGGTCACGTCAGTTGTACGGAAGTAGAACTGCGGACGGTAGTTCGCGAAGAACGGCGTGTGACGGCCACCCTCTTCCTTGGTCAGGATATAGGCTTCGGCTTCGAACTTGGTGTGCGGTGTAACCGAACCCGGCTTACACAGAACCTGGCCACGCTCAACACCTTCACGGTCGATACCACGCAGCAGCGCGCCGATGTTGTCGCCCGCTTCGCCGCGATCCAGCAGCTTGCGGAACATTTCAACACCGGTACAGGTGGTTTTCTTGGTGTCGCGGATGCCGACGATTTCGATCTCGTCGCCAACATTGATCACGCCACGCTCAACACGACCGGTCACAACTGTACCACGGCCCGAGATCGAGAACACGTCTTCGACCGGCATCAGGAACGGCTGGTCAACAGCACGCTCAGGCGTCGGGATGTACTCGTCCACGGCAGCCATCAGCTTGCGGATCGATTCTTCGCCGATTTCCGGGTTGTTGCCTTCCATCGCGGCCAGTGCCGAACCGGCAATGATCGGAATGTCGTCGCCAGGGTAATCATACGAGCTCAGCAGCTCGCGGATTTCCATTTCAACCAGCTCCAGCAGCTCTTCGTCGTCAACCTGGTCAACTTTGTTCATGAACACGACCATGGTCGGGATACCAACCTGGCGGCCCAGCAGAATGTGCTCGCGGGTCTGAGGCATCGGGCCGTCAGCCGCGTTCACAACCAGAATCGCGCCGTCCATTTGCGCCGCACCGGTGATCATGTTCTTGACGTAGTCGGCGTGGCCGGGGCAGTCAACGTGGGCGTAGTGACGCGCATCGGTCTCGTATTCCACGTGGGCCGTCGAGATGGTGATGCCACGTGCTTTTTCTTCAGGCGCGCCGTCAATCTGGTCATACGCTTTGAAGTCACCGAAATACTTGGTGATTGCTGCGGTCAGCGTCGTCTTGCCGTGGTCAACGTGGCCAATCGTGCCGATGTTGACGTGCGGCTTATTACGCTCAAACTTTTCCTTTGCCAT
>NZ_JBXWMT010000035.1:0-1272 GCF_059609985.1 Ruegeria sp. YTSA219
TTACAAGTTTGGATAGATAGGGAATCTGGCGCAGAGGTTTGCGACTTCGGTTTTGACTTTGGCCTCGACCTCACCGTTACCGTCCTCGCCATTTGCGGCCAGACCGTCGACCACTTCGATGATCCAGTCGGCGATCTGGCGGAACTCGGCCTCGCCAAAGCCACGCGTGGTACCTGCGGGGCTGCCAAGGCGGATGCCGCTGGTCACCATCGGTTTTTCGGGATCGAACGGGACACCGTTCTTGTTGCAGGTGATATGCGCCCGGCCCAGTGCCTTTTCAGTCGCGTTGCCTTTGACGCCTTTAGGGCGCAGGTCCACCAGAACCACGTGGGTATCGGTGCCGTGGGTGACTGTGTCCAGCCCACCTTTGATCAACTGGTCCGACAGGACCTGCGCGTTGGTGACCACCTGGGCGATGTAGTCCTTGAACTCGGGTCGCAGTGCTTCGCCAAAGGCCACGGCCTTGGCCGCGATGACATGCATCAGCGGGCCACCCTGAATGCCAGGGAAGATGGCCGAGTTCACTTTCTTGGCGATCGCCTCGTCATTGGTCAGGATCATGCCGCCCCGCGGACCGCGCAGGGTTTTATGCGTGGTGGTAGTAGCCACATGCGCATGCGGGAAGGGCGATGGGTGTGCGCCTGTCGCGACCAGACCGGCGATATGGGCCATGTCGACATGCAGATAGGCGCCGACCATGTCCGCGATCTCGCGCATGCGGGCAAAATCAATGATGCGCGGAATGGCCGACCCGCCTGCGATGATCAGCTTGGGCTGATGCTCTTTCGCCAGCGCTTCGATCTGGTCATAGTCGATCTGGTTGTCCTGTTTGCGCACACCGTAATGGACGGCGTTGAACCACTTGCCCGACTGGTTGGGTGCGGCGCCATGGGTCAGGTGGCCCCCCGCATCCAGGCTCATGCCCAGGATGGTGTCGCCGGGTTTGATCAGTGCCTGGAACACGCCCTGGTTTGCCTGAGAGCCAGAGTTCGGCTGGACGTTTGCAAAGCCGCAACCGAACAGCTGCTTGGCGCGGTCGATGGCCATATTTTCAGCGATATCAACAAATTGACACCCGCCATAGTAACGCCTGCCGGGGTATCCTTCGGCGTATTTGTTGGTCATCACCGAGCCCTGCGCTTCCATCACGGCAGCAGAGACGATGTTCTCGGACGCGATCAATTCGATCTCGTCGCGCTGACGGCCCAGCTCGGACGTGATCGAGCCGAACAGCTCTGGGTCGCGCGCTGAGAGAGACTGGGTGAAAAAACC